>NZ_ATVU01000004.1:0-210529 GCF_000420885.1 Dorea sp. AGR2135 | reverse complement strand
CTCGAAACCAGTAATTTCTTCCTATATTTACAGACAAAAATAATGTGATATTGTAATAGGTATTTGTGTCTGTTTTTAGATTTCCATGTTCCCATGCCATGAGTATACAATAATTTCTGATTTTTGGCTACCTTAACCCACCGTCTAAAGCCAGTGGGATTGCGGTAGCCTTATTTCAAGATTAACACTGATACGATCTGCAAGATATCCTGCTGATGCAATCAGCTCGTCCGAAGCAACAATAACGTCTCGCACATCTTCTCCATCGTATAAGTCGGCAGCCCGCTTGATGTACATGCCACATCATATTTTGCTGCGTCAGCAAGAATCTGCAGCGTTTGTATATGATCATTCGAAAAAATATCGTAATAGTCTTATTTCCATGTTTTCTATTTCTGCATATTATTTTTCTACCAATATATATTCCATTTGTCTTTCTTTCGTTCGCATTCCCATTTTTTCATAAAATTTCTCTGCTGAAGTATTTCCCGCCCATACATTCAATGTCACTTCATAGCACCCTATCTGTTTCGCTTCATTTTTTACATATTCAAACAGACTTTCGCCAACATGCTGACCTCGAACCTCTTGACTGACACAAAGATCATCAATAAAAAACGTCTTAAACGGAACCATGTTGTTTGAAAAAGGCTGCTCTTGTAATTGACAAAATGCATACCCTACACAAACATCATCCTCATCCACCGCAACATATATTGGCTTTTCTTTATGTTTCAAAAGCTCTCTCAATTCGTCTATCGTATATTTGGTCGTGCCCGGAATAAAAATATCAGGCCTTATATCTGCATGAATTTGTAACACTTGCTCTAATAACTCTAAAATTCTCGGAATATCTTTTTCTTTCGCTTTTCTGATAATCATTTTTACCTCCATCCATTCTCATTCTTCTGCAAAACATTTATCTACTGTTCGTTTATCACGCTCTATCTTGTTATATCAAACATTTCCCTGCAAATCATTTTTCCACATGATGTTTTGAAAATATTATGATAGGCTTTTAAAGCCGCTTCTTTCGATAAACCATCTTCCATAATATTCACCAGGAAATCAGCCTCTACCAATATCTGATAATCTATACCATCAATATTATTATACGTATGATGATGTGCAATCAAATACTGCACCCGCTCCGATACCTCTTGTTCAAATTCTAATTTTCTAAGCAGCTTTTCTGCTATTGCAGGACCTTCTTTTTCTTGTAGTTTTCCATTGCAATCACCATATTTTTCTTCACAGAAATGAATTCCAATATCATGTGTCAAAGCTGCTGCTTCAATGGTAAACAAACATTTCTTATCTACATTTTCCGTTTCTGCTATCAATTTTGCATAACTATGCACTTTACAAAAATGTTGAATTCTCTTTGAATCTCCTCTATATAACTCAATCATTGCTAAATGTAATTTATTTATCATCTAAAATTTCCTCCTCTTGCACATTATAATAATTCTCAAATTAATCCTATATTTCCCTTGATATCCATCACATTTTCCTTGTTGAATCCATATCATTAGAAACCATTAATTCAAAATGCTTTCGATTTGTTTTTATAAAACCTTCTTTTTGTAACTTTGATATCTCCGTAGACATTGCTGCACGGTCAATACAAAGATAATCTGCTAACTGCTGCCGGTCAAAAGGAATATCAAAGGATAAAGATGAATGTCTGATGGATTCGGCTGACAGATATGACAATAGTTTATCTCTTGTCGTTCGCTTGCCAACATGTGTGATCTTATCGTTCAAGATCAGTATCTTATTTGCCAGGACACTGACCAGGTTACGAATCAACTTCTGATGATGCTCGCATGCAGTTGGACAAGTAACCAGAAGCTTCTGAACATTTAGGAAAATAATTTCACAGTCCTCATCTGCTACCACACTGATATTCAAAACAGCACCCGGACTTGCCGCATATGGTTCTCCGAAAAAATCACCGGCATGACATTTTGATAAAATATTTCGATGCCCCCAAAGGTCTTCCTGGATAACAAGAACACAGCCTGACACCACAAGTCCCATTACTTCTGTAGAATCTGCTGCTCTGAAAATATAAGAATCTCTCTCTTTTGAAACTGTTGTTGCCTCTACACAGTGCAATATGGATAATATCTCGTCATCCGTAAGACCTTTAAAGAAAGGACTGTTCCTTAAAATGGGTAAAAATTTTTTCAAAATTGTTCCTCCTGTTGGAAATCAAACATACAAGTTGCATTTATTATACTATGATTCTAACAGAAATAAAAATTTTATGCTATAGACGGAGGGTAAAAATGATAAGAAAGATTATTCGAATTGATAAAGAAAAATGTAATGGATGCGGTGCCTGTGCAGATGCCTGTCATGAAGGTGCCATTGACATCATTAACGGAAAAGCAGAATTGGTAAGAGAACATTTCTGTGACGGGCTTGGTGATTGTCTCCCGGAATGTCCTACAGGTGCCATTTCTTTTGAAGAAAGAGAGGCTCCTGCATATGATGAAGAAGCCGTAAAAGAAGCGCAGAAAAAAGTATTTGCCAAAAATCAGGCAATGTCTACACACACCGGCTGTCCTGGTTCTAGAAGTATGCAGATTCAGCGATCCGAAACACCTGAAACCATAAAATCAACTCCAAGCGTAGAGCAGCTATCAAAACTTCAGAACTGGCCAGTACAGATTAAACTGGCACCTGTAAGTGCACCATATTTTGACGGCGCAAAACTATTAATCGCAGCCGATTGTACTGCTTATGCATATGCAAGCTTTCATCAGGATTTTATTCGGAATAAGGTAACATTAATCGGCTGTCCTAAATTAGATCAGGTAGATTATAGCGAGAAATTGACTGCAATTATTCAAAATAACAACATTCAAAGTGTAACCATCGTAAGGATGGAAGTTCCTTGCTGTGGTGGTCTGGAGATAGCAGCAAAAAAAGCGCTTCAGGATAGTGGAAAATTCTTACCATGGCAGGTTATAACGATAAGTATTGATGGGAAAATTATGGAATAAAAAAGGAGAATACAATAATGGATAAGAAAATGTTTTGCTTTCAGTGTGAGCAGACCGTCGGATGCGCCGGATGTACAGGAAATGCCGGGGTCTGTGGAAAAAAGGCAGATACAGCCAGATTACAGGATGAACTGACGGGTGCCTTGATTGGTCTTGCAAGAGCTGTCGATAGTACAACAGCTATTTCCAAAAGAACCGGACAGGTCATAATTGAAGGGCTGTTTACCACAGTTACAAATGTAAATTTTGACGATGTCTCAATTGAAAACATGATACAAAAAGTCCGAGCTGAAAAAGAAAGACTGGTTCCTGACTGCAGCAAATGTCAATCACCTTACGGTAAAACAGACGAATACGATATGCAACAGCTGTGGAATGCCAACGAAGATATACGCTCTTTGAAATCTCTGATTCTTTTCGGAATTCGTGGAATGGCTGCCTATGCCTATCATGCAAATGTTCTGAATTATGAAGATACTGAAGTGAATCGCTTCTTCTGTGAAGCATTATTTAAGATTGGTTATGAAGAAAGTGCAGATGCACTGCTTCCTACAGTACTAAAAGTAGGAGAAATCAACCTGAAGTGTATGGCACTTCTTGATAAGGCAAATACAGAAACCTATGGGACACCAGAACCAACCAATGTTACACTTACAATAGAAAAGGGACCATTTATTGTTGTAACCGGACATGATTTGAAAGACCTGCAGCTTTTACTTGAACAGACAAAGGGAAAAGGAATCAACATCTATACTCATGGTGAAATGCTCCCTGCCCATGCCTATCCACTCTTAAAAAAATTCTCACACTTAAAAGGGAATTTTGGAACCGCATGGCAGAATCAGCAAAAAGAATTTGATCATCTTCCAGCTCCGATTCTCTACACCACCAACTGTCTGATGCCGCCAAAAAGCAGTTATGCTGACAGAGTATTTACAACAGAAACGGTTGCCTTCCCCGGTGCTGTTCATATTGATGAGAAGAAAGATTTTACGCCGGTTATTGAAAAAGCGCTGGAACTTGGTGGTTACAAGGAAGATCAGGTACTCACCGGCATCAATGGCGGTACAAAAGTGACAACCGGTTTTGGTCATGCAGCCATCCTGTCCCATGCAAACACTGTAATTGAAGCAGTAAAATCAGGTGCAATCCGTCATTTCTTTCTGGTTGCCGGCTGTGATGGTGCTAAACCTGGACGAAACTATTACACAGAATTTGTAAAACAGACACCTTCTGACAGTATTGTCCTTACTCTGGCATGCGGAAAATTCCGTTTCAACGATCTCGATCTTGGAGAAATCGGTGGTCTGCCGCGACTGATGGATATGGGGCAGTGTAATGATGCTTATGGTGCGATTCAGGTTGCTGTAGCACTTGCAGATGCATTTGGATGCTCCGTAAATGAACTTCCGCTTTCCTTCGTTCTCTCCTGGTACGAACAGAAGGCCGTCTGCATCCTGTTAACACTTTTACACCTGGGTATCAAGAACATTCGTCTTGGTCCTTCTCTTCCGGCATTTTTGTCTCCTAATATTTTGAATTTTCTGGTAGAAAATTACGGTATAGCACCTATCACCACGCCGGAAGAAGACATCAAAACACTGATGAATTACAACAAATAAATTTCTTCAAATCTCTATGGAATCAACGAAGCCGATACAGGATTCAAAAATCCTGCATCGGCTTTATGATCAGATTACTTCTGTTTCTTTTTTTACCTCAAAATACTGCTTTAAAAAAATGTGCCTGACCATACTCGAATGCCTCATAAAACAAATTGTAAAATCCCCGGTCGTTTCCCGGAAGAAAAATTCTCATGGTTTCCGTCAGTGAGAAATTTCTTGAAATTTATTATCAGTTCAATTCCTCCAATAGAAATTGAACAACTTCCCATTTTATGATATAATTTCTAATATAATTCCAACGGACAGGGGATTATTTTACCGCAAAGCGAGGTGTTTATTATGGTAATACGTGAATCTGCAGAAGATTATCTGGAAACAATACTGGTTCTGAAAAACAGACTTGGAAATGTCAGGTCAATTGATATTGCACATGAGCTTTCTTTTTCTAAGCCGAGTGTCAGTGTTGCAATGAAGAATCTTCGATTAAATAATTATATTACTGTTGATGAAAATGGTTATATCAACCTGACAGACAGTGGTATGGCAATTGCCGGGAAAATTTACGAACGTCACACATTCCTGACAAGTTTTCTGACTTCAATTGGGGTGGATCCGGAAACTGCCGCTGAAGATGCATGTAAGATTGAGCATGTCATCAGCTCAGAGAGTTTTTCCGCTTTAAAAAAGTACCTCTCAGATAATGAGAACAACTAATTGTTCTGTATAAGCTGCATGAACGAAATAACCGTTAATAAAAAACAACAAAATCAAAAAATCCGGATTTTTCGCAGTCCTCACTAACCATGTGATATTACGCAAATCCGGATTTTTATATTTTTTCTTACACCTTATGGTTGGAATCCACCTTCAAAACCTGCAAATGAAAGTTCGCATTTGCCACCCAGACGGCTACAGATATTCAATGCACGTGTCATAACCTCTGGATACTGCTGATCCTTCGTGTCCACGAACAGATACTTATTATCTTCTGTGATTCTTGCTGTCTGAACATTTTCCAGTTCATTAATCTCGTTCAAAATTGCGGTTGCCATATCATCTGTGATTTTCTTAGATAAACGATAATATCTTCCCATGTTAGATTCCCTCTTTCCTATATGATTCGAGACTCACTGGCGGTGTCGGTCAAATGATTTCAGGCTCATCTGACGTATTTAGCACTCGCTAACTTCTCTTTTAAATTTACCACTTTCATTTTTTTGTGTCAACCAGTCAGGAACCCTCAATTTTCATTTTTTTCCTTTTTTCCCTTAGATTTTCTCACATATTCTGCTTTGTTTTCTTTTGTAATTCTCTATGTTCTAACACAGATAAAATAAGAAATCCCATCATTCCGACAAAGGACATCACTTTTCCTGCTGCCATCCCCGGTGCATGGTATGTGATGACAATGTTATGCTCTCCTGCCTTCATCTTACAGCCAAGGAACGCTGTATTTACTTTCTCACTTTTTACATTTTTTCCATCAACCTGAATTTTGAATCCGGAATCGTATGGAATCGAAGTAATCAGATATCCTGACTTTTGCATTGTCAGATTTCCGGCAATTACGTTTCCCTTTGTCTTTGTGCTATTTTGTAAAAACTCTGATTCGTAAAGCTCTGTTCCCGGCAACGGTGCTATATATGCTTCCACATCAGACAGATTATATTTTCCTTTGCTAAATGTAACCTCTACCTGATTTTCATCACCCTCAAGTGCCACTGCATAAGTAAACGTTGTGTTATCATTATAATAGACCCGCTGCTTAGCGCTCAGTTTATTACGATTGCCATCCACCCAGATTGTCAGATCTTTTGAGGGTTTCAGATTCTTGACCTTGAACCGAAGCAATAAAACTCTGTTACCAGAATCTGTTTTTGTTTCATTCGCAACGTTTGTGTTTTCACCGGCATTCACTGTATTCACTGAATTTATGTCTATCTGGCTCACAATCTCTGCTTTTACTTTTGTATCCTTTTTGGCAAAAATATGATATCCACCGTCTGTCTCGGAAATACAGGAGTTTTCCCCAAATTGCAGTACTGCGTTGTGCAAATTGTCCACCGCCTCTATACTGTCCGTCTGCTTCGTGGCACTCTCCGGCACAACTGCCTTCTGAAGAAGCGTTGTCTGATTATATGGATAGTCCAACTTATCATAATTTTTCTCACTCATAACCTGGCTTGTTCCATAGATGATCGAAGCTGCACTTTCATTTTCATAAATCTTCCACTCCCCCGACTTTCCAAGAAGCCTGACACCTTTCATCTTAGACTTTGTAACAATGTATTTTTCGCCCATGAATCTCGCATAAATCGGATTTGACTCCTCAGACTGCATCAGGAAATTCCGGTAAGGCTGTTCCAGCCCAAATGTATCCTTTCTAAAATTCTGGTAGGTCTTATTATAGGAAGAAGAATAGATGGAAGAAATGTACTGATCTGTGTTCCACACACGATTTAAATTTGCTGCATTTTCATCGTCATTGCCAAGCTGGACTGTCCGGTAAAATCCTCCATCTTTTTTTGCCTCATCGGTTGCTGTCTGAATTGCATCTGTGATTTTAGAATCTGTTACCTGTTTATAAAATGTTGTATCCAGCATCTCCTGTTTTTCTTTGGCATACTGATTATCAAATACTGCCAGAAATACCGCCATAGAACCTGCTAAAATTAAAACTGTTCCTCTAATTCTCCAGGTTGTCTTCCTTCGTTTTCTCCACACTTCTTTTATCACACCTATTGCAAGATAACAACCAAACATAATCTGAGATTCTGTCATCAAAAATGGCCACAGATTTCCCATTCCTTCCTGGTTTCTTCCTATATAGATAAGTTCCATCGTGACAACATATGGAATACAGCCGCCCCACGAAAACTCTTCACAGCTCACCTTCTTTAAATACATGGCAAGCATATAGCAAAAAAGCGGAATTAACGGGATCAGTGCCTTGTCCCTCAGATAAAGTCCCCCATTTAAAATGTATACAAAAACCGGCACGCCTGCGACAATGGCAATGATCCACGCCATTACGCTGTCACTCCATCTTCGCCTGAACATGGTCGCAACAAGCACCGTCAGCATCAACGTTCCGAATCCCAGACCATACGGTGAATAAAAAACTCCTGACAATCTAAGTTGTGGAAAGAAAAGTCCTTTCAGGATTTTTGTTGCATTTCCACTTCCAAGCAATACCGACAGACTTTCTGCATTCGCGCTGCCTCCGGAAGATTCACCGGAACTTCTTCCAATCAATGCAAGGGCTGTCGGCACAAGAAGGACTCCGCTTGCCAGTACTGCAAAAATCATAGGCAGAAGAAATCTCACGCCCTCGCACAGAAACCCTTTTACTGTGGCACGCTCATTTTTTCCTTCCAGTTTTCGTCCGTAACAATGAATTCCATAGATTACCAACGCCAGCATTCCTCCGATACTGAAGTAAAAGCTGGTCATGATCATAAGAAATGTACTGCCTGCCAAAAGCCCTGAACGCCTTTTTTCAAAGTATCTGTCCACGCCCATCATAGCCAGGATTAAAAATGGCATGTAATTAACAAACATAATCTGGCTGTAGGACTGGCAGATCATAGGCCCCGTCAGCAAAAAAATAACAGCCACAGCGAAGCTGACAGCTCTGCCAAATCCTTTTCGATTCAGCCACAGATACAATAAAAGCACCGAAGCCATCAAGCATAGCATTTCCATAACAATAACATACGTAGACATTTTCACAAAAGGCAATGCGTAGGACAACAAAAATAACGGACTGTAAAGTCCATAATATGAATAATTATATATGTTCTGTCCTCCGCCCAGGTTCATAGCGAATTCCGGGAATAGATTTCCCGTCTCATAAAACTGTTTTCTGAAATAATCCGGAATAACACTGTGCTGGCTGATCCAGTCCACCTTCGATCCAAATACTCCCCATCTGAGGCAAAACATCCAGCAGAAAAATAATGTCAGTGCTGCAAGTATTACATACCCTGCATAATACAGATATTTTGACATCGTTGTTTCTTCATTATTATGCAGATGCACCGGCTTTGTTGTTCCAACATTTTGATTATGCAGACGCTTTGACTGTCTTGTCTTCATGAGATTCCTCCCCGGATTTCTTTTCTCGCATTACAGCATTCACACCGCTTCCCACAAAGCTGTCTCCTGCTGCTTTTCCTGCCGTCTGAACTTTACTTTCTTTCAATATAAATATCGGACGGTGCTTCGTCTCCAGATATGTCTTAGCCAGATACTCTCCCACGATTCCAAGACAGAACAGTTGAACCCCGCTCACCAAAAAGATAATACATACCATTGACGGCCAGCCTGCAACCGGATCGCCCCAAATTAATGTCCGTACTATGATTACTGCAATCATAATAAATGCCAACACGCAGAACCCTACTCCCATAACAGATGCCAGGGACAAAGGTGCTACTGAAAATCCGGTAATTCCTTCCAGCGAATAAGAAAATAGTTTCCGAAGAGACCATTTTGTTTCTCCTGCCGAACGCTCCACGTTTTGGAATTCCAGCCATTTTGTACGGAATCCGACCCAGCCGAAAATTCCCTTCGAGAAACGATTATATTCACTCATTTCCAATACGGCGTCCACCATAATCCGTTTCATCAGCCGATAATCTCTTGCACCATTGACAATTTCTGTCTTGGAAATGCTGTTAATAAACTTATAAAATGACTCAGATAAGAAGGAGCGGATTTTTGGCTCTCCGGTTCTGGTGGCACGTCTTGTTGCAACACTGTCATAAGGTTCTTCCTTCAAAATACGATACATTTCCGGAAGAAGTCCAGGTGGATCCTGGAGATCTACGTCCATCGTTGCCACATAGTCTCCACTTGCATGTTTAAGCCCCGCGTATATAGCTGCTTCTTTTCCAAAGTTTCTGGAGAAAGATAAATATTCACATCTTCCATCTTTTGCATTTAATTGTTTCAATATTTCTAAAGTCTTGTCGCTGGAACCATCGTCCACGAAAAGGATCTCAAAGGAAATCTCTGACAGCTCGCCCATGACGCGCTTCATCTCCCGATAATACACCGGCAACGCTTCCTCTTCGTTAAAACACGGAACCACAATACTGATTCTGTCCATTTTGCATACCTCCATAAATTCAGTCCCTGCAGAAGACACTACTCATCATCTCTGCTTTATCATTCAGTATGCCCAAAGTTTAACACTCATCCCTTAAGAAAATGCCTAATTAAATCTTAAAGTTTCTTAAGAAGATTTTTTATTTTTTCTAAACTCCTGTATAATAGATCTATCGAAAGGAGTTATTTCTATGGATAAGACTTGTATTTTAATCGTAGATGACAACCCGGAAATCCGGGAAATTATAAATGTGCTGCTTGGTGGGGAAGGTTTCGAAGTATCTGAAGCGGCAAATGGGGCGCAGGCACTTACACTCATTGAGCAGCAGGATTTCGACCTGATTATTCTGGATATTATGATGCCGGGGCCAAATGGCTATCAGACATGCCGGAAAATCCGGGAACTGAGCAATGCGCCAATTCTGTTTTTAAGTGCCCGCACAAAGGAAAGCGATAAGACACTTGGCTTTTCCAGTGGTGGTGATGATTATCTGGCAAAACCATTTTCCTACAACGAACTGATCAGCCGGAGCAAGGCATTGATTCGGCGTTACCAGGTATACAAAGGGAAAAATGAAAGCGGCAATCAAAGTGTCAATAGTGCTTCTGTTAATCCGACTGCTGATCCAATATCTAGTACATCGAATGCTTCTGACTCCAGGCATCGTATCCTGCTCTTTCATGATCTGGAAATAAACCAGACTGTCCGGGAGGTTCATAAAAATGGGCAGCTTTTAGACCTTACAGAAACGGAATACTCCATGTTGGAACTGCTGGTCGCGAACCGCCACCAGACATTTTCTGCCCAGCGTCTTTTTGAGTCTGTCTGGCAGGAGCCTTATTACTACGGTGCAAATAATACTGTCACCGTACATATTCGAAACTTACGCTCCAAAGTGGAGGATAATCCCGGTAATCCTGAACTAATTAAAACAGTCTGGGGAAAAGGGTATCGTTGCGACTAATAATTTTCATTCAGTAACAATGAGGTAACAACATGAAAAAAAAATTCAGTACCATGAAATTACAGAACCGTTTTCTTTTGATCTTGCTTCTGGCTCTGACGATTTCTGCAACATTATTCGAACTGCTTTGGCTAAATAAATGGACTCTGGTAAACTGGACAGGCAATTTTGAAATTTTACAGTCCCAGATTGATGACGAAGATTTCTGGACGAAATTGGACGAAACTGCACAAAATTTATCACTTCCAGAATCCTCAGACGATGAATCTGCCGCAAAAGCAATTAAACCCCTTCTAGATCTGGCAGATAAATACACAAGCATTTATCTTTACGAACAGGAGGATGGCCTTTATATTACAGGACAATATGCAAAAATTATGGACGAAAAGCATTCCGGTTTCCGGACTTTTTTCGATCTTGGATACAGGTTAACTGATGGGGAAGGGGAAGATTTTCGTCAAGGGTATCTCCAATTTCAAAACGGAAAAGCTCAAGTCGTTGTTGCCAATTACCAGCGTGCCCTTTTCATTTACCCTTATATGTTTCTTTCGCTACTTTTAAGTGTCCTGGTCTTTCTTGGAATCGTCCTGTTCTTCATGAACCGGAAGATGCGCGAAGTACTGGCTCTGGAGCAGGAAATTTTGCTGATGTCCACAGGGGATCTGACCCACCCGGTTCCGCAATATAGTAAAGATGAAATTGGCATTTTGGCAAATGAGTTGAATCATCTTCGTATCTCTTTAAATGAAAATATTGTCCGTGAGCAAGAAAGCCGAAAAGCAAATCAGGATCTGATCACAGCACTCTCCCATGATTTACGGACGCCACTTACAATTCTGACCGGATATCTGGAAGTATTAAAGCTTGGAAGAACTCCTGAAAAGCAGGAGGATTATCTGGACCGGTGTCTGAAAAAAGCTTCCGATATTAAAGAACTGACGGATCAAATGTTCAGTTACGCCCTTGTTTCCGAAGAGCAGGAAACTCCTGACATGTCCTGGCTGTCTACCGATTACATTTTTCAATGTATTCAGGAAAATTGCGATTTCATTAGTCTGGCCGGATTTACGACAAATGTTAAAATTCCAGAAGTGACTGGTATTCTGCTCAGCGACAAAACAATGATCAATCGCATTTTTACCAATCTGTTCTCTAATATTTTAAAATATGGAGACAAAGGAACTCCGGTCATCATCCGCAGTTCCGTCCGTAAACAGCGCTTTACTGTGACTGTTTCCAATGCAATCAAGCAAGAACATTCTGATGTCGGAAGCAGCAATATCGGACTTCGTAATGTCCAGCGGATGATGCAGATGATGGACGGCGAAATGCTTCTGACAAAGAAAACATCATCAGACAGCCCGGGAACCCATAACATTTCTCAGAAAACAAGTTCAGCCTTCGCCTCTGAAAATGTATCCGGAGTCTTTGAAGTTATACTTTGGTTCCCACTCCGATGACATGCTCTGACCTGCTGTTTTTCTAACAAGCGGAATATCAACTATCGATTGTTGAAAAATATGTCTCATTAGATAAGCTGCGTTTATAAATGCTTACAATATTGTTTTATAATCCTTATAAAACAGCATGAATTTTCATGTTTTGAAGCAATTAGCTATTGTTTTTTGTAATAAAATCTGCTTAACTTATAAGTAGGCGATATAAACCACGCCAGGATAACCCGAATAAAATTATTGATAATAGTGAGGTATTAAGATGAAACCAATCAAAGAAGGAAAAGTACGTGAAATCTATGATAACGGTGACAGCCTGATTATGGTTGCTACGGACCGCATCAGCTGTTTTGATGTGATTCTTAATAACGTCGTTACAAAAAAAGGAACTGTTCTAACTCAGATGTCCAAGTTCTGGTTCAATCTGACAAAAGACATTATTCCAAACCATATGATCTCTACTGATGTAAAAGATATGCCTGAGTTCTTCCAGAAACCAGAGTTCGATGGCAACAGTATGATGTGCCGCAAGCTTGAAATGCTTCCAATCGAGTGCATTGTCCGCGGATACATTACAGGAAGCGGATGGGCAAGCTATAAAGAAAATGGAACAGTCTGCGGAATCACTCTTCCGGAAGGATTAAAAGAGTCCGACAAACTTCCAGAACCAATCTACACACCATCTACAAAAGCTGAGATTGGTGACCACGACGAGAATATTTCCTATGAGCAGAGCATTGCTCATCTTGAAAAATACTTCCCTGGAAAAGGCGAAGAGTATGCCAAGAAGCTTCGCGATTACACCATCGCTCTTTATAAGAAATGTGCGGACTACGCACTGACACGCGGTATCATCATTGCTGATACAAAATTTGAATTCGGTCTTGATGAGAACGGTAACATGGTACTTGGTGACGAGATGCTCACACCAGACAGCTCCCGTTTCTGGCCAGCAGATAGTTATGAGCCGGGTCATGGACAGCCGTCCTTCGACAAGCAGTTCGCCCGTGACTGGCTGAAAGCAAATCCGGATAATGACTGGACCCTTCCGGATGAAATCGTCGAGAAAACAATCGACAAATACTTACAGAGCTATGAGATGTTAACTGGAGAAAAATTAGCTTAATGCAAAAGAATTACATTTACCGTGGGGGCTTTTACTTAGTAGGATTACTGGTACTGGCCCTCGGTATCTCTCTCTAACACATGTGTTAGACCGCGATAACACCAGGAAGCTACAGCTTGGTTAAAGTGCCACATTATGCTATAAATATATGCCCCAACAGTATCCCCTGATCCTGAATAATGATTTTCTACTACTAGTCCATAATACTTAGAATCCTCTTCCGGTATATTCTCATTGTAAACCTCTGTCATATCTGCGCCTTCTATATCCAATATTTCTTCCCAGTCAATTCCCATAGTAAAGTGCTCCTTTTCTTACGTACTTTCTTGATTTGTTAAGCTTATTTTATCATACCATAATACTGGTCTGTAATCTATGTGGATTTAACCTGCCAAGCATTTCTTTTATGTGAAAATAGAATTCTCCTCAAAATAAAATAATCCCATAGCAGATACTATCACGCGTGTACCTGCCAGGGATGATTTTATGGTATATAAATTACATATTTACATGGAAATCCAGCCAAATGCGTTTGCCACGGAACTTGCCAGAATAATCATAGCAAAAATCGGGCAGAGATATTTAATCATGACTACAAATATCTTCTTTCTGCGGAACGCAGCTTCCCCATGTCTGATTTCCTCTTCTATGCGGTCTATGCCAACTACTTTTGATACAAATATACTTGTCATCATAGCTGCGATTGGCATCATCACTGAATTTGTCAGGAAATCAAAGAAATCCAGGAACTGCATTCCAATGATTTCTACAAATGCCAGCGGTCCATATCCAAGACAGGATAATGTTCCAAGGGCAATCATTATAATTCCGATTACGGCTGTAGATTTTCTTCGGCTCCAGCCAATCTCATCTTCAAAGGTTGAAACTGCACTTTCTGTCAGCGCAATAGAACTTGTCACTGCTGCAAATAATACCAACAGGAAGAATAAAATTCCTACAACTGTTCCAAATCCCATATTTGCAAATACTTTCGGGATTGTAATGAACATCAATGCCGGACCTGCCTGCAGTGTATCCGGATCTCCTCCGGAAAATGCAAAAACTGCCGGAATAATCATAAGTCCTGCCATAATTGCAATTGCTGTATCGAATACTTCTACATTTCTTGTAGAATCTTCAATGGAACTGTCTTTTTTCATATAAGAGCCAAATGTAATCAGAATACCCATAGCAATAGACAGGGAATAGAACATCTGTCCCATAGCTGTCACAACCGTCATCCATGAAAAGTTCTTCAGATTCGGCACGAGAAAATATTTCACTCCTGCCATAGCTCCTGGTCTTGTCACCGAATAAATCGCAATAATGACAGACAGAACGACCAAAATCGGCATCATGAACTTTGAAACTCTTTCGATTCCATTTCTCACACCTGCATAGATGATCGACAATGTGAACATACAGAAAATTACAAAACAGATTTCTGTCGATGCTCCATTTGAAATGAATTCAGAAAAATATCCATCTGCCGCCAGTTTTGTACCATTTCCCTTCACATACTCAATCAGATACTTAATGACCCAGCCTCCGATCACGGAATAATATGGTACGATCAGCACTGGAATGATTGCATTGATCCAGCCTCCAAAGGAGAGCCACCCCGCTTTCTTTCCAAATGCTTTAAATGCTCCTACAGGACTTTTTCTTGTCATACGTCCCAAAGCTGATTCGGCAACAATCATTGTGTAACCGAATGTCAATGCGAGCAAAATATAAATAAGAAGAAAAATTCCTCCACCATACTTTGCTGCAAGATACGGGAATCTCCAAATATTTCCCAATCCTACTGATGCACCCGCCGCAGACAGTACGAAACCTATCTTCCCCGAAAAGGTGCTTCTTTTGTTCTTTTGTGTTTCCATCTCTCTTTTACCTCTGATCTGCTCTTATTGCAGATCAGGCTTTCCCTTTCTCACGCCCAAAGCCTCTATGCCCTGGCTTTAAATTAATCCCGGCTATTCTTGATTTATCTTTTGCCGTATTGATTCATTTTATCATAAATCACACCTTTTATCTAGTGTAGAAAGCAGTGTATTTCTGCGATGTATTCAGTATAATCATATTGTTCTGTCGAATAAAATACTGTATAATGAAATTCATCTGAAAACGAAAGGGATTTGAAAACATGGACACAAAAGAATATGTTGGAAAAGCAGCAAAAAAATATTAACATTGAAAATAAGAGGTTACAGCATTGAAAATTCAGTGCCACAACCTCTTATTTTTATCCAAAAAAACAGTTCACAGATTTTTCACAAAATAATTAGCACTCACCTCTTGTTATTACAGCGTAGCTTTTGTCTTAGTTCATAGAGTGCCGTAAAGTGCCTATTTACAGGCTTTTCACGGGTTTTATGAATTTATCACATTTCATCAAAAATCGTCAATATACAAAAAATTGGTGTCAAAATTGGTGTCAAATAACCTTAATTTGATATTTGATGAATAACACATCAGTATAAAAAATTGAATATTTTATAGATATGGAACGCCTAACATGACGTTCCTTTTCTATTTCCAGCCGTTCTTATTGGACGGCTATTTTATTACCCAAAATGAAAGGAGCATTAGATTTATGAAAAAGATGTTAAAACGATTGTGTACGGGCTTCTTAGCTCTTGCAACTGTCGTTACTGCTTTACCAACTACACCCGTTCATGCAGAAAACAAGCAATACTGGACGGAAAGTGCAGAGCGTGTCGGTATCATTGAAAAAGTAATGAATGACGGTTCTATCGGTTCTACATTCAATGAGGGCATGATGAAAGTTGAGGGCGAAACTGCCTATTGTATTGACATTAACACAGATTTTAAGAATGGCTACAAGACCAGAGCTGACCCAAGTTCACGCATGAGTGCCGACCAGATTTCAGATGTGGCGTTATCCTTAGAGTATGTCAAACAGTATAGCGAAGCTCACAAGGAACTGAACTACAAGCAAGTCTATCTGTTGGAACAATGTGTTGTTTGGCAGAGATTGAGCGTACATCTTGGCTGGCAATGCGATAACGTGCGAGCTTCTTATGATGAAATTCCAAAGGCAACGCAGGACGAAGTTTTTGCTGGTGTAAAAGCCTTTGTCAAAGAGAATAAAGGACGCTATGAATGTGGCGGTTATATCTACTCTGGCGAGGGGCAGGAATTAGGGCAATTCTGGGCGAAACTGAATGTCGGAAATGCGAAACTGCAAAAGACTTCCAGTAATGCCAGCATTACAGACGGTAACGGGAATTACTCAATCACTGGTGCAACCTACGATGTCTTTTCTGATAAGGACTGCACAAAACAGCTTGCCACCCTTACGACTGATGAAAACGGAAATACGGGCGTTGTAGAGGTAACGGCTGGCACAGTTTATATCAAGGAATTATCCGCACCAGCAGGATATAAAGTGGATAAAACAGTCTATCCATTGACAATCAAAGCTGGCGAAACAGCGACCTTAAAAGTATCTGATACACCGAAAGTAACAGACACTTTGATTGAGCTTTTCAAAATAGATATGGAAACACAGAAAGACAATCCGCAGGGGAACGCTTTTCTAGCAGGTGCGGAATTTACATGGAAGTATTATGCAGGCTTCTATAATAAAGACAATCTCCCTGCCGAAGCTACAAGAACATGGGTTACAAAGACAATTACTGAAACATACAGCGACGGGACAACCCACTACATCACAAAATTAGCGGACGCTTACAAGGTATCTGGCGACAGCTTCTATATGCAGGACGGAAAAGCCGTTCTTCCACTTGGGACGCTAACCATTGAGGAAACAAAAGCACCAAATGGCTATTTATTAGACGGTGCATATATGCAGGCTGGCGATAAGTCCGAACAGATTAAGGGCTTATACCTTACACAGATTACCGAGGACGGCGACCTTGCCGTACTATCTGGAAGTAACCAGTTTTCCGTATCAGACAAGGTTATCCGTGGCGGTGTGAAAATTCAGAAACGAGATTTAGAAACGGGCGATACAAAGCCACAAGGAAGTGCCACTTTGAAAGATACTGCCTTTGACATCATTTCCTTAAATGATAATTCTGTTTTAGTTGAGGGAAAGCTATACAAGAAAAATGAAGTGGTAAAAACAATCCATACAGACCTTGAGGGTATCGCTTCTACTTCTGCTGACCTTTTACCTTATGGAGAATTCCGTATCGTTGAAAGTGAAGCTCCCGACGGTTACTTAACTGACGGTGCAAAACCGATTGATTTTACAATCACAGAAAATGGAAAAATCGTGGACTTAACCGACGAAGCCCATTCTATCTATAATCAGATTAAGCGTGGGGATATTGAGGGCGTAAAAATCGGTGCAGGCACACACAAGCGTCTTGCTGATGTTCCGTTTAGGATCACAAGCAAGACGACTGGGGAAAGTCATGTTGTGGTAACTGATGATAACGGGCAATTCTCCACTTCTGCTGACTGGGCTTCCCATAAGCACAATACCAACGCAGGCAAGACCAGCGAGGACGGTGTATGGTTTGGGACTTCTGAACCAGACGACAGCAAGGGTGCGTTGCCTTACGATACTTACATCATTGAAGAATTGAAATGTGAAAGCAACAAAGGTTTTGAGCTTATCCCACCATTTGAAATCGTGGTATCAAGAAATAATCTTGTGATTGATTTAGGAACGCTGACTGATGAATACGAAAAAGAAATCTCTATCCATACCACAGCGACCAGCAAGGACGGCGAAAAGACTATCCTTGCAGGAAAAGAGGTAACAATCGTTGATACAGTCAAATTAGACGGTTTGAAGAAAGGCACAAAATATCAGCTTGTAGGCTGGCAAATGCTGAAAGAAGAAAATGCCGAGTTTATCATTGACGGAAAGCGTGTAGAAAACGACTATACCTTTGTCGCTGATGATGAAGCTATGAACGTGGAAATTGCTTATACATTCAATGCGTCCGAGCTTGGCGGTAAAAATCTGGTAACATTCGAGGAATTATACGATTTAAGCAATCCAGAAGAACCCGTAAAAGTTGCGGAACACAAGGACATTGAGGACGACGGGCAAACCGTATTGATTACAGAGCGTATCATCAAAATTCATACGACTGCTACCGATAAGGACGGCAACAAAGAGCTTGAAGCAGGAAAAGAGGTAACAATCCTTGATACCGTAACCTTAGAGGGCTTAGAAGTCGGTACACAGTACAAACTTGTGGGCTGGCAGATGTTGAAAGAAGAAAATGCCGAACTTCTAATCAATGGAAAGCGTGTGGAAAATGATTATACATTTACTGCTGACAGCGAAACTATGAAAGTGGAAGTTGCCTTTACCTTTGACGCTACTTCCCTTGACGGAAAACAGCTTGTAACTTTTGAAGAATTGTACGATTTCAGCAATCCAGACGAACCGAAGAAAGTTACCGAGCATAAGAATATTGAAGATAAGGGACAGACGATTACCTTTAAGGGAAAGCCAGAAGTCCCAGAAGAACCAGAGAAACCCGAAACACCACAGACACCAGAAAAGCCTAGCAGACCTAGCGACAGTCCCAAAACGGGCGATAACACCAACCTTTACGGACTGCTTCTCATATACAACTTTTGCATAACAAAATGATGAAAAATGATATAGATTACAAAGTAAATGTAATGGACGAACGCAATATATCAATTAAAGAAAAGTCGGGAAATATCACGAATATGATTACTATGGTACTATTAAGTATTGCAACAGTTATATTTATTTCATTTGATTATTTAATTCCAGCAATTATTACGGGAGTGATTATTGCCGTACAACCGATTGTTTTAATTATAGTTAGCAATATGATTGAGAAAAAAATGTGAGCTAAAGGTATATTGATTTGCTATAAGTCTTTAGTTCTATATAGGAGAGGAAAAATAAATGAAGAAAAAATTACCATTTATCATTGAAATTATTATAGGCATAATCTTTATATGTTTTGGATATTTCGTTATTGATACTGACTATTACTCTACACTTTTTTATGCAATAGGGCTTGGTTTAGCTTTTGCTTCATGTATTCAATTATTTAAAATCTGTTATTATGAAATGCCAAAAAATAAAGAAAAGTTGGAAAGTATAAATAGAGAAAATCACATCAATAGTGTTGATGAAAGAAAAATATTTTTAAGAATGAAAGCTGGTTCTTTAGTGTATCAGTTAATGACTTTTGTGTACTTGTTTGTTGCTTTTGTCCTTGCATTACTTCATGTGGAAGCATGGATTATAGGAATTATATTTGGTTTATTTCTACTACAAACTTTTTTAGGAATTGTTCTATATAAACATTTTGAAAAACATTTTTAAAACATTCGATAAATTGTGATGAGGAAATACTATGCTAGGACTTAAAAAGCAAGATATAAAAAAAGCATTGAAAGCTGGTGCAAAAGCTGGCGGTGTATCATTGGCTGATGTTCGGGCGGATATTGAAGCAACGATTGATGAAGCTATGAACAGTAACGACCCAAAAGTGCAGGCAAATTTTAAAAAGTATTTTGGAAATAAACGCCCTACACCAGAGGAATACATTTATACCATTACGAAAAAGACAAAGGTAAAATTATAATAAAAGGGTCGTGGAAATGCTTCACAGAATTGTGATCTGCATTATCACGGCTCTTTTATTCTCTGTTTACTTTCAAAACTGTAAGTGTAATTGAATACTGCCCTTGCTATAATTTAATTGTATTCCAAAACAAATAAATGTGGCAGGAAGAAAGGAGCGATTTTTAATGGAACACATTTTAAATTTAGAGCAAGTAAAAAAATACTACGGGGGTAACTCTGGAAATATCACAAAGGCAGTAGACGGTATTTCTATGTATGTAGACAAGGGCGAATTTGTCGCAATAATGGGAGCTAGTGGTTCTGGAAAGACTACCCTATTAAACTGTATCTCTACGATTGATACTGTAACCAGCGGACACATTACAGTCAACAATCAAGATATTACCAAAATCAAAGATAAAGATTTTGCTGATTTCAGACGTGAAAATCTAGGGTTCATTTTTCAAGATTTCAACCTTTTAGATACTTTAACGATTGAAGAAAACATTTCTTTGTCATTGGTAATCAACAAACAGAACCCTGCTGATATTGAGAAAAGGGTTCATGCTATCGCTGATAAATTGGGTATTCGTGATATTTTATCAAAATTTCCTTACGAAGTTTCGGGCGGACAAAAACAGCGTTGTGCTTGTGCAAGAGCTTTAATCAATGAACCAAAGCTGATTTTAGCCGACGAACCGACGGGAGCTTTGGACTCAAAATCTTCCAGATTGTTACTGGAAACAATGTCTGACATCAATAAGAAAATGCAGGCTACTATTTTAATGGTAACACATGACCCGTTTAGTGCGTCTTTTTGTAAACGTATTTTGTTCTTGAAAGACGGTAAGCTATTCAATGAAATTTTCAGAGGGGAAAAAAGCAGAAAAGATTTCTTCAATGAAATACTGGATATATTAACCTTGCTCGGAGGTGAAGTGGGAAATGTTAGGTAAATTGGCGGTTAGAAATACAAAAAGAAATTTAAAGGATTATTTGATTTATCTGATAACCATTACAATTTCATTTTCACTCATACTGGCATTTAATCTTATAGCAAGTTCTGATGAAGTTGTAAAGCTATCATCTGGTATGGACTCATTCAAGAATGTTCTAACTTTTGTAAATATCATTATTGTATTTGTTGTGTGTTTCTTGATTAACTATACGACAAGGTTCATGTTTGAGAAACGAAGTAAAGAATTTGGAACATATATGCTTCTTGGGATAAAGAAAAAAGAAGTTGCACGTCTACTTGTCATGGAGAATATATTATTAGGCTTTTTAGCACTTATACTAGCTATTCCACTTGGTTTTCTGTTTAGCCAGTTTGTGTCATTAGTCATTGTAAAATTATTAGGTATTCCAGAGGTTATATTCATTTCATTAAACCTTTTTTCCGTAGGGTTACTTGTAATTTACTTTTTGGCAATATATGTATTGGTTTTACTTAACCTTTTACGAAGAATAAGAAAAATGACGGTACATGATTTTCTTTACTTTGATAAACAGAATGAAAAGAAAATGTTCCGTAATAATAAAAAAAGAAACATTATCTTTATGGTTAGTGCTGTACTGGGGGTTTCCTCACTTCTGCTTTGGAACTCACGTTGCAGTTTTGAAAATTTCAGTGATGAGTCAACTATGACTTATTTAATGATTTGCGTGATTATGTTAATAATCAGTATTTATGGTATTTCTGCAACTTGTGCGGATATGTTATTATCAATTCTACTAAAAAGTAAAAAAATGAAATATCAAAATGACAACCTATTTGTAACAAGAACTTTTGCGTCGAAGGCAAGAACAATGAGTTTTACATTCGGAACGCTTTCTATGCTGATATTACTTTCCTTGCTATGTCTGAATTTTTCCAGTATCTATAAAGGTTTATATCAGACGAGCATTGAATTAACCTCTCCTTATGATGTAGAAGTTTTTGATTGGACACAACCTTTTGATGATTATAAAGAATATCTTGATGTTATAGATGAAGATTATACAATCAAGGAAACCATTGAATATAATGTTTATAAAGAACCTAAACATCAAATACAAGATTATTACGATGTGCAGTTTTATGATTATGACCCAGTAATGAAGTTAAGTGATTATAACAGATTATTGAAATTACGAAATATGAATACTGTTGAATTAACAGAAGATGAGTATTTCCTTGTAACTGATAGTCAACTATTATACAAAGTTGAAGATAATGCTGATATGCAGACCATTCAATTTGCTAACAATGAACTTCGCTTAAAAGGGATTGATACAAAATCTTTTTGGTACAGTATGAATAATACAGGAAGATTTACAGTCATTGTTCCTGATGAATATGTGCAGGGATTAGAAATATCAGAAGAACATTTAATTGTTGATACAAAAGAAGAAACGACTGCAAAATTAAAAGAAAAGATAGATACAGAATTAAAGCATTTATTGGTGGTAGAAGATGAAGACGGGACAACTCATAATGAATATTATAGAGTATCAGTAAGAGGTACTGTTATAGAAGAACAAAATACTATGACTGCTATCATGGCAAGTATCTGTTTATATATTGCTTTTATTTTAATCTCTGCTGTGGGAACAATTCTTGCTGTGCAATCTTTAAGTGATGCTACTAAATACAAATATCGCTATCAGACTTTGCGAAGATTAGGAGTAAATGACAAGTCATTGTTTAAGACAATCAAAAAACAATTATTGATATTATTTGGAATTCCAGTTGTTTATTCGGTTATTGCAAGTTTCTGTATGTTAGCTTCACTTAACAATGTTTATAACGTTCTTTTGGCAAATGAATTTATCTACCTGTTCTATTTTGCTGGTGGTTTGGCGATTTTCTTCTTTATCTATGGTATTTATTGGATTGCGACGTATATCGGTTTCAAACGAAATATCAATGAGGAGAGTTAGATTTTTCTAGCTCTCCTGCTGTGGAATTATTATAATGGTAAATCAAGGGGGTGTTGAAATGAGAATAGCGATTATCGAAGATGATGAAATCACTCGTTTGGAGCTTTCTAAACTATTGAACACACAAGGATATGAAACAGTTTTATTGACTGACTTTGGAAATCTGACAGAGGAATTAAAGCAATATTCCATAGAACTGGTTCTGCTTGATATTAACCTGCCGTATGAGAATGGCTACGAAGTATGCAGGAAAATAAAACAAGTCATGCCAGTACCTATTATCTTTGTAACAAGCAGAGATACAAATGCTGACGAATTGAAAAGTATTCAAGTGGGTGGGATTGACTTCATCACAAAGCCGTATGACACGCTTATTCTTCTTGAGAAGATCAAGCGTGCATTGCAGTTGTCAAACCCGAATAATTTCCGTGAGCTTGTCAAAAAAGATTGTACCCTTGATTTACATTTATCCATTCTGAAGTATCAAGAGAAAAGCATTGAACTGACAAGAAATGAATTTCGTATTTTATACTACTTCTTTATGAACGAAGATAAAGTTATTAGCAAAGAAGAACTATTGGAAAAGCTGTGGAACGACAAATATTATTTAGACGAAAATGTATTACTGGTTAATATGACTCGTCTAAAAAAGAAAATGAAAGAAATCGGGATTGTTCATTTATTGGAAAATATACGAGGAAAGGGTTGGAAACTGTGAGCTTTTTTACATTTTTAGAAGAAAAAATAACAGAGATATTATTTCAGCTTTTCTTTCTTGCCGTAGTAGCATTTCTCTTGATTTTCTACGGTGTAGATACGCTGTTTGTTGTATCGTTGGTAATTCTGTTCATCAGCATACAAGGGCTTTTTCAATGGTGTTTGTATCGGAAGAAACGTAACGCTTCACAACATATTATTGATTTAGTAGACGGACTGGAAGAAACCTATTATATTGCAGACGTTTTACCAAAGCCAAAAGAATTTCAAAATAAAGCCTATTGCTACGCACTAAAAAAAGCCTGCAAATCTATGAATGATGAAATCGGCAAAATCACAGAGGAAAAGCAGGACTATCAAGAATATGTGGAAAGTTTCGTCCATGAAATTAAAATACCGATAGGAGCATTGTCTTTGACGTTTGACAATACAAAAAATTACACATTAAAAAAAGAAACAGACAAAATATTTCAGTTAGTGGAACAAATGCTCTACTATGCAAGAAGCGAAAATACGGAAAAGGACTATTTTGTAAAACAGTTGCAGTTAGACGAAGTGATACATAATGTCATTCTGAAATTCCGTCATTCGCTTATGGAAAGAAAAGCAATTATCAATATCCATGACATAGAAAATGTCATTTATACTGATGAAAAATGGCTGACATTCATTCTATCTCAAATCGTGCAAAATGCGATTAAGTATTTTGATAAGCAAGAAAATAAACTGACGATATACAGTCAAGACAATGGTACAAATATATTGCTTGTGATTGAAGATAATGGTTGTGGAATAAAAGCGTCTGATTTATCCCGTGTATTTGAAAAAGGTTTTACGGGTTCAAATAGAAACAAGGCAAATGCAACGGGTATGGGACTGTATCTATCGAAAAAATTATGCGATAGGTTGGGCTTGAAATTGGATATTGCTTCTACGGAAAAAGAATATACAAGACTGACCATTACATTTCCAAAAGGAACAGTTCATAATTTTTCAGAGTAATTTGAAAACCATGCCAACATTGATACGGTGCTTTAAGGGGGCTTGCATTATGGAAAGCTTTAAGTACAATTCTTTGCAATCAAATTCCACCTAATAGCACACTATTAAAAATTGAATATGTTTTAGCTTTAAAGGCTCGTACAGACTATATGTTTTGTGCGGGCTTTTTTCATACTCGAAAAAAATTTAAAAATTTTTCAAAAGAGGTCATTAAATCACACCTTTCATTCCCTATATGGTGCGGAAAGAGGGATAAACACTTTTCAAATCATAGTGGAAAGGGGGTGAGATTGATGAAACCGTCTGACTTCCAGAAAACAGTTCAATGTCGCTTTGAAAGTTGTTTGAAGAAAGTTGTCCGTCATGTTGTAAAGGACTACCAACAAGGATTGAAACGACGAAAAGATAAAGAAATTCCATTCTGTGAACTTCCAGAAATTTTCGTTGAAAATTTTGCTGTGTGGGACGACTACGAAACAGATTATACAATCTTTTCAGTATGTGGCATTGATATTCGTGTCCTTGATGATGAGCTGGCAGAAGCCTTGAAAAAACTTCCAGAAAGAAAGAGAAATACTCTGTTAATGTATTACTTCTTGGAAATGACAGAAAGTGAAATTGCCAACTTACAAAAGATTACGCAAAGCGGTGTATTTAGAAACCGACATCATGCTTTGGAAACTATGAAAAAAATACTAAAGGAGAAGCAGTAAAATGAAGCAAACATTTAAGAAGCCGTCCTACTATTTGCTTTCGCAAGCAATGGACGGGTACGAAAAAGCGATTGAAAAAATACTGGCATTTTATGACCCGTACATATCAAAGTGCTGTTTGCGTCCACTCTATGATGAATACGGCAATGTCTATATTGTTGTAGATATGGAGTTAAAGGGACTTATCCGAGAAGCACTTATCAAAATGATTTTAGGGTTTGATATTGCCTTAGAAATCGAAGAAGAATAAGCAGTTTTTAGCAGAGCATGGTTTAATGTCCCCCTCTTTCCTGCTCTGCCCTGCTTTTACATGAAAGCAACACGCTTTCGCCACAGCTCTTTGACAACTGAATAAAGCAGACAGATACGTTTGTGAGATAGCGAGCCACGGGGACTGTACGCCACGACCTTTCCAAAAGAAAGCGAGCGACCCACGCAGTGATCCGAGAGCGACTGTTGGAAAAGTCGTTTTGCCACGACCTATCCTCACAGAATAATGATACGTCCGCATGGTGCGGTTCTGCCCACAAGAATGGGAATAGTTGAGATACTAATGGAGCTTTCCAAAGCCGTCTGTCTGCTTATGTAACTTATAAATAGACACACAGTAAAGGGGGGTGTTACATTATGTTAAATACTGATGTGTTAAATGATGTGATGTTCCAGCGAGGTAAGGTGTTGGAATATGAATAAAACGAAGATAAGAGCAACGGAACAGCCGATTGCTGTTGATATAGAGGGACTGTCTGCTATGTTATCTTGTGGTCGTGCTACTGCAAGAAAGATTGGCGAGCAGGCAGGAGCAAAAATTGTGATAGGTCGCAGGGTTCTTTATTCCATAGAAAAAGTCAAGAAATACTTGTTATATTTGGAAGAATAGAGCGATTTTCTATTTATGTTCTCTGGCGTGTGTACTATAATAAGAAAGGACAAAGCACGCTGTGAGAACAAGAAAAGAGGCTTTTTCAGAAAGGAATGGTTCTCATGGCAATTAGTAGAAAAGACCCAAAAGGAAGAAAATTAAGAGAGGGCGAAAACTGGCGTAATGATGGAAGATACAGTTATCGTTATACAGATGTAAGAACAGGCAAGAGATTGACAGTCTATGCACAAGATTTACCAGAGCTTCGAGAAAAAGAGAAGCAGATTGCAAAAGATATGGAAGATAATATATTGACAGACGGAGCAATCAAAAAAATGACGCTTAACACGTTGTTTGAGCGTTATATGGCAACTCGTGAGCTGGCTGATACTACAAGAGTTAGTTATGTTCGTGCTTGGGAAAACAGAGTAAAAGACGAGATTGGAAATATTAAAGTTGTTCAGCTTTTACCCTCACATATTAAAGCGTATTATGCGAAACTTTCCAAAGCTGGATATGCTTATTCTACAATCAAGTATATTCACAACCTGCTTTATCCTGCATTAGAAATGGCTGTTGATGATGATATTATCCGAAAGAACCCTGCAAAAAGTTCCATTAGTGATTATGGAAAACCAGCAGAGGAAAAAGAAGCCTTAACAGTTTCTCAACAAGAAAAGTTTATGGAGTTTGTAAAACAGAGCAATGTCTATAACACATATTATCCTATGTTTACCATAATGATTGGTACGGGGTTAAGGTGTGGGGAGCTTATTGGTCTTACATGGAAAGATATAAACATCAAGGCAAAAACGGTTAATGTAGACCACCAGCTCATTTATAAGAATTTAGGCGACGGTTGCAAGTTCCATATCTCAACACCAAAAACGGAGTCGGGTATTCGTATTATACCTATGACACAAGAAGTTGCAAAAGCCTTTGAGGAACAAAGGAAAATCAATTTTATGCTTGCAAAGGATAAGAGCATTGAGGTGGACGGGTATTCGGGGTTTGTCTTTACAGCAAAATCGGGCAGACCGCTTATGCCGAATGGCGTAAATAGTGTTTTATACAACATTGTAGACGCATATAACAAAACCGAAGTAGAGAGAGCAAAAAAAGAGCATAGGAAAGCAGAGCTGTTACCAAAGTTTTCAGCTCATGTAATGCGTCACACAGCTTGTACCAGAATGGCAGAGTGCCGTATGGACGTAAAAGTTCTTCAATATATTATGGGACACGCTCATATAGATGTAACAATGGAAGTGTATAACCATATTGGAGAGCTGACAAGGATTGAAAATGAGATTGCAAGACTAGATAGTATGGTGTTAAATGCTTGACACCACAAAAAGAAAAATTGGTGTCAAATTGGTGTCAAAACAGAAAAAATCACAATTTCAAAAGAAATAAGATACTGCAAACCATTGATTTTAAAGGGTTTGCAAAAAAATAACAAAAATATTAGCACTCAGCCCTTGACAGTGCTAATAATAGGTGCTATATTACAGTTAGAACAAAGGAAGGGGAACAAAAGAAAGATAAGATTCCTGATCCGAAAGGTTCTGGTACACAACACATCGGATTTCTCCGACAGTGCTTAAATATATTTTATGAATGTCTTTTGAAAGGAGATATGACTTATGATGTTACCTAGTATTTTTGGAGAAAACTTATTGGACAATTGGTTTGATGATGGTTGGAATTCATGGGATTACAGCAATACAAGCCTCATGAACACAGACATTAAAGAGAATGATAATGATTATGAACTGACGATGAATCTTCCAGGTGTTAAAAAAGAAGATGTCACAGCAGAGCTGAAAGATGGTTACTTAACAATCCATGCTACATCTAATCAGAACAAAGATGAGAAAGATGAAGATGGCAAATATATCCGCCGTGAGCGTTACAGTGGTTCCTGCAACCGTAGCTTCTATGTTGGAGATGCTGTTACAGAGGAAGATATTAAGGCCAGCTTCGAGAATGGTACTTTGAAGATGACAATTCCTAAGAAGGAAGCAAAGGCTGTACCGGAGAAGAAATTCATTTCCATTGAAGGATAATTTCACAGCAAAACTGTATACAAGTTTTAGATTTGTTACACCTTCTTTGTAACCGTGGCGGTTCAAAAGAACCGCCTGCGGATCACATAGATGAGTAATTTGATTATAACGATTTTAGTATATATTTTTAGGAGGAATGACTTATGTTACCTAGCATTTTTAATGATAATTTATTTGATGATTTCTTTAACTTTCCATTTTACGATGACAAAGCAGAGCGTCGTGCAGAGAAAAAACTTTACGGACATCATGCTCACAACCTTATGAAAACTGACATCAAAGAGAAAAAAGACGGTTATGAGTTAGAGATGGATCTTCCGGGCTTTAAGAAAGATGAAATCACCGCTGAATTGAAAGACGGTTACATGACCATCAGTGCAGCAAAAGGTTTGGATCAGGACGAACAGGAGAAAGATACCGGACGTTATCTTCGTCGTGAGCGTTACGCCGGTGCCTGCCAGAGAACTTTCTATGTTGGAGAAGATGTTACAGAAGAGGATATCAAGGCTGAGTTCAAACACGGTATCTTGAAACTCTTCATTCCAAAGAAAGAAGCAAAACCAGCTGAACCAGAGAAAAAATTCATCTCCATTGAAGGATAATTTTCTCTCCCATTGAGAGTGTTTTCCTGTGAGATAGAATTTTCTCATAAATGTAATTTCCCCTCTTACCGGAAGAACCTGTCACTGGCAGGTTCTTCCAGATGCTTCGGCAACGAAAAGAAGTGTCACATCCCACAGTGGCACTTCTTTTTATTTACATTTTATTTGCACTTTTTATTCTTTATAATCAACAGATTTTATTTCCATTGGCTTTCATCTTAAATTTTAACCCCAGTATTTCTGCTGCTCTTTTACACATCAGCATGCGCTGCAGAAATATTTCAAAATAATCTAAAATAGAGCATATTTCTTCATCAAGTTCAATTTCCAATAAGATTACTTTTTTCTCAACATTAACCTGAAGACTGGAGGCAACTGCCGCATAATTAACACGATCGTGCATATCAAAATTCTCTTTGATCGGATTCCTTACACGGTTTCTTCTGACATCTGTCTTATCTGCCAGGATCAATGCCGCAGAAACAGCATCTACTGCAGTCCCAGTTTGTTCATCATGCTGACCGATTGCACTGACAATTGCCGCGATATCTTCATCTGGAAACTTCCATTCCCGAAGCAGCTGAAATGCCATCAGGGCAGAACTATGTGCATGATCTACACGGTTGACACAATTTCCCATATCATGCATATATCCTGCAATTTGGGCAAGTTCTACTGTATGTTCGTTATATCCTAATTTTTCCAAAATTTCTCCTGCTGTCTCGGCAACTTTTACTGCATGTCCTCTGGAATGTTCTGTATATCCTAAGATTCCTAAAACTCTATTTCCCTGTTCAATATATGCATTCACCTCCGGCATCTTTTTGATCGATTTATAAGTTATTTTATCCAATTTAAATATGTTCCCTTCTGTTATTTATAATCTTCGAATTGCGTCCATCGCCAGTTCCGATCGCTCACATTCTTCTGTTGACATCGTAATCTGATAGCAAAGCGGACTTCCTTTCATATACTCCGATGCATAACTGAGACCATTCGTTCTCTCATCAAGAAATGGGCGGTCAATCTGATTCGGATCTCCAAGCAACACAATTTTCGTTCCTTTTCCGGCTCTTGTAATAATTCCTTTCACCTGATTTGGTGTCATATTCTGAGCTTCATCGATGATTAAATATGTATTTACAAATGAACGTCCTCTTATAAAATTCATTGCTTCAGCCTGTATGATTCCTCTGGCAAATATTTCTTCTATTTTTCCTTGAAGTTCCTGTTCATCTTGATAACGAGCTTCCTCATCAGAATCAATTAACTGCTCCAGATTATCCATGATTGGGCGCATTAGCGGTGATATCTTCTCCTGCTCATCTCCCGGCAAAAATCCAATATCCGAATCAAACTGTGCATTCGGTCTGCAAATCAGAATTCTGCGATATTCCCCCGTCGGATTATTCAAGATCTTCTCCAGACCAACTGCGAGAGAATAAAATGTCTTAGCCGTGCCTGCCATACCTTTTACAATCACAAGCGGTGCCTCATCAGCCGGTTTCATAAGTGCTTCCTGAAGGAAATACTGACCTGAGTTTCTTGGCTTCACTCCATATGGTAAACTCTTTTTGTATTTTAAAGGCACAACTTTCTTACCTTCCACTCTTCCAAGATGTGTTTTCTTCAACGACTGATCTGCTTTTAAAATAACAAATTCATTTTCTACAAGTTCCGGTTGAATTTTATTTCCCATTTCATCTGACAAATATAATTCTTTGACAGAAACTCCTTTTTTCTTAAAATCTTTGAACTTATCCTCCGCTACAAAGCATTGTTGTCTGCCACTATACTGTTCTTCCTCTGCAATTACCTGCTCTGTACTAAAATCCTGCGCCTCAATCCCCATAATCTGAGCTTTTATTCGAAGCACCAGATCCTTTGTCACAAGTACTACTGGTTTTTCCTCATCAGAAATCCCTTTGCAGACTTTCAAAATCCTGTTATCCGCTTTATCTTCCGGCAAACTTTCAGGGAGTTCCACTCCGACACAATTAGCCTCGACTCTTAAAAAACCACCATTTTCCAACTCTACTCCCTTTAACAAGTCACCTTTCATTCGAAGCTTTTCTAAGAAACGTATGGCCCGTCTGGCATTTGCCCCTTTTTCACCTTCTGCTTTCTTGAGTCCGTCCAATTCTTCCAGTACGACCAATGGTAAAATAACCCGGTTTTCTTCAAAACACTGACATGCATACGGCGCCTGAATCAATATATTAGTATCAATCACATACGATTTAATCATCAACATCTCTCCTGCTCTGCATTTTCAAACTTATTCTGCAAGTTGTCGACCTTGCATCATCTAATATAACAAGGGAATATTGATTTTATTTCATGATTGTGTAAAATACGCGTAAATTAAATTACAATCCCGTTACAATGATCTATCTCATGCTGAATAATCTGTGCAATCCAACCAGTATATTTCTGACGCTGTTTTTTCCAGTTCATGTCCTGATACTCGAGTTCAATCTCCTGATATCTGGTACATGGACGCACGCCAATCAGTGACAAACATCCTTCTTCTGTCTGATAAGAACCACTTTTCTTCACAATTCTCGGATTGAACATGGCAACATTCATAAATCCCATATTCGCTGCAATAATCCGCTTCTTGACACCGATCATGTTAGCTGCCATACCGACACAGCCCTTCCGTCAACATCTGAAACCATTCATTCTCAGTAAGTTCCAGAAACTCAGCTACTATTCCATAATATCCGCTATAATCACCCAGCCCCACGTGTGGTCTGCTCTGCCTGATTAGTCCGTACCACTCATAATTCTCATTACGGCAGCACAAATCCTTCATATAAGGCGAATTATAAAGATAATGATTCACTGTGCTTCTGTCTTTATTCAGTTTCTTAGCAATCTCCCGTGCTTTAATTCCATCGCCAGAGGCAATCAGGGCATAAATGTCCCGTTCAATGATATCCATGATTAAAAGCTTGTCCTCCAAAGTGGAATCACATTAATAACAGGCTCTTCATACGGATGAACTGTCTTCACCGCTTCGATTGTCTTATCAACATTTTCTGTATATACTGTAACCTCCACTTTTAACTCCGGCTCACAACTGATTTCTCCGTTCGTCCCTATATATGGATTACAGCCGTCAAGCGGACGCCAATAACCAGTTACCGGACTCACCGACATACAGGAATCATAATTGCCGATGTGTCCCGCATCAACCTCCTGGAGAGCTTTCTGTAAGACTTCCAGGTGCGATGGCGGAAGAAAGATTTCTAATTTACAATACTTAAAGTCCATGGAAATACCTCTTTTGTTATTCTTATAGTTTATCCTTATTGTATCATAATAAGAATATCCCGTCTTCCATTTACACGTACAATCATCAGGCAATCATCATTATTTAATTAAGCCTCCTGATCATAATAATTATCCGGTTCTTTCACACATGTAACCTTCCGCCCAATTTCAAAAGGATTTTATCTAATCCTCCATATATTCTCTATAATCTACTTCACTTGCGAATAACATATATCTTCCTTGCACTAATCCCATGTAACCTTCTGATGTTGCATATCCTTTCATATTCTTCATCCTCCTTAGACATAATCTGTAATTTATATAGTTTCCATTGTCTCTTTGCTTTCTTATATCTATAGTTTACAGATTTAGATGTCCTATAAAAATGACAGGTTGACGTATAAAAATCTTTATGCTATTCTTATCTCGCTAAATCTGATTAATGTTTCGGATTCAAAGTAACATTTACAAAATACATATTCTAAAAACTACAGTGTGGACTTTTTCAGTTCAACTTTTTTTCGCCGCACAATTATAGACTTTTTATAATTGTACGGCTTTTTGTATGCCCGAAATAATTCGGTTAACATATTTTTAAGGAGGAAATATTTATGAATGATACATTTATGAAAGAAAAGCCGATTCTGCCTCTTTTGACTTCTATGGCGCTTCCTATGGTCATTTCAATGTTGGTGAACTCGCTTTATAATATTGTAGATAGTTTTTTCGTAGCTCAGATCAATGAGCAGGCAATGGCTGCCCTGTCACTGGTTTTTCCGGTACAGAACTTTGTGAATGCGACTGCCATTGGATTTGGCGTCGGAATCAACGCTATGATCGCATTCCATCTCGGAGCTGGCAATAAAGAAAATGCAAATGCTTCCGCAACTCACGGAATGATTCTTTCAGTGATACATGGATTTCTTGCTCTGATCATCAGCATTGCAATTATGCCAACATTTTTAGGAGCATTTACGAAAGATGAAAATGTTATAAAACTTGGATTAGAATATTCCAGAATTGTGTTTTTGTTCGCGCCAGTGATTATGATCAGTCTGGCTTTTGAGAAAATATTTCAGGCTGTAGGACGAATGAATGAGACGATGTTTGCACTTTTATGCGGCTGTATTTCCAATATCATACTGGATCCGCTGCTGATTTTCGGAATTGGATTCTTCCCAAAACTCGGAATTAAAGGTGCTGCGCTTGCAACCGGCATCGGACAGATTATTACTGTAATTGTTTATCTAATCTATTATGTGAAGAAGCCACTTCCGGTAAAGCTAAAAAAATCTTGTCTGCCCCTTCAACGATCCTTGGATTTTAGGCTCTACACAATTGGCGTACCAGCCATTTTAAACCTGGCTCTGCCTTCATTTTTAGTATCATTTCTTAATGGTGTTCTCTCCGCCTACTCCGACATTTACGTCGTAGTGCTTGGAATTTACTACAAATTGCAGACGTTCCTTTATCTTCCGGCAAGTGGAATTGTCCAGGGAATGCGTCCAGTCATTGGTTACAACTATGGTGCCGGAGAAATGGAGCGCGTAAGAAAAATTTTCCGTCTGGCGCTGCTTATGTGTGGTGGAATCATGACAGGCGGAACACTTCTGTGTCTGTTTTTTGCAAATGGTCTTATCGGAATGTTCACTACGAATCCTGAAACAATTCAGGCGGGCGGTCTTGCACTTCGCATTATCAGCTCCGGATTTATTGTTTCCAGTATCTCCGTTACTGCTTCCGGCGCACTGGAAGGCCTCGGAAAAGGGGTACAGTCACTGCTCATTTCTCTGATGCGTTATGTAGTTATCATTATGCCGGCGGCCTTTATTTTAAGCCGTATCCGGGGTGCTGTCGGAGTATGGAATGCATTCTGGATCACAGAACTTATCAGCGCAATAGCTTCTGTGTGGATCTATAGAAAAAGTCTGAAACACTAAATTGGGGACACCCTGAATCGTTGATGGGGACGTAACACTTTTGCAAAGTGCTACGTCCCCATCTTACTATTTTATCTTGATATAAGATTCAATCAACTCTACTGTCTTCTCAAATCCAAGTTTTCCGCTGTTGATGCACAGGTCATAATTTTCTGCATCATCCCAGCTTCTTCCTGTGTGATAATGATAGAAGTCTGAACGGTATTTGTTGGTTCGTTCGATGTATTTCTCCATCTCTTTTTCGCTCATGCTGACACGCTCTAATGCGGATTTCATCTGGAAATCGTGATCTGCATGAACGTATACGCTGATCATGTCCGGATCGTCTTTTAAGACAAAGTCAGCGCATCGTCCGATCAATACACAAGAACCTTCTGCTGCGTATTTTTTAATGATCTCAGCTTCGTAGTTAAAGAGATTCTGATCCGATGTAAATTCTTTGCTTTCCGGTGGAAGGAGTTCTCCGCTATATACGTTGGTGGATAGCAGGAATTTCGGTAACCTTTTCAGGCGTTCATCTCGTGCATTGAACATACTCTCATTAATACCACTTTCCTCGGAGGCACGCTGCAGGATTTCTCTGCTGTAGCATGGAATTCCGAGTTTTTCTGCCAGCATGTACCCGATGGTCTTTCCACCGCTTCCATACTGTCTGTTGATTGTTATTACTACTCTTTTCATAGCAATTCCCCCAATCTTTTTCTGTTACTTATATTCTATATGTAACATCTCATTTATGCAAGTCTTGCTCTAACAAGCCTCAATCTGAAACTCATAGAAGAAAACATTACTCTTCCCTGAACTTCTACACATTTGCCATCTATTCACCAAGATATGCCTTCTTAACTGCATCGTCGTTCATCAGCTCTTTTGCATCTCCGCTGAGCAAGATTTTACCTGTCTCTAATACATAGGCGCGGTCTGCGATTTCCAATGCTTTCTTCGCATTCTGCTCTACGAGAAGTACTGTCGTTCCCGTTTTTCTTACTTCTTTGATAATGTCAAAGATCTCGTTTACAAAGATTGGTGAAAGTCCCATGGAAGGCTCGTCCATGACGATCAGTTTCGGTTTTGACATAAGCGCCCGTCCCATTGCCAGCATCTGCTGCTCGCCACCGGAGAGTGTTCCGGCTCTCTGGTCTTTTCTTTCTTTCAAACGAGGGAATCTCTCATAGACCATAGCAAGCGTCTGTTCAATCTCCTCTTTGTCTTTTCTTGTGTATGCACCCATTTTCAGATTCTGGTATACGCTCAGATCTGCAAATACACGACGTCCTTCCGGTACGTGTGCGACTCCCATGTATACAATTTTGTGAGCAGGCACTTTTGTAATATCCTGTCCCTCAAATGTTACAGTTCCTTTCTTTGACGGAAGAAGACCTGTAATTGTATGAAGTGTGGTTGTCTTTCCGGCTCCATTTGCTCCGATAAGAGCCACAACTTCTCCTTGGTTTACTTCAAACGAAATGCCTTTGATTGCCTGGATCATTCCGTAATATACTTCCAAATCCTTTACTTCAAGCATTGCCATATTCTTATTTCCTCCTGTCTGGCTTTTCTTTACGTTTGTTTCCGGTTCTCTTATTCATCTCCAAGATATGCAGAAATAACTTCAGGGTTATTCAACACATCTGCTGTTTTTCCCTGTGCCAGTACCTGACCGAAATTCAGAACTGTCAGTTCTTCGCAAATTCCGGATACCAGTTTCATGTCATGCTCGATCAGAAGTATTGTCATTCCAAAATGTTCTCTCACGAACTGGATCGTCTCCATCAGTTCTCCCGTCTCATTCGGGTTCATACCTGCGGCAGGCTCGTCCAGAAGAAGAAGCTTCGGCTCTGTTGCCATAGCACGGGCAATCTCCAGCTTTCTCTGCTTACCATATGGAAGGTTCGTTGCCAGCACATCTGCTTCACCGTCAAGATCAAAAACCTTCAAGATTTCCATAGCCTTCTCGTCCATGGCTTTCTCTACTTTTTTGTATTTTGGAAGCCGTAAGATTCCTTCCAGTGTAGAATATTTATAGTGATTGTGAAGTCCTACTTTTACATTATCAAGTACTGATAACTGCTTGAACAGACGGATATTCTGAAATGTTCTTGCAATACCTGCTTTGTTGATGTCAATCGTCTTCTTACCTGTAATATCCTCGCCATCCAGTTTGATAATTCCCTCATTTGGCTTATACACACCTGTCAGAAGGTTGAATACCGTTGTTTTACCGGCTCCGTTCGGTCCGATCAGTCCGTAAAGTTCCCCTTTTTCGATCTGCATTTCAAACCCGTCTACTGCACGCAGTCCTCCGAAGGAAATGGACAGATTTTTTACATCTAATAATGCCATCTTATGCTTCCTCCTTTACTGCTTTTTTCTGTTTGAATTTTGCCAAATGTTTTTCTCTCCACTCAATTGCTTTCGGAGCCCAGTTAAAGAGCATCATGACAATCAATACAATTGCGTAAATCAGCATACGGTAATTGGACAGCCCACGCAGAAGTTCCGGAAGCAGTGTCAGGATTGCTGCTGCAATAATAGAACCTCTCACACTTCCAATGCCTCCCAGAACAACAAATACAAGAATCATGATAGACATGTTGTAACCAAAGTTCTGTGGTGTTGCCATCAGCGATGACAGATTATGTGAGTAAAGCACTCCAGCCATTCCTGCAATTGCTGCAGACAGAGAAAATGCAATCAGTTTATATTTTGTTATATTGATTCCTACGGATTCTGCTGCAATACGGTCATCACGAACCGCCATGATCGCGCGTCCGGTTCTGGAGCTGATCAGATTCAGAACAATGACAAGTGTGATCAGAATTAATATAAATCCAATAGTAAATGTACTGTCTTTCGGTGTTCCGCTGATTCCCTGTGGTCCGTTCAGAAGAATCTTTCCATCCGGCTCCATGTTCAAAGACACGGAATCCTTCATTGAAAAATGGAATCCTTTAGAATCTTTGCCAATATAAAAGACATTAATTACATTTTTAATAATCTCGCCAAACGCCAGTGTTACGATTGCCAGGTAATCTCCGTTCAGACGAAGTACCGGAATTCCAATTAGGATTCCGAAAATTCCTGCGCACACTGCTCCGAGCAGAAGAGCAATCATGAATCTTAAAAGATTCGGCTCAATGACACCTTTCATGCATTTAGAGAAAAATGCACTTGTAAATGCTCCGATACACATGAATCCGGCATGTCCAAGGCTCAGTTCTCCAAGAAAACCTACGACCAGGTTCAGAGAAATTGCCAAAATGATGTAAGTACAGATTGGTACAAGTAATCCTGTAAATAAGCTAGACAGGCTTCCACTTGTAACAAGTACCTGGATTACTGCGTAAACTACGATTACCATAAGATATGTAATCATGTTGTTTTTTGTTGTTTTATTCATATTCTTTAACATTCCTGCCACCTACACTTTCTCCTGGATATTCTTACCAAGAATTCCAGTAGGTTTTACAAGAAGTACCACGATCAGAACTGCAAATACGATTGCATCTGCAAGCTGTGAAGAAATGTATGCTTTTCCGAGAATCTCAATGATTCCAAGAATAATTCCTCCTATCAGCGCTCCCGGTACAGAACCGATTCCACCAAATACAGCTGCTACGAACGCCTTGATACCAGGCATGGAACCTGTATAAGGTGTCAGGCTTGGGTATGCAGAGCAGAGCAGTACACCTGCGATTGCAGCAAGTGCGGATCCGATTGCAAATGTCATGGAAATAGTCTTATTTACATTAATTCCCATAAGCTGTGCTGCACCTTTGTCCTCGGATACAGCCAACATTGCCTGACCTGCTTTTGTCTTATTAATAAACAGCATCAGACCTGCCATAATAACAATACATAGTACAATTGTCAGGATGGTTGTTCCTGTAATTGTAAGCTTTCCACCTGCCAGTTTTAAGTTCGGCAATTGGATGACTTCTGGAAATGATTTCGTATTAGAACCAAAAATCAGAAGTGCCAGGTTCTGAAGCAGGTAGCTGACACCGATTGCTGTAATCAGAACTGCCAGTGGAGATGCCGCATTACGAAGCGGGCGATAAGCAACTCCTTCAATTACAATTCCAAAAATTGTGCAGGCGATCGTCGCAATAATGATTGCAACAATTGGATTCAGACCTGTGCCTGTCACACAAGTCAATACGATATATGCTCCGACCATAATAACGTCACCATGGGCGAAGTTCAACATCTTAGCAATACCGTATACCATGGTATAGCCAAGAGCGATGATCGCATATACACTTCCAAGGCTGATACCATTAATGAGATAAGATATAAAACTCATTTTTCTTCTCCTTCCTTTAACTAAAATTTTTACCTCTCAATTATAATGATGTTGGGGGCAAAAGCCCCAACTATGATGCAATATGTGAGAAAGGCTGCCACAGCAATTCTGTAGCAGCCGCTTATCACTATTTTAACTTATCGGGCTGAATTAGTCCATGGATACATATACACCATTTTCAATCTTAACACCCTTAGGTGCCTTGTTCGGCTCACCGTTCTTCTCCCATGTGATTCCGTCTACACCTGTCAGACCGTCAATCTTGATCTTTGTCATAGCGTCCATCAATTTGTCGCACATCTCTGAGTAATCCATATCCGGTGTTACATCCGCTTCCTCTGCTGCAGCTTTGATAGCGTAAATTGCATCATATGCATCTGCTGCAAACTGAATTGGTGTATCGCCGTATTTATCTTCATATGCTTTTGTGAATGCCTGAGTCTTCTCATCCTGTGCATCAGATGCATAAGGTGTCAGAAGCATCGTTCCCTCTGCAAGAGATTTATCAAATCCCTCTACACCAAGGATTCCGTCAAGTCCATCACATCCAAAGAATGTCGGATGATAATCTAACTTAGCTGCCTGCTGTAAGATAGCAGATGCTTCCTGATAGTAGATTGGAAGGAATACAAGATCAGCTCCTGATGACTGTGCCTTCTTTAACTGTACAGAAAAGTCTGTCTTATTATCTGCTGTAAATGCTTCTGCTGCTACAACATCAAGGCCTTCTTTCTTAGCCTCTGCTGCGAAGTTTGTGTAAATTCCATTAGAATATACATCGGAGCTGTTATAAATAACTGCTATCTTTGTTGCAAGTTTGTTCTTTGCAATGTACTCTGCAGATTTTGTTCCCTGTTCAGGATCTGAGAAACAAAGGCGGAATACGTTGTCGTGATCCTCAACGCTCTCTACTGCTGTTCCGGAAGGTGTGATCTGGAACATGTGATCACTGTCTGTCTCAGATGCTACTGCTGTACAAGAACCAGATGTTACAGTTCCCATAAGAATCTGCATACCCCAGTCTTTCAGAGTATTGTAAGCATTCACAGCTTTCTCTGCATCTGCCTGATCATCTTCTGTCTTGAACTCAACCTGCTTACCATTGATTCCACCATTTTTATTAATCTCTTCTACAGCAAGCTTTGCACCGTTGTCTACTGCTTCACCATATGCTGCTGCATCTCCTGTCATCGGTCCGATTCCACCAATTTTAAATACATCTGATTTTGAATCTGAGCTTCCGCTCTTAGAACCACAGCCTGCCATCATGCTGACTGCCAGTGCTGATACTAATACAGCACTTACAACTTTTTTAAATTTCATAATTCCTATCCTCCAACTCTGTTTTTGTATTGACCTTATAATATCTCCTTCTTTTCCGTCTGTCAATGAAATTTTTAGATTTCACTCTGTTTTTTTATCAGTACAATCTTTTTACATAATAGAAAATAGCAGGTAAACATATCGCTTTCAATGTCATATTTAAGCTCTGACATTGAGTGCCATATATCCACCTGCTATTTTTTAATATTTTCCTTCTATATAATGATGTTGGAACAAAACCCCCACTGATACAAGCTTGTTTCTCACCACCTATAGAGGCGGGAGTCATCTCCCAGCTGATATTATCTCATTTTCAGAATCGGACTGATCTTCTTGTAGATCAGAAGTACTACAGCGGATACCATTGCACCTTTCAAAAGGTTAAATGGTGCTACTGCAAATACGACAAATGTAAGTAAATTCGTAATATGACCATTTACTGCTGTTCCCATTCCTACCAACGCATCGATTGGCATGCTAAATGCTTTTGCATAAGCCGGAAGTAATACATATGCATTTAAAAAGCAACCGATAAATGCCATAAATACAGTTCCTGCTGCCATTCCGATCATTGCACTTTTTCTGGAGTGTTTTGCTTTATAGATCCATGCTGCCGGAAGGATAAAGGCACAACCAATTGCAAAGTTGGCAATATCACCGACACCTGCTGTAGATGTTCCACTGATCAGAAGATGTAATACGATTTTAATAAGTTCGATCATTGCTCCTGCTGCCGGTCCCATTGCAAAGCAGCCGATCAGTGCCGGAACTTCGCTGAAATCAATCTTGTAAAATGCCGGTGCAAATGGAAGCGGTATTTCAAATGCCATTAAAATAACTGCAATTGCCCCCAGCATTCCCACCTGGGTAATGAATCTTACTTTTGACATACCTGCTGTGTTTGACTTGTTCTGTGTTGCTACATTTGTACTCATTTCTTTCTCTCCTTTTTATCTGCGGTGTGTCTGAGCTGTGCAAATGAAAACCTCAGGCACTGCCCTCTTTTATTTTAAGTAAGAAAGAATACTTCTTTTGGAACTATGCTTCTTTAGAATGTATCACTAAAAAAGGTCCGCCGAACCTTTTTGTCGTATGCTTGACAACACAAAATCCCCCGACGCTTACGCTTCGGGGGATTGACATACATTCACCATAATTCTTCTCTCATCCAGACTTTACTGTCGGTTCCGGAATCTCACCAGATCAGCCACTGCATACACTTACACAGCGGGTCGCGGACTTTACCGCCGGTTGGGAATTACACCCTGCCCCGAAGAATCTCTCTTATCTGTATTTGATTATAATCCTCTGATTAGTCCTTTTCAAGACTTTTTTCAAAAATCTTTTTACTGGAAGGACATCATCAAATCGTCCTGATGCACTGTTTCACCTGGTTTTACATAAATCTTGTCTACAACACCTTCGATCGTAGATACAACAATTGTCTCCATCTTCATAGCTTCCAGAGTAAGAAGCGGTGTATTGACTTTGACCGGATCTCCCTCTTTGACAAGGACATTTCCTACGATACCTGGGATATTTGCTCCAAGCTGTTTCGGATTGGACTTGCTTGCCTTAAGCTTACGATCTGTCTTGATCTCCAGTTTCTTATCCAGAATCTTGACGTTACGGATAGATCCATTTACCTGGAACATCAATGTACGGTATCCGTCCTCGTCCGGCTCGCTTGCTTCCAGATATTTGATCAGAAGTTCCTTTCCTTCGCCAATCTTCAAGTTAGTCTCCTCACCCTTTCTAAGGCCATAGAAGTATACGTGACTTTCCAATCTTGTAACATCATTGTAAATCTCAAAGTGTTCGCAATAGTCCTCATATACCTTCGGATACAGCGCATAGCTGACTGCTTTCTTGCACATATCTGCTTCTGAGCGATCCTCATAATGATATTTCTCGCACAGATCCTTCTTAATCTGATCCAGATCAACTGCCGGGAGAAGTGCACCTGGACGTTCTGTCAGTGGTTTAATATCTTTCAGGACAATCTTCTGCAGCTCCTTCGGGAATCCACCATACGGCTGTCCCATCATACCCTGGAAATAAGATACGACGGAATCCGGATAGGATAATCCGGCACCTTCTGTCAGAATATTATCTTTTGTCAGGCCATTCTTGTACATAAAGATAGCCAGATCACCGACTGCCTTGGAAGTTGGAGTTACTTTTACGATGTTTCCAAGCAGATCATTGGCGTCTTTGTAAAGTCCCTTGATTGCTTCAAAATCATCCGGTGATCCCATACTTGTTACCTGTGCAAGCAAGTTGGAGTACTGTCCTCCTGGAATCTCATATTTGTAAATCTCTGTGTTTGGAGATTTCATATCACTTTCAAATGGTGCATATACTTCACGCACACGGCTGTAGTAGTGACTTAATTCTGTCAGTTCCTCCGGCTTCAGGCCTGTGTCACGTCTTGTTCCACGAAGTGCCTCTGCTACTGCGTTCATAGACGGCTGACTGGTCAGTGATGACATAGACTCAATTGCCAGGTCGACAATATCTACGCCGGCTTCTGCCGCCATCATAACAGTACTTACACCATTTCCCGTGGAATCGTGTGTATGCAAATGTAATGGTACATGAAGTTCTCTCTTCAGTGTGCTGATCAGTTCTTTTGCTGCCAGCGGCTTCAGAAGTCCTGCCATATCCTTGATCGCAATAGAATGGCATCCTAAAGACTCCAGTTCTTTCGCCATCTTCACATAATAATCTAATGTATACTTTGTCTCGTTCGGACTTGTAATATCTCCTGTATAGCAGATTGCACCTTCAACGATCTTTCCAGTCTTAAGTGCCTCCTCGATTGGCAGTTTCATAGTCTCGATCCAGTTCAGACTGTCAAAAATACGGAATACATCGATTCCATTCTCTGCTGAAATCTGAATGAACTCTTTTACAAGGTTGTCCGGATAGTTGCTGTATCCAACGGCATTGGACGCACGAAGCAACATCTGGATCAATGTATTCGGCATACGCTCTCTTAAAGTTGTCAGACGTTTCCACGGTGACTCCTTCAGGAATCGGTACGCTGTATCAAATGTAGCACCTCCCCATGCCTCTACTGAAAATGCGTTCTGCATAAATGCATTTGTCGCATAAGCGGCACCGCACAGATCTTTGCTACGCATACGTGTTGCCACCAGTGACTGCTGCGCATCACGCATACTTGTATCTGTAACATAAAGCTTTTCTTCTTTTAAAATCTTCTGCATGTAGCCTTCTGCACCAAATTTTAAAAATTCATCTCTTGCACCATAGACCGGTTTATCATGGTCAAATGTCGGCAGAATACGGTTATCGAACTGTTTCTTCTTACCCATGTCAGAATTGATGATACGATCACCGATAAACTCAATGATCTTAGTCGCACGGTTCAGGCTGTGTGTCAGGCGGAATAACTCCGGTGTCTCCTCGATAAATGTTGTGTAACACTGACCGGACTGGAATGTCGGGTGGTTCAGCACATTGATCAGGAACGGAATATTTGTCTTAACTCCACGGATACGCATCTCCTGAAGGGCACGCTCGGATTTTCTCACTGCGCCTGCAAAGGTACGGTCATGAGAAATAATCTTTACAAGCAGACTGTCATAGTGTGGTGATACAACGGCTCCGACATATGCACAGCCACCGTCCAGACGGATACCATTACCGGAACCGGAACGATATACTGTCATCTCACCTGTATCCGGCAGGAAGTTATTTGCCGGATCTTCAGAAGTAACACGAGTCTGAATAGAATATCCGTTACATGTAACATCTTCCTGTGATTTAATATGTATCTCCTCTGAATCAAGAGCATATCCTTCTGCAACCAGGATCTGAGCCTGCACGATATCAATTCCTGTCACCATCTCACTGACTGTATGCTCTACCTGAATACGAGGGTTCATTTCAATAAAGTATGGATTGTTATCTCTGTCTACCAGAAACTCCAGTGTTCCTGCATTAACATATCCAACATTTTTACAAAGACGGATTGCTGCATCAAAAATCTTCTCTCTTGTCTCGTCTGGAATGGTAAATGCCGGCGCATACTCTACGACCTTCTGATGACGTCTCTGCACAGAGCAGTCACGGTCGAACAGATGCACAACATTGCCGTAATTATCTCCGATTACCTGAACCTCAATATGCTTTGGTCCTTTCAGATACTTCTCAACGAAAATCATATCATCACCGAAAGCTTTTTTAGATTCATTTCTCGCCTCGTTGAATTCTTTTTCCAGATCAGCCGGATCATTGACAATACGCATACCGCGTCCGCCACCACCGTTGGAAGCTTTCAGCATAATCGGATATCCGACCATGTCTGCGATCTTCGCTGCCTCTTCATAAGATTTCATCGCGTGATCTACTCCAGGGATGATCGGTACATCTGCTGCAATGGCAATCTGTTTGGAAGAAATCTTATCTCCCATTGCTCTCATAATATCACTGGAAGGTCCAATAAATGTAATGCCATTCTGTTCACATGCATCTACAAACTCCGGATTCTCTGACAGGAACCCATATCCAGGATGGATTGCATCTACGCCTGCATTCAGTGCGATCTTAATAATTGTATCAATATCAAGATATGCATCGATCGGTCCTTTATCAGGATTCAGGGGATAGGATTCGTCTGCTTTGGAACGGAAAAGAGCGTATCTGTCTTCCTTAGAATAAATGCTGACTGTCACAATTCCGAGCTCATTGAGCGCGCGGAATACTCGAATGGCGATTTCCCCACGGTTCGCCACCAGAACTTTCTTGAACTGTTTCATTGTCTTCTTCCTCTCTTTTTTTATTGGTTTGCAATTAGCCTTTTTCTCTCTAATCCCACGGGCAATTACAACTTGACCAAAAAGTCGCATGATAGTTCATCTGCCCCACACGGATTACATGCACTTTTGATTTAGTTTACAGGATTTTTCTGAGAAATGCAAGATAAAAATATGACAACTTCATTTTTCAACAATAGTTAAGAAAATAACAATGGAATTTGCAAGATTTTAAATTATAAATTTCATTTTAGCCTCTTTTTTTCCCTTTTTCTTGTCTATAACAGATAAAAATTGCATCAAAACTTTTCTTTTCCATGATTCACACTTTTTTAACAATCTAAACACAAATCGAAAACATTTTTTCATTATTATATAGACATCAGCAAGAGAGATGCTGAGATATAAATAACTATTTTCTTTTTCATACTTTTTCCTTTGAGAGTCTTCCGGTGGGAGGGCTCTTTTTATTATGTAAAGAATGTTCGAATTTTCTCTGTTAATGCAGTGTCCCGCGGCCATGCTCCAGCGTATACGTGATTTTTTAAATTAGTTTTTGTTACAAAATATAAAGAGGCGAATCTCTATATCATTCATAAATTGTCTTGCATTAAATTTATAAATTAATTTATTCTTCTGACATTGACGCCCCTGTTTTTTCCCTGCCACTTATAAATCATGAGATAAACCTTATAGTCGAGTTCGTCTTGTGCGGTGACGAATGGCTCTTCTCTTAGTACCTCGGATTTGATTCCCTGCTGATAAAGTTCTGCCTGCTCTTTTTTTGCCTGACTGATAAGTTTCTGATGTCTTTCATCAGCTTCTTTTCCGAAACTCCGGTTTGGATAGTTTGCGGCTTCTTGTTTGAGTTTTTCTGTCAGAAGTTCTATGAAGCGTACATGTTTTGTCTGATGTAATTTTACGGCTATGTAACGACTCATTCTCATACCATGATGTTTCCGGTAATATTTTAATAACTTTATCATGCTTTTATCGTCTGCTTCTTCTGCGAATTCTTCCATGACTGTGATTGCCTCTTCTGACGGCTGCCACGGATTATCTTTTGGTACAATATATTGATCCGGCACTGCCGGGTAACAGCAGTAATTGAGTGGCGGGAACTGTTCTAACATTGCCAGTTTCTGTTCTGTCGGTGTGCAGAATTCCGGTCCCAGATATTCTAATTTGTCCCGTAAAATTGCAATGCGATATTCCAGTTGTCTTAAGTATTCGTACCCTTCCACCCAGAAATGTCCGATTTCTCCATAATTGTATAAATGTACTTCCACTGACAGCGACTGGTAAAAGAGCGTTACAACGGAATCGTCCTGATGTACCACAAGCACATATTCTCCATTTTCATAGGTAACTGATGCATCCAGTGGTCCTTCATAATCGTCCTGATAAATTCCGGTCATTCGCGCACCGTGAAATACAAGAAAACTTTCCACTGCATCGTTCATCATATAAACCAGTTTATACTCTGGCAGAAGTAATTCGAACTGATCTTGTTCCAAAAGTTCTTCCAGCATCTCCAAAGCTCTCTCCTGACTAATCTGGTACGCCTGATTTTCCACATTTTCTTTATTCTTTTGCTCTGCTTTCCACACATTTTCTGTGCTTTTCTCTGTTTCCAATTATCTCTCGCTCTCCTTCATTGGCATCTTCCATCACAACTTTCGTTTCTCTGATCATGCCTTCCGGCAGTTCCTGATACTCCACCCTCAAGACTGCCTGTGCCCAGTTCAGACTAATCTGAGGCTGTTTATTTTTCTCACGTCCGGCTCTCTCGATTTCTTCCAGAAGTTCTTTTAACACTTCTTTGGTCAGATAGCCGCCTCGCCAGTGAAAGGTCAGCACGCGTCCTTTCTTCGCTGCCTGAAGCGACCGCTTGTATACATCTTCTATCTTTGTAAATGACAGTTTCTTTTCTTTATAATAGTAGCGTCCGCCCTCGTTGCATGCTGGAGCCGGATACAACAGTGGTTCGTGATCCCGGAAAATGTTTTTATCATCCAGGTTAAAATAATCGTACCTGAAATCCATCTGTTCTGCTTTTCCGGCTTTGTTCTTTCCCGATGTGTTGCGTGGAGTTTTGTTTTCCGGTTTCTGATTTTCTTTTTTCTCATAATTGCCAAGCGTATTGTCAAATGTTACGTCCAGGTGATAATACTGTCCGTCAATCTTTACGATATTCCATGTATGACGGTACTTAATCCCTTTTTCCGGATTATTTCCACACACTGCGATCATACACCAGATTCCAAGGACATCACACAATACCTTCACGGATTTTGCAATTCCTTCACATACGCCTACCCCATGCCCTAAAGGTCCGATAATCTCATGGGAATAAGGTTTTTTCAGCTTATCATAATGTATACTTTCACATAAAAAGTCGTGTATATATTTTTCCTTGCCCCACTGGGAAAATGTTTTCGCTTCTCTTGTGATTTTCTCTACTCGGGCTGTCATGGCTTTCTGATGTTCTTTTATCTTTGCTTTTTCAAATAAATATTCCGGCACAAAAATCAGATTGGGAGAATCGTTGTAATATTTATACTTATAGCCTGTTGCCCAGAAAATTTCCGGATGATCCAGCCGGAGCTTGAAAAAGACATTATAAAGTGCCTCACCCTCCAGTCTTGGGATCTGAATCTCTTCATCTATATTTAAAAATCCCTGATACAAGGCATGATAAACTGCCTGTTCTATTTTATTCATCCTATTATAATAGTACTGTTCCATGTAATTTCCCGTAATCCTTTTCTATCATTTCAAGTTTTTGTCACTAATAATGATTGCGAGTTTTCTGTCACACGCAAATTCAAGTCGAACATTGCAACTAGAGTATAACATATATTATGAATATTTTCGTGTTTCTTTGAAGCATACATTGACATTCCATATCAGACTTTTTATACTGGGAAATGTAAATTTCAAAGAAGAGCTTATGTAATAGGCTGTGAGGAGTTTTCAGAAAGTAGGAATCCAATATGAACTGTAATGATTCTATGATAAATAATTCTATTCTCAAGAAGAGGAATGATACTGGCAAAAATTTCCAAATCCTTGCTATTTCAAACCGACATCTCTGCAATCAACCTTTTGAAGACCAGATTAAACGGGTCTGCGAATGGCACCCGGACGCTCTCGTTCTTAGAGAAAAGGATCTGCCAGAAGACGAATACAAAGCATTAGCAAAAAGTATTCTGGATATCTGTAAAGCTTACGATGTCCCATGTATCTTACATACTTACTGGAAAGCAGCGCTGGAACTTGGACATGATGCCATTCATTTGCCACTGCCTCTGTTACGGGAGTTGTCTGCCGAGTCGCAGAAGCATTTACAAAGTCAGAATTCGACAATCTCGCAGAGTTTTCATGTTACGGACTTCCATAAAATCGGCACATCTGTTCATTCTGTCGAGGATGCCATGGAAGCAGAACGGCTCGGTGCGACCTATGTGACAGCCGGACACATTTTCACAACAGATTGTAAGAAAGGCCTGCCGCCACGTGGACTTGATTTTTTGAAAAATGTCTGTGATGCAGTCACGATTCCTGTCTACGGAATCGGCGGAATAAAATTTGACCCGCAGCAATGGAACAGCCTGAAAAAACAAGGTGCCTGCGGCGGGTGTATTATGTCAGGAATGATGCAGCTTTAAAACTGCATCTTTTTTATTGTGTAAACGACGACTGACATTCTCAATAACATCTTGTATTCTTTCCCTTTCCATGTTATCCTATATCCACATTTACAGAAACGTATTCTGCGAATCTGCAAAAGTTTCAAGCCTTCGGGCATCTTGATTTCGGTGTTTCATTTTCGAAACTGTTACCCGATATGAAGAGAACATTCGCAACTGTCAACTATTTTCAATTTATTTCTTAGGAGGAATCGCCTATGACAAACAAACTGCAACAATATTTTCCAATGCTTCGTACACGGGAAGAAACACTTCACAAAATCGAGCACCGGCCAAATTTACGACACATCTTTTACAGTTGGTCCGAAAAAGCACAGAATGAATTTCTTGACTTCACTTCCGGCGCAAAAGGTGTAAAAATGATGTATGATTTCGCAAGTAAAGAACTTCTTAATCCGGAGACTCATCGGGAACGGGTAAATGAATTTCTTTCCTTGCTTCTTGGACAACCTGTAAAAATCCTTGAAGTTCTTCCTAATGACGGAACAAGGCTTGCCGATGAATCTACATTGTTAATCACGGATATTGTCGTTGAACTTTCTGATAGCAGCATTGTAAATCTGGAAATTCAAAAAATCGGGTATGATTTTCCCGGACAGCGAAGTGCCTGCTACTCTGCTGATCTTCTACTTCGTCAGTATAAACGAGTCCAACAGAAAAACAGCCTGAAAGACTCTCATGCCAAAGTTCATTATAAAGATATCAAAAATGTTTACACCATTGTGTTGTTTGAGAAAAGTCCAAAATCATTTTATAAATATCCAAATGTTTTCCTACATCATTTTGAACAATGTTCCGATACTAGACTAGAACTTGATTTATTGCAAAAATATCTCTTTGTACCTCTTGACATTTTCAAAGAAATTAAGCACAATGAAAGTATACCAATAAACTTAAAAGACCGACGGGAAGCATGGCTGGCATTCTTGTGTATGGATGATCCGGAAGACATTCTTGTAATTCTGGAGCAATACCCGGACTTTAAAGAATGCTATGAACAAGTCTATGAAATTTGTCGGAATATCGAGGAGGTAATGTCCATGTTTTCAAAAGAATTGGCTGAATTAGACCGCAATACAACTGAATTTATGATAGACAGAATGCAAAAGGAAATTGATCAGCAAGCTGAGAAATTAAAAGAAAAAGATCGTATTATTGCTGAACTGCAGGCAACTAATGAGAGCCTTAAAAAGAGAAAAATCTAGTTAAAAATCAAAGTAAGTTCCTTAAGAAAAGGGCGAACTGTTTTTTGCAGTTCGCTCTTTTACATATCTCTCTATACATCTCCAACACTTTTATTTTTCAAAATGTTTTTTCAGAAATAACTTTCCAGTTATTGCACATATGGATTATACAGAAAGAACGCTCCGGAAAAAGCCAGCGCCAGATATATCATTGGTTCCCATTTTCTTCCATCAGCCTCTATTGGATTTTCCACATGTCCATCACCTTTTTCTTTCTGTTTTCCACAAACTAACACATAAATACCTCTCCAGATCAGATATCCTGCGCACGCGCCGATCGTATTTGCAAGCAGATCATCAATATCTGTTGCACGCGCGTTAAATATCTGAGAAATTTCAATTGTTAACGACAGTAAAAATCCTGTGACTGTGACATTTGTTATATTTCTGCATTGCTTCCATATACATGGTATCAACAGCCCAAGCGGCAGAAACATGATTATATTTAACACAAACCCCATGCCCAATCCTGCCAGTGGATTCCAGTTATATCCACCACTGATGGCACCTTTAAGTCTTACAATGTCTGCCAACAGGCCAATCCCTGTCACTTTAAATACCGCCCACAGATAAACGAGCATTACATAAACTCCAAAATAATATTTTGCAGGCACACGTCTGGAATTTTGCTTTGCTTTGATTTCCATTAGTCCCTGATATATCAGACACGGCAGCAGCAGCGTAAGAAGCAGATAACCACTGTACATAAAATCCTCAACTATATAAATATATAAAATCCTCACATAATCCATAACATTTTCTCTCCTTTTTCCAGCCTTTATCTTCACACCTGATATATTAGAATACATTTCTTAACAACTTCTTTAGAATATTCTTAATATTCTCTGTAGCTTTAACCCATGCCTGTATCATGCAGTCCGATAACATCAACATTTCTTTCAATTTGTTTCTTGAATTATCAGACAAATGCATCTATCATAATCATATAAATATGATGCCAGGGTCAAAAGGTCTTTCATCCACATGAGCTTGCTCATAAGTGGATGAAAGACCTTGGGACGCGCCCCAATATGAGCCTAAAAGTGGGATGACAATCCCACGATATGCGAATAATTGGGAGGATTGTGGGAGTGCAAAGCACGGAACAATCCGTAGGCATCATACTTGCAGTCCAGCAAACCAGAGCTGTATTTGGGGGATCAATTACAAATTTAAAAATGAATTCAATTATATAGGAGGGCTTTTCTTATGACACAGGCTGAAATCAAACAACTGATTCAGAAACAGCGGACTTTTTTTCATTCCGATGCTACGCTTGATGTAGAATATCGTATACATGCACTTCAAAAATTAAAAGCATGCATCTTAAAATATGAAAATGAAATGAATATCGCAATCCGTGCAGATTTGGGAAAATGTGCTTTTGAAAGCTACATGTGCGAGACTGGTCTCGTCTTAAGCGAACTGACTTACATGCTGAAACATACACGCAAATTTTCGAAAGAGCGCACAGTCAGGACTCCACTGGCACAGTTTCACTCCAGGAGCTATCAAAAACCGTCCCCGTATGGTGTCACACTGATTATGAGTCCATGGAATTATCCGTTCATGCTCACCATAGAGCCGTTGATCGATGCGCTGGCAGCAGGAAATACCGCAATCCTGAAGCCAAGTGCCTATTCTGCACATACTACTGCTCTGATCAGCCGTATGATCCAGGAATGCTTCGATGAAAAATATGTGGCCGTTGTCACAGGTGGGCGCGAGGAAAATAATTTCTTGCTAAATGAACATTTTGACTACATCTTCTTTACCGGAAGCCAGGAAGTAGGGAAAGAAGTGATGCGGCATGCTTCCAACCATCTGACTCCAATCACCCTTGAGCTCGGTGGTAAAAGCCCTTGCATCGTTCATAAAAGTGCCGATATCAAACTTGCTGCTAAACGTATTGTTTTTGGTAAATTTTTAAATTGTGGGCAGACATGTGTTGCTCCTGATTACATTTACTGCGACCGCACAGTCAAAGATAAACTTATAAAAGAATTGAAAAAACAGATTCAAAAACAATATAGTAAACAGCCTCTGGCACATAAAGAATATGGCAAAATTATCAATTTAAAACATTTTGACCGGCTGCTTGGACTAATTGATTACGACAAAGTGGTCTATGGCGGCACTTTCGACCATCACACTTTACAGATCGAGCCAACAATCATGGACAACGTCACCTTTGCGGACGCTGTCATGCAGGAAGAAATCTTCGGACCGGTTCTTCCAATCCTGACTTACGATTCTATCAGCGAAGCCGTGAATAATATCCGTGCCATGTCCCATCCGCTTGCACTTTATATTTTCGCAGGAGATACACATGTAGAGGAAAATGTAATTGCAAGAATCGGGTTCGGCGGAGGCTGCATTAACGATACACTGATTCACCTTGCCACAAGCGAAATGCCTTTCGGCGGATTTGGCGAAAGCGGCATGGGCAGTTACCACGGAAAGACCGGATTTGATACATTTACACATTACAAAAGTATTGTGGATAAGAAGACCTGGCTGGATCTTCCAATACGATATCAGCCTTACAAGAAGATAAATAATAAGTTGTTACATATGTTTCTAAAATAAATGCTATCTAAAAACAACAGACCAGTTTACAGTTCTCCCATAAATCCACAAACTGGCCTGTTGTTTTTTATCAGAATTGGACCTTTATATCAAGCCATGAGTGTTGTACAGTAGGTTCAATCGAAAGATAAGTAATCATATAAGGAAAGAGGTTTTTACTATGAATTCAAATTTGAAAAAAATTGTGATGACAGCACTTTTTGCTGCACTTGCATGTGTTGCCACCATGTCTATCCGTATTCCAACACCTGGAACAGGCGGATATATACATCCAGGTGATGCAATCGTAATCCTGTCAGGAGTTGTTCTTGGACCAAGTTATGGACTGTTGGCAGCCGGTATCGGTTCCGCAATGTCAGACCTCCTCGGTGGATATTTTGTATACGTTCCGATTACATTTGTAATCAAAGGACTGATTGCTCTGTTTTCAGGACTTGTTTACCAGAAAATTGCAAAAGATTCCAAATCACGTTATGTAGCAGTGCTTCTCGGTGGCGTGATTGATATCGTACTGGTAGCCGGTGGATATTTTATCTGTGAATTTTTCCTTTATGGATCATCTGCAGCAGCAAGTATTCCAGCCAATATTATTCAGGGAGTCGGTGGACTGATTATCTCCTTCGTACTGTACCCGGTATTAATGGCAATTCCAGATGTAAAACAGCTCACATATAAGACAAAATAAATCCATTGGGGACGTAGTAAACTTTAAAAGTACTACGTCTCCATCATTCATTATCGGTGTCCCTTTTAGAACACTTTCGTTCTCTGACCTCCGCTTAAATCTGTGACATCGCGTTCCAGTCCGAGATCCAGAAGTCCAAGTGCTCTTGCTACCTCTTCTACTTTTGCATCGATGGTGTAGAAATCATGTAAAGTCAGCTCATCCTGAATCGTTCCCAGTTCTTCCATCAACTGCTCCATCTGCTCTGAATCTGCGTCTCCAAGCTGGTCACAGATTTCATTCATGCGCTGCTCTTTTTGAAGAAGTGGATCAAATGCTGACTTTAATACGCCGCCGATTGTCATTCCCTTTTCCAGTACTGCATGCTGATCCAGATATCCTGCATGGACATTCTTTGACCATTCTACTTTTCCTTCATCCGGCATCAGCTTTCCAGTCACAATATTCATAAATGTGGACTTTCCTTCACCGTTAGCTCCTACAAGTCCGATATGTTCCCCTTTTAAAAAACGGAATGAAACATCTGAGAAAATTGCCCTGTCACCAAAGCCATGAGTAAGATGTTCAACATTTAAAATACTCATTTTTACTTTCTCCTTTATCTGCAAAAATTGTTCATTTTATTACGATTAAAAATCATCTCAATAATTGTTCATTTTATTACGATTAAAAATCATCTCAATAATTGTTCATTTTATTACTGATTGAAAATCACCTCAAGGATTGTACCTCCCGACGGATTGGACTTAACTGTAATACTGCCATCATGCACTCTCACGATCTCATGGACCAGTGCAAGTCCCAGTCCTACACCGCCAAGCTTTCGGCTTCTGGACTTATCCACGCGAAAGAATGGTTCAAATACACGCTCCCTGAGCTCTTTCGGGATTCCACTTCCTGTATCCGCTACTGACAGGCAAATGTGTTTTTGCTCCTTATATGCAGTTACTGTAACCTGTCCACCTGAATGATTATATTTTATAGCATTTTCAACAAGATTATATACCAGCCTGTAAATAAGAATATCACTTCCAACCATCGTTATATCCTTACATTTCCCAATAAGTTTTATATTCTTTTCCTGTGCAAGAGGTTCCAAATCCTCCAACACCTCATCAACAAGGTCATCCATGATAATTTGTTCATCCCGGCCTACCGTCTGAAGCTCACTCATATCGAGAAGTGTCTTTACCATCTTGCCAAGCCTGTCATTTTGTTCCGTCACCATCTTTATCATCTGTAAGGTGTCTGCATCACTGCCTGGATGCTGGGTGGAGTGATATAGGTCAAGCTGTACCTGCATTAAAGATAATGGGGTGCGAAGCTCATGTGCTGCATTTGCAGTAAATTGTCTCTGTACCTCAAATGCATCCTGAAGGCGTTCAAGCATCTTGTTATATGAAACACTAAGCTGATTCAGTTCTTTAATCTTGCTTTCTTCGATTCGCGAGTCTGCCAGATTTTGTATCTGCACCTCTTCTATTTTATCAGAAAACTCACGGAGTGGTTTGAGTGCGTGTCCACTTATAAAATATGTAGCTACCCCGCCAAGAATCGCCAATAAAGCTGAAATTACCAAACTGTTTTTTCTGTAGTCTTCCTTATTATTGTACACTTGAACAGAAAAATCATTTGCGAACTCATCCCACTTATCCTCTGGTATGCTAATATATATTTCTTCTGAATCATTTCCACTATTGTCTGCACTATCATCGCCCTGCGCATTAACAGCCTTCTGCAAAGAATCTATATAATACACACCATTTTTATAGACAAACATCGTCAGACACCCACATATGATTGCAATACACAATGTAGTGATACAGGTAAGTCTCCACTGCAGTGACATCTTTTTCATCGATCGGACTCCTCTCGTATTTTATACCCTTCTCCCACCTTGTTCATGATTACATCATGTCCAAGCACTGCTTTAAGCTTTCTTCTTAGTGAAGACATATGTACTCGGATAGCTCCACTAAAGCTATCCACGGAGGCATCCCAGACATGCTCCATCAATTCCTCCTGGCTTACCGGTCTGCCCAGATTAAGAAGCAGATATTCCAAAATACCTTTTTCTTTTCTTGTCAGGGAAATCTTTATTTCCTTTGCATATGCCTCACGCTTTATCGTGTCAAACTTAATATCGCCGCTTTCCAGGCATACATCCTTTTGTACAAATTTCCTTCTTGTCAGACTTCTGATACGAGCCTCAAGCTCCTGTAGATGGAACGGCTTTTCCATATAATCATTCGCACCAGCATCCAGCCCTTCGACCTTATCTGCAATCTGCCCTCTTGCCGATAATATAAGGACCTTTGTCTCCTCATTGCTCTGTCTTAGTTCCTTTAGGATTTCCATCCCATCCATGCCTGGCAGATTCAGATCCAGAACAACCAAATCATAATTCTCTGTCAGAATGCATTCCAGCGCTTCTTCCCCATCATAACAAGTATCCACCTCATACCCGGCATCATACAGACTTTTCGCAATTGCATCACATATTTGTTTTTCATCTTCAACTATTAATAATCTCAAAATCATTCCACCTTCTTCTTAACGAAAATTTCACACCAACTATTGTATAATACTGAAGTCAGCTGGTCAACAAATACAACAAACGAAAGGAGTAACAAAATCTTGAAGTGCAGAAAAATATCTCAATTTGTAATGCTCATCACGGGTATCTCTATGATTTGCTATGGTGCGTTCAGAGGTGAAGGAGACGTCGTACTTGGCAAAGCAATAAAATTATGTCTGGAGTGTGTCGGAATTGGATAAAAAAACGAAATTACTATCAAAAAGAGTTGCCAAAATACGCGGATGGATACAGGCAGTTGCCACATTACTTACCAATATTCATATTTCCAATTTATTTAAGGGTAAAATATATCAAGGCAAAATCAAAACTGTATGTGTGCCGGGATTAAACTGCTATTCCTGTCCTGCTGCGACAGGATCCTGCCCCATTGGAGCCTTTCAGGCGGTTATCGGATCCTCCAGATTTAAATTTTCATACTACATAACCGGTTTTTTCATTCTGCTCGGTGTGACACTCGGAAGATTTATCTGTGGTTTTTTATGCCCGTTTGGCTGGTTTCAGGATTTACTTCATAAAATCCCCGGAAAAAAATTTTCCACAGCCCGTCTGAAACCGCTAAGATACCTGAAATATATAATCCTCATTGTTTTCGTTATTCTTCTGCCATTGTTTGTAACGAACTCTATAGGGATGGGGGATCCATTCTTCTGTAAATACATTTGCCCACAAGGTGTTTTGGAAGGAGCCATACCACTGTCACTTGGAAATACTGCTATAAGGTCTGCACTTGGAACACTTTTTTCTTTTAAATGCTTTATTTTAATTACAGTTGTTGTGCTGAGTATTTTGTTTTACAGACCGTTCTGTAAATGGATCTGTCCTCTTGGAGCGATCTATTCATTATTTAATAAGATCAGCTTTCTTAATATTAAGGTTGAAGGCAGCAAATGTGTCGGATGCAATCTATGTTCAAAGGCATGTAAAATGGATATTGATGTGTGCAAGACTCCAAATCATCCAGAATGTATACGATGCGGGGCTTGCATCAAGGCTTGTCCAAAAGATGCGATTCAATATCAGTTTCTGGGAAAAACATGCCCCAAAAAAGAACAGCAGCAGTCAACCATAACCAACCGGTAACTATTCATTTTATTACTATTATTTTAAGGAGCAATTATTTATGAAAACAAAAAGAACATTTCTCTCTATTTTAACACTTTGCATAGCATTATTATTTACAGCATGTAGCGGGAAAGGAACTGCAGGCACAGAATCTTCGAATACCAAGACTGAATCCGGCTCAGAATCTGCAGACGATTCCAACTCTAAACTGAATGATTTATATCAGCAGGAAAATCAGATCTTCGCAGATCACAAAGATGTATGGGACAAAGCATTTGGCATGATGAATAAAAGTGATGCGGATCCAAATGGAAATTATGCGGACTCTCTGGCTGCCACTATTGAATCAAACAAGGAGTCTTTTACAGATGACGAGCTGAAAACACTGACCGCTGATATTGAAACTATCCGAAAAATCGAGGAACAGATAGCTGAGATTGAAAAGAAAAATACAGGATCTGATAACACCGATCAGAAAAACAGTTCCAAAGGCGCATCTCCTTTCAAGAATTTCTCTGGTCAGGATTATGATGGGAATTCTGTTGATGAAAGCCTGTTTTCCAAAAATGCAGTAACTGTCATCAATTTCTGGTTCACCGGCTGCAAACCTTGTGTTGCCGAATTATCTAAACTTAACGAATTAAACGATGCAATCAAATCAATGGGTGGAGAAGTTGTAGGTATCAACACAGAAACCTTCGACGGAAACAAAACTGCTATAAAAGAAGCAAAGACTATTCTCGAAAAGCAGGGTGCTAAATATCGCAATCTTTCCATTGACTCTTCTTCAGATGCAGGGAAATATGCGTCCGATATTATGGCATTTCCTACAACAATACTGGTCGATAGAAATGGTAATATTGTAGGTGATCCGATGCTCGGCGGAATTGATAATCAAGACAACTATGATACTTTGATGAAACAGATTCAATCTGTAATTGATGCAGACAGCACAAACAAATAATTCCATTCAAAGACAGGATAAAACTACAGTTGTTTTATCCTGTCTTTGATTAAAAAACCCCAGAAACACAAAGTTCCTGGGGTTTGATATGCATTCTGTTGTTCCAAACAATTAACGTTTACGTAACCGAAAACAGCGGAAAAATCGAGCATATTTCAGACACAGCTGCTGTGCCTTTTCTGCAGTGAGATTATTTTCTTCCACATCCTCCGTATCAAAACTGATGAATTGCATTTCTACCAACATCAATTAGATCTACAATTTCTCTCCGTTCAGGCATAGAACAAATTGCACCTTTTTTTGTTGTAACTAGAGCCGCACCTGCATTCGCAAAGATAAGCATTTCTCTCAAATGATCCTCTGTCAAGTTGTTAATATCGTGTTCCAAAATATATGCCAAGGAACACCCGCAAAAAGTATCTCCCGCTCCTGTTGTTTCTATCGCTGATACCTGAAATCCTTTTTCTTCTATCCTAAAGTCTTTATAGTAAGCTCTACTCCCCTTTTTCCCCATAGTAAGAAGAATCAATGGTATCTCATATTTATTCTGTAAATATAAGACTCCTTGGTCATAATCCTCTATTCCTGTAATAAACTGAATCTCATTATCGGATATCTTTAGAATGTCACATTGCTCAAATCCATATTCCATCTGCTTTTTTGCCTCTTCCAAGGATTCCCAAAGAGGCTCCCTCAAGTTCGGATCAAAAGAAATCAGAGATCCATTCTTCTTTGCAGCTTTAACAGCTTTTTTTGTTGCATTCCGAACATTTTCATGTGTCATGGACAAAGTACCAAAATGGAAAATCTTTGTAGACTGAACAAACGTGTCATCTACCTCGTCTTCTGTAAGCATCATATCTGCACCTGGATTCCGATAAAAGGAAAATGCTCTGTCTCCGTCTGGAAATGTATGTACAAATGCAAGCGTTGTGTTCACATTTTTATCTACTTTTAGTTCCTTTGATGAAATTCCCACTCGTTCGATCGTTCCCTTTAGCATCGCACCAAACATATCGTTTCCAACCTTTCCTATAAAGGCTGTTTTTTTCCCCAGCTTTGCCAATATAGCAAGCACATTGCATGGCGCGCCTCCGGGATTGGCTTCAAAAAGCATATTTCCCTGATCACTTGTTCCATTATTCGTAAAATCGACCAGTAATTCTCCTAAAGCAATTACATCATACATTTTTACACCTCCGATACCTCTGTTCCTTCCAACGTGTACATTTCATATTTCACATTCCCCTGTTGATGAATATCAGTGCCTAGGTTGTAAACACAATTGGATATTATATATTCTCCGTCATTTACAAAAACTTCAATTAGATTCGGATCCACATATACATCTATCTGGAATCCGTCTTTTAAATCAGGAGTGGAAAATTCTGTTTGCATTTCCCATGAAGTATCTACCAGCCTACCTCTGTCCGTATGGATCTTGTTTCCTTTTCTTGTAATTTGATATCCTCCAATATCAACAGTCTCCCCATCCTCTAATGAAAATGATACTCTGTATCCATTTTCATCCGCTTCATCCGGGCTGTTAATCTTTTTGGAAAAAGCATTTCTTATATTAGGATGTACACGAAAATAAATATGATCATTTTTCACCTCAATAACCCTTGGAATGCATTGCATCCCGCTCCATTGTCCGTCAACCGGCTTTGGCATACGTAACCATGCTAGCAGGACTCTTCTGCCCGCTTCATCCACAGTAGTCTGAGGCGCATAAAGATCCAGTCCATAATCCAAATATTGATATGTTTCTGGCATCTCCATATGGCATGTTTCTTTCTGAAACATGACTTTCATACAGATTGACTGGTCAGAATAAGATTTCCCTCCTTTATTAAAATCCATCGGGGAAAAAATTAAAATCTGTTCTCCATCTGTTTGAAAATAATCAGGGCACTCCCACATCCAGCCGAAACCGTTATCTTTTGTGACAAAATTCATGTATGTCCAATTTTTCTTGTCCGTACTTTTAAAAAACAATAGCTTTCCCTGCTTATTATTAATCGTACTTCCAAGAACCATATACCATCCGTCATCTTCTTTCCAGACTTTGGGATCTCTTGTATGCCGTGCATCTCCGATCTCACTGTTATTAAAAACCGGAATAACAGTTTTTTTATCTTTTATGTTATCAAAATGATATCCATCTTCTGATGTGATCAGCATTTGTGCCGAAACAAACTGTTCGTCTAGAAACAAATTAATATCTTCAGGATTTTCCACTAAATATCTTACACCAGTATAATATAAATATAATTTACCCTCATCTTCAACGGCACTCCCTGAAAAGCAGCCATCTCTATCATCCGTTTTACTGGGAAATACTGCAATTCCCTGATACTCCCAGTTTACCAGATTATCACTCACCACATGAGCCCAATGCATCCTTCCCCATCTAGCTTCATATGGAAAACACTGATAAAATAAATGATATTTACCCTTATAGTAGATGAAACCATTTGGATCATTCATCCAGTGCCTGTTCGCTTTTACATGTATTTTCTGCATACTCTTTCTTCCTCCGGAAATTATATACTTTATTGTTTCAATAACAGCATTTAATAAAAAGACTGGCATCGAACTCTCTGTCAGTCTTTTTGCAATTATCTTTTACCATTGTTTAAGTATTATGTTGTCCCATATCTTAATCTCCCAAAGCAGGTGTCGGTCTGAAAACATTTACGGTTCTATCTAAAATCACTTGTTTTTCATTTCCCGAATCAAGAATCGTATTATTAGTCGCTTCTTGCTCAACCAATACATAAACTACCGACATCTCCCGGATATTATTTAATGATGTCAAAGCGTCTACCTGTGACGAATAGCAAGAGTCAGATGCATCTTGCAACTCGTTTTCAATATCACAAGTAGCTACGATATGATTATTTGAAATATAGTTCCCTCTTCCAGAAGCAATACGTATAATCACAGGCATTGCATCTAGAGGCTTGATATATCTCCTTTGAATCGTTTCTGAAATATGATTTGCAACTATAGAATTATTATTTCCATTTATACACAAAAGACCGTAACTGTCATCCAAACCATTGTCATTATCTAACATCGGTTTCCACGGCTCATTGTCTCTTAAGAAATGATTAGAGGAGATCATATTTTCAGAACAATTATCTTCTAACGAAAGCATTCCAGGGTAAAACGAATGAAACCTATTGTTTGAAATAATCGATTTTGCTACATTTTGAAAACACACACTACTTTTTCCTCTTGGGAAAACATTGTTGTTACTGATCAAAAGACCACCAAAACTTTGCGCCAAGATTGAATACCCATTATACCCTGCACCGATCAGGTTATCTGTAATTTTAGAAGCCTGTCCCCAACCACGTAGTTCAATACAGTTGCCGCATTCTGCAATAAAATTGTCATGGATTGACAATGCATCTGCATGATAAATAACAACCCCATGTTCTAAATATACAAATCCCATTCCTGTGATACGAAATGAATCTTGAGCACTTGCTATGTAAATTCCTGTCTTCCCATTAATATATGTATTCTCCGGATCATTTTTTTTGGTGCCATCATCTTCAAAATGTAATCCATCAATACAGAAATTTTCAAATTCAACAGAGCTAATCCTAGGATTTCCATCTCTTTCCACGTAAAATGCAGCTCCGTCTTTCTCCGATGCATGATTACCAGACAGTTCCACCAGAATACGGCTCCCTCCCGGCCATACCTCATGCAGGTCTTTCCATTCATCTTGCGGCAGATTATATCGGATACTGGAAGAGACAAAACCATGTCCCGATCCCATGATTTTTAGGTAACTGATGTCAATTACCACTTGTGTATGCAGATGATAATCGCCCGGTGGAATATATATTACTGCTCCCGGCTTTCCTCCTTCTTTAACATCCGAGTCTGTTTGCCTGCTTTTGATGTCCGCGATCATGCTGTTGATCACTTCTCCAATATCTTCATACGGATTTCCCGTCTCCCATTTTGTAACATCGTAATAATTGTTACATTTCATTCATAAATCCTCCTGTCTGTTTCTATCATCCCTATCCCTTCACAGCTCCGGCTGTCATTCCCTGTACAATATATTTCTGAACAGCCAGAGAAATAATCATAACAGGAAAACTAAACAAAAATGCTCCTGCACACATCGGACCTAAATCCAGATTATACGCTGATAAAAAGCCCGCTAAGCCAACAGTAAACGTCTTTGCATTTGTGCTGGTGAGCAATAACGCAACAAGAAAATCGTTCCATGCCAAAAACAATGTGAATATAAATGCAGTCGCTAAACCTGGTTTACAGATTGGAAGGATTACTTTCCTGAATGTCTGCAGACTGCTAGCCCCATCAATATAAGCCGCTTCGTCCAGCGTTGAAGGTATTCCTTCAAAGAAACTCAACATTGTCCACATAACAAATGGCATGTTAATTGCTGCATATACCAGTATTAAAGCAATTTTTGTATCATATAATCCCAAATTGCATATCAGTTCATAAATAGGCACCACGATACTTGAAGTAGGTATCATTTTTAAACACAAGACCAGAACCACTAACAAAATTGACAATTTTGCACCTGAACGCTGAATCGCATATGCCGCAAGAGATCCTAAGATCAGTGCAATAATCGTACTGAGTAACGCAGTACTCAGACTATTGAAAAGAAATTTAAAAACATCCATTCTTTCCAGCAAACCCGAAAAATTTTCAACTGAAAAGTTTTTAGGGAAAAAACTTGGTGGAACTGCGATTACTTCTGAACCCGGTTTAAAAGAGCAACAAATCACATATATATACGGAAAAAGCCAGCCTATTGTCAGAACCACTGATAATATGATCCCTATCTTTTTTCCTATTTCACTCTTTTTCTTCACTTTTATGCCTCCTATCCCAATCAACTAACCATTCTTTTTCTTCGGATTCCACAAGCTCTGCATAAATACCAGCGTGAATACTACTAAAACTACAATAAATACAACTGCCATCGCACTTGCATAACCAATGTCGTTATATCTTGTCAATGTCTTATATATAATAATACTGATCGTTTCTGAAGAACTGTTCGGTCCACCTTCTGTCATTGCCCAGATAATGTCAAATGTTCTGGCCGCATCAATGATCCTTACAGACAACGCCGTCAATAAAACTGGTTTGATGACTGGTAATTTGATTGCAAATATCTGCTGTAATTTGTTTGCACCATCTATTTTTGCTGCCTCCAGCATGCTACTGTCCAACCCCTGTAGTCCCGCTAAGATCATCAACATCATAAATGGTGTTGTCAACCAGATGTCTGCAATACAACAAGCTAATAATGACCATTTTTCATCCGCAAGCCAGAGAATATCACTGCTACTTGATAAGATTCCTACTCGTGCCAGCAGTTCATTGACAATTCCAAAGCTTGAACTCATCATCAATTTCCATGTAAGACCAGCTACCAGTGGCGCTATCATAAGAGGCGCCATAAGAAATGAGCGGATCACTTTACTACCTTTATAATCCAATTCAAAAAACAGTGCAAATAATAGTCCCATCACTGTTTCGATTCCTACGGCAACAATGATATAGATGAGAGTATTTTTTAATTGTTTCAAAAAGCCGCCGGCTGTAAATGCATGAATATAGTTTTCTAAACCGATAAATGTTTTATCTCCCGTAATGCCAATCTCAAAAAAACTGTCTATGACCATCTTGAATATAGGATATATCAGGAATGCACCCATAAATACCGCACCCGGAAGGAAGAATAATAATAAGGTTTTTTTTGAAATCAATCTCATTTTTACCACCTTTTAACTAGAAAGGTATTCTTGACAAGATTGACTCCTCAAGAATCCCTTTCTACAATTACGTAATCTATGTTTACTACTTTCCAATTGCCTCTATTTCAGCCTTTGCTGACTCCAGTGTTTCATTGATATCAGCTCCTCCCAAAGTAGATTCTACAACACCTACCAGCACTTCTTCGATCTGTGGCCATGTCTTTACCATAGGTCTTGCCTGAGACTGCTTTGAATTCAACGTTTCCAGAACCGCGGTTGTATGTTCATTTCCTGCTTCCTTTCCTTTTTCTTCGTATACAGAAGTCCTTCCCGCAATTTTTAATGTAAGATCCATGTAGTCTTCATTATGTTCATACATGAATTCTACATATTTTTGTGCCATTTCCTTATTTTTAGAATCCTTCATAACGCATTCATACCAAGGACCTGTTGTTGCACCAATTCCTGCACTTCCTGCAATCATCGGTGCACATCCAACTTTATCTGCGCCTAATGCCGCAACAGCCGCCGGATATTGATGACTCCAGTTTAACTGCATGGCGATTTTTCCATTAGTAAAAAGTTCCTGAGACTCTGTCGCTGCTGTAGATAAGGAGTCTGACGGTGTATAATCTGCATTTGCATTTTCAACCATAAAGTTTAATGCATCCACATAAGCCTGATCTGTTATATTTACATTACCTTCTTTGTCAAACACAAGCCCGTCTGCGCCTGCCTGACATGCAAAGTCAAGGAAGGAGCATACCGCATCGGTTCCGCTTCCAAAAACTGTAGTCCCGTACATCTCATCTGTTGAAAGTTCCTGGGAAAGCTTCTGATACTCTTCCCAAGTTTTTGGTACCTTGTTTTCTGGAATAAGATCTTTTCTGTAAATGAGAATTTTAGAATTTACCCACATAGGGTATCCAAGAAGATTTCCATCAATCGTACCACTCTCTTCTAGTGTCGGAAGAAAATCACTTGTGTCAGCATCTTTTAATGGTTCAATTGCGCCTGCAAAAGCTGCCAGCCACACTACATCCATACACGCCACATCATGAGTTGCTTGTTTTGCCTTTATTTCAGTTGAAAGTTTATCATACATTCCCGTATAAGCAACTGCATCTACAACCACCTCACAGCCAGTTTCCTCTTTAAATTCTGCTGCCGTTTCTTTCGCAAGTGCTTCAGCCGGAGAACCACTTTCTACAAGCACTGTGATACTGTTTTTATTGGATGCTTGTTTTTTCCCACCGTTTGCTCCACATCCAACCAACATTGATCCAACCATCGACATTACAAGAATACTTGCAATAATTTTTCTTTTCATCTTTATACCTCCATTCGTTTTGTTTATTGATATTCTATAATGTGAAAATTTATATGTCAATCGTTTTCATTATTGTTTCATCAGTTTCCATATTTTTCACAAATCAAAAGTTTTGTTTTTAGATGTTTTTCACAATATCTCTCTATATATCCTTCTATTTTTTAGTTTTATGAAATTTTTTTTCATTTTATCTTTCCTTTTTCTGAAAATCGTGTTATATTTATTTTCATAAGATTTCTATCTTATGCTATGCAATTTTCATACTAAGATATATATTATAATCACGAGGTGAGTATATGGATAAAGTTAAGATCACAGATATTGCAAAACAAAGCAAAGTATCTCCAACTACGGTTTCGCGATATTTTAATCATCCTGAACTTTTATCACAAGAAACACAAACTAAAATAGAAGATGCAATCCAAAAACTGAACTATAAGCAAGATCATCTTGCCAGAATTCTTGTAACTGGAGAATCGAATCTCGTAGGAGTTATCTTTCCACATTTACATTTAAGCTTTTACACAGAACTACTAAATCAGTTGATCAAATATGCAAAAGAAAAAGGATACCATTTAATCGTCTACACTTCCAACAACTCCAAATCGGAAGAATTACAACTTATCCAAAATCTTTTGTCCTATAGGGTCAAAGGGCTGATTCTATTAAGTCACCTCTTGTCTCCTCAAGAAATAGAAGAGCTTCCTGTACCTGTTATTACTATCGAACGTACAGGTGGAAATTATAAACAGATTAACAATGATAATTTTACTGGCGGAAAACTAGCCGCAGAGCTTTTAATCCAAAATGACTGCGATGTTTTTATCCATATCAATAATGACTATCAGGAAAATTGGCCTTCTTTCAAACGTATATTAGGGTTTGAATTCGGAATAAAAGATCGCTGTTATGAACGTATTGTAGAAAATAATTTTACTGATCCCTATACTTCAAAAGCAGAAAGTACAATGCAAAAAGTAGTTCAAAACTTACTAACCAAATATCCAAACAAAAAAATAGGGGTTTTTTGTTCTAATGACGATATAGCCAACCTCTTTGAACGTGAGTGTATCAAACAGGATTTTGATGTTCCAAATATGGTTAAACTAATTGGTTATGATAATTCTCCTGTATCAAACTATGCTGTTTATCCTATCACTTCAATTGATCAGAATATTTCGCTCATGGCTCAAGTAGCAATTCAGTCACTAGATAACTATATTCCCTGTGAAACCATCGTTCCAGCTATTTTAGTCAAAAAAAATACAACACTATGATACTTAACCCTGAATTACTCACTGCTGTTCTGTGAATGATTCAGGGTTAAATACTAGAAATACAAAAACAGGCAAACTATCGGTATCGGCTATACAGTATTTGATACAAAATTGGGTATTGCTATAGAGTGTTTCTTATATAAGAAAGAGTAAGCTTCTCTAACTGTTTTTCTGTTCTTCTATTAGATCTCCCTGTTTGAAAATACGGTCTGAATTATTTGCAAATTCTGTAATGTCTTCAAGCACAGCTTCATCCCCCTCACAATGAAAAATCCCATAGCATTTTTCTATATATCCAAGAACATCCGCTTCTTTAAACAAGTGGATAATCTGTTCAACAGGTAAATGCCACTCTTCTGAAGCAAGCCGGATTAGTCTTGTTTGCATGAAAGTAATCTCTGTTTTCTCACTCATAATGAATCCTCCTAATTTCTTGGTCAGTAATACTGGAATTTTCTACTCTTATCAATAACCCCAAGTCATCAGATTCCATTCTCCGCCTTCACTCCGTGCAAGCCACCATGACCAAGTGTATTCTTCGTTAGCTTCCCATGCACCGCCACCTTTTTCCGGCGAACGGAAACTGCTTTCAAATGCAATACATTGCGTAAAGGCTTCTTTATTATCATCCGTTCTTAAATTGTTCATCCATTCAATGTTATCTGCATTGTTGCATTCTTCATCCGGCATATAAGAAAGGCTATGCAATTCACAGCCCTCAAACGAAGCGAACTGCTTTTTTATAATCTCAATGGCAGAGTCTATTTCTTCTTTTGAATAAACGAAAGATGCTCCATAATCAATTTCCACTTTTGATGTATCGCCGTTCTTTCCGCATCCGGCAAAGAGAAGAACCAGCACAATGCAAAGCATTACGGTTATAATCTTTTTCATAGTGAATACCTCCAAATACCGTTTTTTCGTTCTCTGCGACTTCCCGATAAACGGGAAGTTAATTGATACTATCATAAAATCTTTGCAACACGATTGCCAACTCTTCCGGAGCTTCTATGTTTGCTTCATGACCTGTTTTCATAAGTTCATGGAAGTTGGAATTGTTCAAATAATGGCAAAGTTCTTTTGCAGTTTTTTTGTTTGCATTGTCCTTCTCTCCACAAGCGATTAATACCGGACAAGACACCTTATGAAGTGAGTCGCTGAAATCTAATTCAGCCATCGTACCACATAGGTTAATAACATCTGCTTTTTTGAAGCCCATTTTATTGAATGCCGAATTCGGCATAAGATGAAACAACATATTCTGAACTTTTAATAATTTTTTTGGCATTTTATATTGTGCTGCAATTAATACGAGTGCCTTTACTTTATCCGGGTGGTCTATCGCATAATTAAGTGTCAAAACAGCTCCCAGAGAAAGCCCACATAAGACAATTTCTTCATTCTCCTTGTCGCATTCTGATGAGAATGCTGAATATAATTCCTTATATGTAGCAGCTTTCCCTTCTAACATCTCTGATAAACTCAAACTGCGACTGCTTTTCGATACTTTCGTTTCTTTTATTACTCTATTCCAACTGTCTGGTTTTTGCCCTAGTCCATGCAAATATAAATACTTCATATATTGTCACCCTTCAAATTTATATTTCATGCTTTCTATCACTTTATATGTCTGTATCTGAAATATTCAGCCACAAACTTTATCGGGGATAGGCACTTGTGCCGCAAGGGGAAACTCCCCTTGTACGAAATCTCTGATTTCGCTGTATTTTCCGGATTGAGATTTCTCAAAACCGGGAGCAGCACCGCAGGTCGCACGATACAGGCAGATGAAATTGCCTGTATAGAAGTGCGCTCTTAGCTTTGCTAAGAGATTTATGCCGTATCCGGCGTGTTATCTTTTTTCAATTTCTTTTTTCGACTTCTGAAGCATTCTGCCAGTTTTAATAATTTGACATGTCTTCTCTTGTTACTCATCATCTGTAAATTCCATCATCTCATCAACGGTGCAGTCCAGCTTCTTGCAAATCTTCTCAATCGTTTCCATTGATACATACTGATTTTTTCCCATCCTTGCAAGAATGTTTCCGCTGATCCCGGTAAGGTACTGCATCTCTATCCGCTTCATATTTTTATCTATGAGCATTTTCCATAACCTGTTATAACTTACGCCCATAAGCTACCTCCATCTTTTCGTTTAAACATATTTTGATTATATCACGATTTCGTTAGGTTGAATATCTTTAGTTTTTGATATCTTCTGTAAAATGGAAAAGAGGATGCCTAAGCAAAAGGCAACCTCTCAATCCATTTAATCCTGATTAATCAAATGGAATCTCACCATCTGGTGCTTCCATGAATCCATCCTTATCTGTGTTCCTGACGAATCTGCACCGGCACCGTTATCCTTGTTCTGAGCAAATTCATGTTCTTCCACAATCACATCTGTGGTATAAATCATCTTTCCGTCCTTGTCCTTATAACTGCCGGTACAGATACGACCGCCAATCACAATTCTCATTCCCTTGTGGAGATATCTCTGTGCAAACTCTGCACTTTTTCCAAATGTGACACAGGAAATAAAATCTGCTTCCTGTTCACCGTCACGTTTATATCTTCTGTTCACTGCCAGTGTATATCTTGCTACTGCCATATCATTGTCCTTTCCGCAGCTATGCTGCCATTGTATATTCTTCATCATCTACTTCACAGTCTGGCATAAACATTGCACATGCTTCCGGTGGAGTGGTATCATCCGGTGAAAACATTCTCCGGATCATTTCATACATAATCGGATACCGATATGCAATTTCCTCTCTTGCAAGGAATCTGCATACTCTATAAAGATTCTTTTTCATCTCTGCATCCGTTACAAGCATGGCGGCCAGATGGATTCTCTCCCTCGTATAAATCAGATTCGGGCATCCAAACCAGTTAATCAGCTGCATTTCTTTCATTTTCAGTTCTGTCATAAACTGCTCCTTTCCAGGCATCTCGCCCTGTAAACATTGTTTTCAGTTCCGTTATTCCGGCGGTCTTGCGTGCGTTTCCCTGTCACCCGCAGTCGTCTCGGACTGCCTCTGCCTGCATAGCAGGTCACTGACCATAAGGCTTTGGTCAGCCGCCCATCATCGGGAGTGTCATTATGATTCCGCTTGCTCTCAGAAAAAGAAAGGTCATGGCAGAACTCCTGGTAGGCTTCCAGGGTGCACTTATCGGTTGTCACGGTTCCGACGAAGGAACATTCCAAAACGTCCTCTGATTACTAAAGTCAAATGACTTAGCAGAATGCAAAAAATTCGTGATATTTTTTTGCATTTTTATCATTTTTTCTTTTACTTTTGTTAGTCCCTTCACTTACTCTGTATTTGGAGAGCTAAAAGCGGACATGATTTTGAAAAATTATGAAAAAGTTTTGTTCCTCTACCTATAAAGCTTTTGAAAGTATATTTACCAACCCCTTTTTGCAAGTTTTTTTCGCAAAAATGAAATATTCCCTCACTAATAGCAAGTTTCAGAGGGCATTTGGACGGTATTTTCGCAGAAAAAATCATTTTTCTACTAATCACACGTGGGAACTTGAAGAATGTCAGATTATTTTTTAGAAAATCAAAAAAGAAGCACCAACTTTTATAGTTAGTGCCTGCCTTATGTCTCTATTGATTCTGAAAAACTCCTGTGGTAAATCCACAGGAGTGCTCGTCATCTTCTTTATTCCATTTTCTTCTTTCTTAAGATTAACCATCTAGTGATTACTGTTACCGAAGCGATCAGCGTAATCACATACTACATATCATTCCAGCTTTTGAGAATGGACAGACTGAGGAAGCAGCAGACTTCTTTCATGCACTGAAAAGCATAACCGCTCCACACAACAACAATTATTTCACTTCCGGCTTTCTGACACTCGGACTGGCATTGAGAGATTCCAAAGTAATTATCTATGGAATTGATGAAAAACAGGGAACAACACAGGTAATCCCTTACGAATATGATTGCGAATCAGGCGCTTATATCCAGAATGAACATCTGGCATATAGCAGACAGGATAGCTTTTTCCGAGAAGCCACGAAAGAAGCGGTCTATCGGAAAATGCAACCCGACAGAAGTAACCCATAAGATAAACAAGAGGCCTTGCAAGGTTTTCTTTCAAGTTGTTTCCCCGAAGGGATTGCAGCGAAGCTGCTTAAGGGCTCTGTCGCCATTACAGATAGTACCCAGTGCCATATGGCGAAAAGTAACTCCTGCCGCTGTCCCTTCGGCATGATCTCCGTTCCATCTATTTTTCAAAAATCCTCTGCATCGGATTTTGTGGAAATATAATAATAGACAAAATAAAAGGCACTAACTTTATACGGTTAATGCCATTTCCTTTATTCATTCACATTTTCAAATGCTTCCTGTGTATTTGAGAATCCCATTCCTTTCACCGTTTCAGATAACTGCGATACGATGATAATCGATGGTGGACATCATGGTATCAGACTTTAGGAAAGGGAGGTACAACCCCATGAAAATTTATGTAGGCATTGATATTGCCAAACTCAACCATTTCGCCGCTGCGATTTCTTCCGACGGTGAAATAATTCTTGAGCCGTTCAAATTCACTAACGACGCTGATGGCTTCCAACTGCTGGTCTCTAAGCTCGAATCATTCGACAAGAACAGCATCATCATCGGTCTTGAGTCAACGGCACACTACGGTGACAACCTTGTTCGATACCTTGTTGCTGAGTTTTACCAAGTGTGTGTGTTGAACCCCATCAAAACCTGTCAGATGCGTAAAAATAACATTCGCAAAACTAAGACAGATAAGGTCGACACTTATGTGATTGCTAAAACTCTTATGATGCAAGACAACCTGAGATTCGTCAGTTTCTTTGATCTCGATATGATGGATCTGAAGGCTTTGGGACGTTTCCGGCAGAAAACCATAAAGCAACGTACCCGGTTGAAAATCCAACTGACAACCTATGTTGTCAGGTATGCCCGGAAATTCAATACTTTTTCAAATCCGGTCTGCATCAGCACGTTGTCTATGCTTTATTAAAAGAAGCCCCTTCTCAAACTCTTACTTATACTTTTATTTTACTATTCTTTCAATTTTTACCGTTTCACCATCAATATTATACTTAAAAAAATAAAATTTAATAACATTTCCTTCTGATACTTGTTCTAGATCACCTTTACACTTAGTACAATCTAAACTAACTTTTGTCGTATCAAAAAATAGACTACTTTCTTCCTTCTCATTTAGTTCTATTAAAAGTGTATCAAAAGTTTTCTCTACAACAACCCCACTCAAATGAAACCAATGAGCATTATCATCTCCACTAGAACGCAACTCCATATTTTGACGATTCTCCTTAAAAACATTTCCTTTTACACCAAGCACAATTAATACTATTGCAAACAAAAGTATGATTAACAAAATCAATCGTTTAAAAATTTTTCTCATAAATATCATTCTTCCTTAGATTATATATTTACTTTAATTATATATCTTATTTCCTATTTTATCTATATTTTTATGTTTATTTAAAATATTGCATTCTATTTCATTTTTATCAAAATATTTTCAAACAAATCCAAACAAAGAATCTAGGGTCAAATTTCGGTCAAATCAGGATAAATAAATATAACACTTTATATGTAAGTCAATTTTAAAAAAGTCTGTAATTCCAGCCTTTACAACACTTTGTAACACAATATAAACCATTTATCTCTATATAATGTATAACGATAATGTATAACGATTGTAACTGTTCAGAACCCCATTCTGTGGCTGCGCGGTCTCCGTTCCACTCCGGTCGGCACTAAACGGACATCCCCCGGATGTCCAGTGCCTGCGAACGCTTTTGACCAGGACCAGCTTACCGCTGGCCGTGGTCTTTTTCTTTTTCAACATCCTGTTCTACCTCCATTTTCAGCACTCGATCTACATTTGCCTTTGCCGTTAAAAGCTCCCGCATTTCCTTACGGGAACGCCGGTACTCGGCATAGGTCTTTTTCTTTTCTTCCAGCAATTTCGCGTACTCTGTCTGCAACTCTTTGACCTTTGGCAGCTTCTTGACGCCCATCTCATCAAAGGCATTCTTAGCAGCCTGGTGGAGCAGAATTTCTTCCTCATGTTCCTCCCGGAATTTCTTAGAGTAACCCGCCTTGCGGTATGCCACATAGATCTCACGGGTCTTGGCATAATTTACGATGTGAGTACGCAGAACAGCGATCTCTGCCATGCGCTTTTCAGCCGCTTTGATCTGCGCCGAAAGATCATTGTGATGTGCCGTGGCAGCCGCAGCCTTTTCTTCCAAAACTGCATACTCCAGCAGATTGTTCTCTGACAGGTAATTCATGGTCTGCGCCATTTGTTTCAGATTAAAAACTTTAGCCCATCGAGCATAGCCAACACCTTTTCCAGCCTGCAATTTTGCCTGAATGTCCACCAGCAGATTGACCTTCGGCGGCTCTGCCTGTGTGACTGTTTTCTTTCGCGGGGTATGTGCTTTCTTCCCTAAGAGAACTGCCCGCAAATCTTCCAATCCATATCCTTCGCCCAGACTGTCCATGCGGGCGGCTTTCTCCCAACCAGAGAGCTTCAGTCGATACGATTTTCCGCGCTTTGAGACTTCGCAACCATACTCCTGCAACAGCTTCAGCAGTTCTTCAAAGTCAGCAGGACTTTGTGATAATGCGTTGTCAATCGCCACACGAAGCAGCTCTCGGTGAGAGGACTTTGCCTAATCGCCCAACCATTTGTTATAGCTCTTTCCGTGAGGTTTCGGATTCTCTACAATGGACACTTCATTCTCAATACAGATGGTGTCACTTAGCCGGCGAACCGCCTTGGTGCTGCCCCAAAAGTTTCGGAATTTCCGGTCATATTCTAAGCTGACCGATGACCAGATAATGTGATTATGAATGTGCGACTTGTCTATGTGAGTGCAGACCACAAAGGCATGATTGCCTTTAGTAAAACGCTTTGCAAATTCTACGCCCAGCCAGTTTGCTTCTTCCGGGGTAATCTCACCAGGGCGGAAGGACTGGCGCACATGATAGGCAATCACATCATCTGTACCACGCACTCGTCCGGTAGCGGCAATGTACTGCCGCTTTGCCAGAAGGAACTCCGCATCCGCAGTCCGGCTGTCACACGCATAGCCGGTAATGAGCCTGCCGTTATCTGTTTTCTTTGGATTGGCCACATAGTCGATGATGTCACTGATCGCCCGACTCTCTGTGCGGCCTTTGCCGACATGAAGCGGCATGATTCTTGTAGTTGCCATAATGCTTCCTCCTCTCCAAACACAAAAGCTGCCACCCAACGAATTTTTATCGTCGAAGTGACAGCTTTCTGTCATTATGCACACCTTTGTAATGGTGCTTTTATGTTCTTTTACTATTCAAAAATTCAACCAGCTCATAGACTGTCGTTACCGGATTACTATCTCGGCAGATCACATCAACCTGATCTCTGGTTAATCTCTCCACTCGTTCTTTTGCGTACTGAATAGCTTCTGGCTGATGTTCCTGCAATTTTTCAAAAACGTCCACACTTTTTCCGTAATTTTCCAAATATCCTTTGTTTTTCAAGATGTCAATTACCGTAGCGGAATCTTTCAAATATCCATTCCGTTTTTCAAAATGGAGCAGATACCAATATTCAAATGCCGGATTGGAATATGCGATTTTGTACCCATGCTTCTCCGAATAGGAAATTGCAGCTTGAAGCTCAGAGTCTTTATTATCATCACAGTCAAATACACACCAAAGCTGATCTCCGTCTTTCGGATAATAATCTGCTTGAGAGATCAGAGATTTTGCGTGTTTCACCAAATGTTCCGCCGCTTTATGTTTTGATGGAATTGGGATAATATCCACCAGGCAGTTTCGTGAACGAAAATGTTTGAAATAAAGTGTCTCTGTTTCTTTTCCTTCGCAGATGATATAAACAATCGGTTTACGCTTACGCCGCTTAACTTTGTTCGGGTCATACTCTTTTCGCATCTTGCTCATCAGGCGTCACCTCCGATAAAAGGGATTGCACCAAACCGTCCCTGAAGATAACCCTTACGCACATTTTCTCCTTTTCTTGGAGAGAAAGATGCCAACGAGTAAAGCTCTGTTGCACAAGTCTCATCATTCTTTTCAGCAAACCAAATCTGATCTCTACGGAAGAAATTCAAGTCAAGTAGCATTGCATCGTGTGTTGTAAAAATCAGCTGCGCTCCCTTTGTATTGACAGCCTTATCCTGCACCATTTCAATCAGCCTTCTGGTTAAAAGAGGATGCAGACTATCCTCAATTTCATCAACAACTAAAAGTGCGCCGTTTTCAAGTGCCTGCAACCATCCTCCAATGCGGGCAAAAAAGTGTTGTGTACCGACAGATTCCTGCTCCATTAAAAGCTGGAAGTATTCTGTTGTACCATCCTCGTTAATAATTCGATGTGTTGTCGTAATAACCGGAATTTTACCGGAAGTGTTCTTGATTGTAACATCGGTAATTCCAAGATCGGCAAGCAGCAATTCCTTTAAGATTCGAGCTTTCTTATCATCACCACTGGCAATCTGGGCAACAGTTTCTGAGGTAGCTGGTTCTTCATCCATCAAGAATGTCAACTTTTCCAGGAACCACCGATAAGCATTTTCCGTCTGAGGCAGATTCCAGTCATTAGAAGATACCAGATAGAGCTTATTGTCTGGTGTTCGATTGCTCAGAGTTACCTGCTCATTTACATTTTCCCGGAACTCATATACTCCGTTTTCTCTTGAAAAGATTAAGGCTTCACGACCATTTGGCCAATGGTAAAGATACTCTTTATAAATCTTCTTTGCATCAAAAGAAAAACCGTATGTGTAACGAACTCCCTGAAAAATAAATACCATCTCAAAAGACGTCGGTTCCTTTGTTCCGCCAAACGGCTCCCACGGCAACTTTTGTCCCTTAGAAACTTTTGCTGCATTTCCTACAACCATTTCTTTCATTGTCATCATTGCGTGTAATACGTTACTTTTTCCGGCTGCATTGGCACCGTAAATCGCAAGTACGGGCAACAATGCCTTCTTTTCATCTGGATGAAGCAGATATTCTTCAAATGACTTATCCTTAGAGGCCGCAAAACTGATTACGGCACTGTTCTTTATTGACCTGTGATTTTCAACTGTAAACTGAATCAACATAATTGAATACCTCCATTCTCAGTATTCGTATTTTCAGCCACTATTATAACAGTTAAAAATGCTTTGGTCAATATTTATAGCTTGTTTTTGCAGTTTTTCTGCAAAATTTATGAATAAATTCTTTCTCAACCATTTTTCACAAAATATTTATCGTACTATAACCACACCATCTTAGTCAGTGACCAAGATTGTGAGTAAGATACCTTCACCCATACACCCTGTCCTGAATTGCATATTTCAAATCCTGCACCTTACCCAACAGCCAGATCGCCGCAAGCGGCAATCCCATCGGGCTAATCAAAAAAGCTATAACCAGCAAAATCACACCATTTTGCGGGGAATAGGTAATAATCACAGCCACGCCAAGCAGAGCAATTATCGTGCTGAGCAGACCAAGCACCAGACCGGATATGTAGATCAGCCCCGTACAAAGCCAGACAAAAAGCGTCAACACCAAAATGACCGGTGCAGTTACGATCATCAGCAGACATTTCAAAATCTTCATTCCTGTTCCTCCTTCCAACGCTCCAGATGCCGTTTGCACAGGGCATCCGCTTCTCTCTCATCATCTTCCGTCACTTCCCGTTTTCCTTTGGTCAGTTCAATCTCCAGATAAGTCCGGTAATCATCGGCTAAGAGGTCGAACAGTTCCTTGGGAGTATGGCACACCTCGCCAGAGCAATAGTGAAAATCTTGGTCAAATTCAACTCTTACACATCCATGGCGGCTGATATAAACTTCTATGGTCTCGTCTGCGGTCAGGTAATCCGTAAAAATCTCCAGCACCTTTTCAAAGGTCAGCATCTGTTTTCACTCCTTTACTACGCTTCTTATTCTACTCATATTATCCGGTGCGGACAGGCAAAAGACAAGGATACAGACAAAAAGAAATAGCGGAGGAAGGTGCGGCGAAGAAACGCCGTTCCTCCCTCCGCAAATGGAGTATCTATCCCTGTTATGAAAGTTTGGAGAGTTTCTATGGAGAGGGTCACACCATCCAAGGCTCTGGTAATGTCCGGCTCTGTGCCATAATATTTTTTCAGTTCAGTCGTTTGCAAAATTCTCATAAAGAACACCATCCTTTCTTTTTGATAAACCCATTGTAACGACCAAACCTCACAGAAATGTCACGAGCCACAAAAAATTTCCGCTAAATTCGACCCCAAATGTCACAAGTCTGTGACATTTCAATTTTTGAGGCGTGTCGGCGCTACTTTCGGAGCAGGAAAACAGAAAAGGTTGAGCCTTTCCCAACTTCCGATACAAGCCTCTTTCACAGAGTCTGATAATTGGATATATCGGTCACGGTCAGTTTTGGCTTCACGGATTGTAAGAATCCCATCTTCGAGATTTACATCCTTATAGCGAAGACCAACAACTTCAGACACACGAAGTCCACAGCCATAGAGAATACGAAATATCACAGGTAGCGCCAGATGCATGTTTCTTGCAACCTCCCGAGGTTCTGTTTCATCAGCGGCTTTTATCACAGATACTATCCCCTCTACCTTTTGCTTCCGTAGACATACGTTTCCACTTGTTAAGCATATCTTTGATTTCGGATTATTCTAACCTTGCTTACAGCGATTTGCAATATATTGACATTAGACCCTTTTCCCATTGGTGCTTCGGGATACTATGGTCTCAGCTGACTCCTAGGTATGAACTTTTTATCGCACGTACAAGTTGTACGCTACCTAGGCCTCCCAAGGTAAGACACAAGTCTTTCACCGCACAACCTCTGGATTTACTCTCTTGGCGTTACGTTTACCTTTTGGGCTTCGATTTGTTTCGCAATCTTGCCCGCCATTTAGTCTCATATCCAGTTTCTGTTCGTAGGCTCAACGGTTTTGCTACACCACTTCCTCCCCCTAAACATTGCTGTCTTCTTGCCGTTGTCACTACCATGTGAACCATTAAGACGACCGCCAGTGTCATGAGAATCCTCATGCCGATTTGGTTGTGTCGTCTTGCCTGCTTTCGTGTCATCTTTGTTCCTCCGTTTCCTCATTCTCGCTCGGATGTAGAACATCCCATTGAAATCGTTATAATAAACACCGGAATCCGTGAAATCATATTCCGGATACCATTTGAGCATCTGTTCTCTGATTGTCTCTGCATCTCTGACAAATCCGTCCACATACTTCCCGATAGGCTTGTACGTTCCGGAGGATGCCAGTGGTCTCTTTGAATGGACTTTCCGGATGCGAGGCTGTTTGAGATTCTGCGAGGAGTTCCATCTCTTTTCCCCTTTCTTTCTGTCCTTTTCTTTGGTGATGTAGTTCGACAATCCTGTGAGACCATATTCATCCTTGTCCAGTCGCCTCGTTTCATTCCTGCGACCCTTTTTCCATGTGGATTCAACCGTGTCCATGTCGAGCAGTCCATCCATCACGAGATGATGATGCCATCGGATTTCTGCATCCGGAGACCATTCCGTGATGTATATGTATTTTGCCGGAGGCAGTTCCCTCTTTTTCCTCTGATAGTTCACCCTCCGGATGTAGTTCTGCATGTTCTTGACCGCCTCATTCATGTCCTGCGGTTCTTTCCCTGCTCCGTATGTCAATGTGACCCAAATGTCAGAATCACCGAAATTCTCATTGAGCAGGCGTTCCACATATTTGCGAGCATTCTTGTCATTGAGGTTCTTTTGTGCTTTGGAGTTATCTCTTTTGATTCTGCCCTCCACCGGAACATCATCCATCTTTTTGAACTCCGGATATATTTCCACCTCGAACTGCTCACCTGCACGAATCTCTTTCAAGGCATACACACACTTGAATCTGTTCTTGAGCATCTGTTCCACGAAATACTCGTGCAGGTCATTGATGCTCTTGTTGAATGCTGCCTCGTAGTCATAAGGGATGAACGTCATCCCCCTCTTTTTCTTCTTGCTTTTATCCACCTACCACATACGTCCTTTCATGCCTGTCCACATTTATCCGGATAGTTTTTCGTTGACTTGTTACTATCTATTACAAGGTCGAAAAAACCATGAAAAACCCTTGATTTCTGCGGACTTTCCCTCGTTTTTTGTTGACGTATGAGCCAGTGTTTGATATAATATTTATAGGTTTAATCACTGACTGATACGTCTTTGATACTTGGGAATTGGCTGCAACCGATTCCCTTTTTCTTTGCTCTTTTTTGGGAGGTATGGCTGCAACCACGCCTCCCGATTTTCATGCCCTGCATATTCTATTTTCAAAGGCTCACGCCTCTTGTTCCCTGCTGCCCTGCCATTGCTGACAGGGCGTTGTCTTTACCTGCTGCCATTACGCTGTCGCAACTGCATCCTGTCTCTGTTCCCATCTCTGACGCTCCTCCATGATTCCGCTTTCTTTTCCGCTTTCATAGGCAGTCATGCACATCACCGCATAACCTTTCGCATCACTGGACTGGATTTCCGTGAACTTTCTTGCCATTCTTTCAATGATTGCTTTCTTTTCTTCTGACATGTGGTTTCCTCCTCTCATGACCTGTCTCGTCAGTGCGTGGCGGTCAATCTCACGCAGACGGATGACCTGCATCCGTTTCGACTTACCCTGCAAATCTCGGAACAAACAATCCGAACTCTGTTGCCGGAAATTCCGACCGGATAATATTGTTCTGTATTCCACAAAAATCATGTGCAAAGTTGAAATCATCCGCTTTCAACCAGTCCTCAAGTCTCAAGTTGAATTTTTTATCTGCACTTTCCACATCCATCATCGCACCCATCCGGTCGCTTTGTGTGATACCTGCTGCCTCTGCTCTTTCACATATCTCTGCATACAACATATATTTTTCTCTTTTTGTCATGACTGTTTTCCTCCTCGAATCCTCTCAAGTTCTTTCTCTATGTTCTTTCCGGAATAATCTGCGAGCAACTTCTCTGAAATGTGATATGTCCAAATTGACGACATCTGAATCGCCGTGCCGATTGGGAGTTTTCCCTGCTGCATCGCAATCCGGACGAACTGCGGTGACACATTGAGGATTGCTGCTGCCTCTGCTGTCAATATTCTCCCGACTTCCATGCTGTTCCCTCCTTTGGTGGTTCTCTCGGTCTGTTCATGACCTCACCTCTGTTCCGGCGTATGTGTACCGTGCTGTGACTTTTCGCCTTAAAAAATCACTGAAAACCTGTCATCCATCCACTCACTTTCTAGCAGGTGAGACCGCTGCCATGTTTCACACGGTATCCCGATGATGTCTTTCGGCTTGCCATCGTCAGAGCGTCGGTCGCCATCCGGACGCTGACGGAGGTTGATTCCTCCGTTTCGGCTTATATGAAAATGAACAGTTTATCGTTGTTAAAATTCAAAACTTTCTTGACTTCGGTCATCTTGATTCTGTATGTGTCATTCGCCATCGTCTCGCATGGATGGAGGAAATTTTCAACCTTGCCGGAAAAAATAACACTTTCACCTGCGTCGTCAATGATTGTCACCTCTGAAATGTCATACTTGCTCATGTATCCGTTTATAACTTTCAAAACCTTTTTCTTTTTCTCCATTCTGTTTCCCTCCTGTTCTGCTTGCCCTGCTGTCTCTCCTGCCGTATAATGAACGTGCATACATTTCCAACTGACAGGAGGTGAAACAGCATGGCGAACATTGATTTTGAGTTCGATTTTGAAACTGCTCTTTCCGAGGCTTATCACGACGATGAAATCTATCAAGACATTTCTGATATTGCAAAAGGTCTTGATGGAAAATTCATCAAAACAGAGGATGCCATCCGGAAACTAATCAAAATCAATTCATCTGTACTCGCTAAAGTTCTTAAAAAATATAATCATGAACTTCTTAATGAACTTTAGTTCTGTGGGGATTCTTCGGAATCCCTTTTTTCTTTCGCTTTTGTCGAAAGAATCATCTTGCGTAACTTGTCCATTTCATTTTCGAGTTTGTACTGTGCATCTGTTACACGCTCCATCTGTGCGAGGATGCTCTTGTCATCAATTTCAATTTCTGCCGGAACACAAATCATTTTTCTCACCTCCTGTTTTCTCTGTTCTGGGTCGAGTTTATTCTGTACTCTGTCTTGATATTACTGTACTCTGTCCAGTTTGTCAATACTTTTTTGAAATTTTCTTGACTCTGTCCAATTTTCATGATATTTTATAGGCAAGTGAGGAGGTGAATCGAATGAATGAGCGTCTCAAATTATTAAGAAAGACCTTGAAAATCAGTCAAGAGGAGTTTGGAAATCGTCTCGGCATCACCGGAGGAGGTATTTCTAAATTAGAAAAAGGCGACCGTAACATCACAGAGCAGATGGTCAAATCAATCTGTCGTGAGTTCGGCTGTGATTATGAGTGGTTCACAAAAGGTGAGGGTGAAATGTTTGTCGATTCCGACGACGACATCATGGAAACCATTGACCGCATCATGCTCGGCGAGAATGAGTTCCATAAAAACCTGTTCAAGACATTCGCTCGACTGGACGAGGATGAACTGCTCGCCCTCGAACGAATCATTGATAAATTCATAGAAGTGAAAAAAGAAAAATACTGACGGTCTTATCAACCGCCAGTCTCGTGGGTGTAGAGATACGAAACGAATTTGTATATCCTTTTGAGGGTCTTTTCGCTGCGTATCTTTCCGACTATCTCGATGATGTACTCTCTGTACTTGATAGCAACCACCCCTTTCCTGTTCAATCCACTCCTGCGAGGGAGTGACAAACTGAATTATACCACCGATTTCCACGATTGTGGAAATTTTGCAGTGCATTTCCATAATCATGGAAATATTTGCACCGTTCGCCTTTTGGCGTATGTACTGTGATATAATTATTTGTATTCGGATTCAAACAGGTCGGTGATTTTAACATCCAGTGCAATGGCAATCATTTCGAGTTGAAATAATGTCGGAGACACCTTTCCGTTTTCGATGTTGTTGAGCGTAGATTTTCCGAGACCGGATTTCTTTGCCAACTCCATCAAGGTGAGACCCTTTTCGGTTCTCGCCTCCCATGTCAAAATCTTCATCGTCCTCACCTCCTCTCCATGAGGAAAGTGTAAACGATGTGAAATTTGGACAAAAAAAGAGCGACCACCGCTGCAACGGTAATCGCTCCGAGAAACATCTATCTCATGCCCTGCAAAAAGCACTCGATGAATGAATCCTGCAATCATCATTCTACCATAAAACCGTGCTTTTTGCACTGGTTTTATTTTTTATACTCTTTTTTAGGATGGTGATTTTATGAAACTTCCGAACGGATTCGGGTCGGTCTATAAGTTGTCCGGAAATCGCCGGAATCCTTATGTTGCCAAAAAGACAAAAGGATGGGAAATCGACCCCGAAACAGGCAAGACCAAACAGTTATATATAACAGTCGGATACTACCCGACACGCAAAGAGGCATTGACTGCCCTCGCAGAGTTCAACGCAAATCCGTATGACGTGAACGCTGCAAAGGTCACTTTCGAGGATGTATATGAGAGATGGAGTTCAGAACACTTTCCGACCGTCAGTGATTCCAACGTGAAAGGATATAAAGCAGCATATCTCCTCTGCGATAAAATTGCACGGATGCGGTTCGTGGATGTGAAACTTGACCACCTGCAAATGATTGTCGATGAATCCGGCAAGAATTATCCAACACTCCGGAAACTCAAAATCCTGCTCGGTCTGATGTATAAATACGCAGTGATTCACGAAATCATTCCGAAAGAACGGAATCTCGTTGAGTATCTGAACATCAAAAACGCAGGCAATCCGAACGCATACAACCGAGAGCCTTTCTCAAAGGCAGAGGTGAAAAGATTGTGGGATGTCAAAGACACGAATGTGTATTATACCGTCATCCTCATGCTGATATATTCCGGATGCCGAATCGGTGAGATGTTGGATTTGAAAAAGGAAAACGTGAACCTTGAGGAGAGATATTTCAAAATCGTGGAATCAAAGACGGAGGCAGGCATCCGCACCGCTCCGATTGCCGAAAAGATATATCCATTTTTTGAATACTGGTACAACCTCAACGATTGCGAATATCTGCTCTCTACTCCGGACGGCAAACATTTCAAATACCGGAATTATTATGATAGTTACTGGACACCGTTGGTTGCTCCTCTCGGTATGGAACACCGACCGCACGACACACGTCACACATGTATTTCGATGCTGACCGTCGCCGGAGTATCCGACAAGGTCATCAAGAAAATTGTTGGTCATAAAGGACAGAGCGTCACAGAGGTCGTATATACTCATTTTGAAATTGAGGAACTGATTGACGCAATCAATCGTATATAGTGAGGTGTGCCATGAATAGAACTGAATACAAAAATAAATTCTACAAAGAACATTATGACCGGATTCCTCTCGCAGTACCGAAAAGAATGAAAGAGGTCATCAAGCAACTTGCATCCGACAAAGGAATGTCTGTCAATGCCTATATTCAAGACCTCGTCAGAAAAGACCAGTGTGGCATGTTCGACACGATGCAGATTGCAGAGAAAAACAGGGAAATGATTTCCGGTATCACCGGAAACATGCACGACGGATATGACATCATTTTCAAGGACGGTCATTTCTGCCACTGTCGCACAAAGAAAGATGTCCGGTCATGTATCATTGAATATTGCAGCAAAAAGGGCGATTGAATCATCCTTTTTTCTTTATCAGAAATTGTCTTGCACAAGATTCCGAAAGTCTTGCACAAGACCACTTTTCCGGTGTTAGTTACCTGTCAGTTACTTGTAAGTTACCGGAGAAATTTGAGGCTTTTTTGTGCTGTTTCATGTAGTTCCGGAAAATAAGGAAAACCCCGAAAACACAGTGTTTTCGGGGTTTGTTGTTCTTTTCTGATATTCGATTGAATTATCGCTTGCTGAACTGTGGTGCGCGACGAGCTGCTTTGAGACCGTATTTCTTACGCTCTTTCATACGTGGGTCACGTGTAAGGTATCCAGCTTTCTTGAGAACTGGTCTGTACTCAGAATCTGCCTCAAGAAGTGCTCTGGCGATACCATGACGGATTGCTCCAGCCTGTCCTGTGTATCCGCCACCTTTTACGTTAACGATTACATCAAATTTGTCTGCTGTCTCTGTAGCAACTAATGGCTGACGAACAACAACTTTTAATGTCTCAAGTCCGAGATACTCATCGATATCTCTTTTATTGATTGTAATATTACCTGTTCCTGGTACAAGGTAAACTCTTGCAACTGATTTTTTTCTTCTTCCTGTTCCGTAGAATTTTGCTTTAGCCACTGTAATGTCCTCCTTTCAACCTTTCCTTAAAATGTAAGCTCAACTGGCTTCTGAGCCTGCTGCTCATGATCCGGTCCAGCATATACATGAAGCTTCTTAATCATAGATCTTCCTAAAGGTCCTTTTGGAAGCATTCCTTTAACTGCGAGTTCGATAACCTTCTCTGGTTTCTTAGCCATCATCTCTGCTAATGTAGTCTCTTTCATTCCTCCTACATACTCAGAGTGATTGTAATAAATCTTCTGGTTCATCTTCTTACCTGTTACGTTAATCTTCTCAGCGTTAACAACGATTACATAATCACCTGTGTCAACGTGTGGTGTGAACTGAGGTTTGTTCTTACCTCTTAAAACCTTAGCAACTTCTGATGCAAGGCGTCCTAATGTATATCCTGTAGCGTCAACTACATACCATTTTCTTTCAATCTTATCTGGATTAGCCATATAAGTCTTCATGGAATTCCCTCCTGTAATTCTTTAACGTTTATTTTTTTGCTTCTCTATCGAAATCAACATGATTCCGGGGCTTTGGCCTCATGCTGTTTCTTCTTTTGCCATACTGTCATATTATATTATACTGACCCGTGTGTGTCAACCATTTTCAATACTTTTTCCGAACTTTTTCCGAACTTTTTTACACCTCTTTTCTCATGTTTTCAGTCTCTGATTCTATCTTTTTCTTTATTTTCTGATATTTCTTTCTATTACTTCTATATCTTTCTTTTCGCATTCATGGTATCATAGTTGGGAGGTTTTGACTCAATATCATAACTTATGATTGTTTTTTTGCGGCAATATCATTGCTATTTTTTCTTGGGGGAATTATTGATATGCAAAAGAAAATTGACCTGATAAATGGTCCTATTTTATCTTCACTTACAAAACTTGCTCTTCCTATCATGGCAACTTCGCTGATCCAGATGGCTTATAATATGATCGACATGATCTGGATCGGACGCCTGGGAAGTTCCGCTGTCGCTTCTGTCGGCGCTGCCGGCATGTATATGTGGCTTTCTAACGGACTTGTTACTTTAACAAGAATGGGAGGTCAGGTTCACGTTGGTCATGCAGTTGGTGCCGGGCGCACAGACTCTGCGGGGCGTTATGCCGCCACTACATTTCAGATGACGCTTCTTCTTGGCGTTTTGTATGGAATGGTATGTACGATTTTTTCCAAACCTTTGATTGCTTTCTTTCATTTGACAAGCACATCGGTTATAAATGATGCTGTCAGCTACCTGATGATTACATGTGGGCTTGTAATATTTTCATTCTTAAATCAGATATTTACCGGACTGTTTACTGCTATCGGAAATAGTCATCCCGCCTTTCTTTCTACCAGCGTAGGACTTGTTATCAACATCATTCTGGATCCGCTTCTGATTTTCGGGATCGGTCCATTTCCTGCATTAAAAGTTACGGGAGCAGCCATTGCGACGATCATTGCACAAATGGTTGTTACACTGCTTTTTTTATTTTTTGCAAGCCAAGACCAGATTCTGTTTCACCATATTCATTTACTGCAAGCTCCAGATTCTAAGAAAGCTTCAGAAATTTTTCGGCTCGGACTTCCTTCCTGTCTGCAGAGTCTTGTATTTACTGGCATTTCCATGACCATAGCAAGACTGGTTGCCGGATATGGTGATGCTGCAGTTGCCGTACAAAAAGTCGGCGCGCAGATTGAATCGATTTCCTGGATGACTTCAGATGGTTTTGCCTCTGCCGTCAATTCCTTTATTGCTCAGAATCACGGTGCCGGAAAAGAAGACAGGATCCATGCCGGATATCGATCCGCTCTGAAAATCGTACTTCCGTGGGGTCTTTTCTGCACCATACTTTTGGTATGCTTTCCGACTCCGATTTTTAAGATTTTCATCACAGAACCTGATGTTATCCCGATGGGAATCAGCTACTTGATGATCCTTGGTTTTTCTCAATTATTTACCAGCCTGGAGATTACAACCTCCGGTGCATTTTGTGGTTATGGCAGGACACTGCCACCTTCCATTACCGGAATTACTTTGAATCTGCTTCGAATTCCGATGGCACTTGCACTGACTGCAACGTCACTGGCACTTAGCGGAATCTGGTGGAGCATTTCCATCACTTCTATTTTAAAGGGCTTGATTCTATTTATCTGGTTCCAAATTACTATAAAAAAAATAATATTACATAAAGAAAGAAGGTCATAATTATGTGGACTTATAACAGTGTATTTTATCAAATTTATCCGATTGGGTTCTGTGGTGCTCCAGTGCACAATGATGGTGTAACGGTTCCCCGCATCCGCAAGATCATGGAATGGTCCGATTATCTAAAAGACCTCGGTGTAGATTCCATTTTATTAAATCCAATCTTTGATTCCGACAATCATGGATATGACACAAGAGATTTTCGAAAAATCGACTGCCGGCTTGGCACAAACGAAGATTTTTCAGATGTCTGCAAGGATTTGCATGATCACGATATCAAGATTGTACTGGACGGTGTGTTTAATCATGTCGGCCGTGGATTTTGGGCATTTCGTGATGTCCAGGAAAAGAAATGGGACTCTCCATATAAGGATTGGTTCCACATTCGTTTTGATGGTAACAGTTGTTATAACGATGGATTCTGGTATGAAGGATGGGAAGGACATTTTGAACTGGTCAAATTAAATCTCCAAAATCCGGCAGTGGTCGATTATCTTTTGGACTGTGTCCGCTTCTGGATTGATACTTTTGACATCGATGGACTCAGGCTTGATGTTGCATACTGCCTGGACCGCGAATTTATGAAACGTCTGCGACAGTTCACTCAGGAATTAAAGCCCGATTTTGCCTTGATTGGAGAAGTTCTTTTCGGAGATTATAACCAGATTGTCAATGATGAAATGCTTCACAGTTGCACGAATTACGAATGTTATAAAGGACTTTATTCCAGCTTCAATTGCATGAATCTTTTTGAAATCGCACATTCCCTGAACCGCCAGTTTGGACCAGAGGATTGGTGCATTTACTGCGGAAAGCATCTTATGACTTTTGCTGACAACCACGATGTCACAAGACTCGCCAGCATCCTGACTAACCCGGCACATATTCCGCTGGCATACGGTCTGCTTCTTGGTATGCCAGGCATACCATGCCTTTATTATGGAAGTGAATGGGGCGAAAAAGGCGAGAAAGCACCAGACAATGATTATGCACTTCGCCCATGTTTTGATGCACCAAAACCAAATGAACTCACAAAATTCATTAAAAAATTAATCCAGATCCGTCAAAACAGTGATGCACTCTGCAATGGCTCTTATCGAAATGTAGTGATCCAGAATCATCAACTCATATTCGAGCGTTGCTCAGAAAAAGAACGTATACTGGTCACTGTCAATGCATCTGACTCACCCTATACCGCATGGCATCAGGAATTGAATGGAACGGTCCATGACCTGATCAGTGATACAGAAATTCATATGGACGGAAAATTAGAAATTCCACCATATAGTACGATGTACTTGAAATTTTAATAAGTTCTGCCCTGCGTAAAATTGAATTGGGGACGTAGTCAATCATTGATTATCTACATCCCCAATTCATGTGAGATAGGGCTATTTTACTGCCTTGAATGCTTCATCAAGGTCTTGGATAATGTCGTCAATATTTTCAGTACCGACAGAAAGTCTGATCGTGTTTGGTTTGATTCCCTGGTCTAACAGTTCTTCTTCCGTGCACTGGCTATGTGTTGTTGTTGCCGGATGGATTACAAGTGATTTAACATCGGCTACATTTGCAAGGAGTGAGAAGAGCTCCAAATTATCGATAAAGTCTTTTGCTTTCTGTGCATCTCCTTTGATTTCGAATGTGAAGATAGATCCTCCACCGTTCGGGAAGTATTTCTTGTAAAGTTCCTGCTGCTCTGGATCTGTGGATACAGATGGGTGATTTACATGCTCTACCTGCGGATGGTTGTTCAAGTATTCTACAACTTTCAGTGCATTCTGTACATGACGCTCTACACGAAGTGAAAGTGTCTCAAGTCCCTGTAAGAACAGGAATGAATGGAATGGTGAAATTGTTGCACCTGTATCACGAAGCAGGATTGCGCGGATCTTTGTAACAAATGCTGCGGCTCCAACTGCTTTTGTGAAGCTGATTCCGTGATAACTTGGGTTTGGTTCTGTCAGTGAAGGGAATTTTCCCGATGCTTCCCAGTCAAATTTTCCTCCGTCTACAATGACTCCACCGATTGTTGTTCCGTGTCCACCGATGAATTTTGTTGCGGAATGTACAACGATGTCAGCACCGTACTCGATTGGTCTTACAAGATAAGGTGTTGCAAATGTGTTGTCTACTACCAACGGTACTTTATGTGCATGTGCAATTTTTGCATATTTTTCTACATCTACTACATCTGAGTTCGGATTTCCAAGTGTCTCAATGAATAATGCTTTTGTATTTTCCTGGAATGCTGCCTCAACCTCTTCCTCATTAAAAATATCAACAAATGTTGTTGTGATTCCATACTGTGGAAGTGTGTGTTCTAATAAGTTGAAGGATCCACCATAAATGTTTTTAGCCGCTACGATGTGGTCACCATTCTGTGCCAGGTTCTCGATTGTATATGTAATTGCGGCAGCTCCGGAAGCAACTGCAAGTGCTGCAACGCCGCCTTCCAGTGCTGCGATTCTCTTTTCGAATACATCTTCTGTCGGGTTTGTCAGACGTCCGTAAATGTTACCAGCATCTGCCAGACCAAATCTTGCTGCTGCATGATCGCTGTTGCGGAATACATAAGATGATGTCTGGTAAATCGGAACTGCTCTTGCATCTGTAACCGGGTCCGGCTGCTCCTGTCCTACATGTAACTGCAATGTCTCAAATTTAAATTTTCTGTTCTCTCTTGTAATTTTTTCACTCATAATCCCTATCTCCTTTTCTTCTGCTAAATCTCTATTCACCTTGCCAACAAGCTTACTCATTTTATTGCTTACTTGTTTTACTGGCGTGTTTTTGCAGATTGCTCTGCTATTTTCATTGTTTCTATCAAACACATTTCCTATCTGTTTGATAGGTATATAATAGCATGATAATTCCTACCTGTCTAATATGTAAAAAAGAAAGCCGGCTATAAGTAATTCCTATAGTCAGCTTCCTGTATCTTTCTCATATTTTCATCTTCACTTCTAGCTCTGCTTTTGATCCGCTTTTATATCTTCCACGCCACGGATGTCCATGCCCATAGCTTTGTATTTTCGGATTTCTTCCAGATATTTCTGTCCCAAAGGACTAAGCGCCACACCCTTTCGCTTCAGATAACCAATCGTCATATGCTCATTGGATTTCAGCTTCACTGCACAGTAATCTTCACCGTTGAGTCCCTCACATATAATGCCACAGCAAAGTGTGTATGCATTCAACCCTACCATGAGATTTAAAAGGGTCGCCCGGTCATTCGCCCGGATCAGGCGCTTGTATTCGTAAGTACTTAACACTTCCTCTGCAAAATAGAACGAATTATAATTCCCCTGCTCAAATGCAAGACACGGGTATTCTTCCAGTTCTTCTATGGAAATCTCTTCCTTATTTGCAAGAGGATGCCCTTTCCAAAGATAAACATAGACACCACAGTCCAAAATTGGATGAAATTCCAGATCAGACTCCTTAATCATCTTCGTCAATACCTTCTGATTAAAATCATTGATATAAATAATTCCTATCTCGCTGCGGAATTCCTTTACATCTTCAATGACTTCATATGTTTTCGTCTCACGGACCGCAAACTCGTACTCATCCATGCCAAACTGTCTGACCATTTCCACAAATGCATTGACTGCAAATGTATAATGCTGCATAGACACTCCGAATTTTTTCTTTACATTTTTACGTTCGATATAATGAGACTCAATCAGTTCATATTGTTCTACAACTTGTCTTGCGTATCCCAGAAATTCGATTCCTTCCTGGGTAACCGACACCCCTCGGTTGCTTCGCTTGAATAACTCTGCTCCAATCTCTGTCTCCAGCTCTTTGACCGCCTGCGACAAACTTGGCTGCGAGATAAAAAGTGCTTTTGATGCCTCATTCATAGACCCGGTATCTGCAATTGTAATCACGTATCTTAACTGTGTCAGTGTCATATCTTACACTCCTGTCTTACGTTTTAGCCTTCTTTGCATATTGGGTTTTCAATGTCTTCATTTTTCATCAGATCTGCAAGAGTAAATCGATCCGTGTACTCTATGATCACATCCCAAAGACCTTCCCAAAACTTCACTGTCCTACACTGTTCATAATGTTTGCATGCATTTGGCTCATCTTCAATGCAGCCTACCGGAGCCAGACTGCCTTCTGCTGCCCGTAAAATCTCTCCAGCTGTATATTCTTCTGGTTTTTTTGCCAGCATATAACCACCGTTATTTCCACGAAAACTCTTTACATATCCTGATTTCGTGAGGATCGGCATGATCTGCTCCATATATTTCAGTGTAATCCCCTGTCGCTTTGAAATATCTTTTAAGCGAATATATCCGCCTGTGTTATGCTCTGCAAGATCGATCATAATCCGAAGTGCATATCTTCCTTTTGTTGAAACTTTCATTATTTCACCAGTACTTTCTCGATTTCTGCCATGTACATTATGTGGTAATCTTTCTCCGGATACCATCTCTCATCGTTTTCCGGTGCATCAAAGCACTCTGGTTTCATTTCCTGATGATATAACTTCTTACATACAAAAATCATCTCTGCTTCTTCCACTCCTGTTGTTCCGTCGACCGGATAAGGATGAAGTCCGGCTGCCGCCCACTTATCCTCCACATCACGTCCACTGACTGTTCCACAGTAGTTCAGCGCTTTACGCTCCTCCTCCGGGAGAAATGATAACGTAAAGTGATCCGTCTGATCTACAAATTCTTTTGTATAACGGTTTGGTCGGATATATGCGGTTGCAACATTCTTTCCCCACATAATACCAAGACCTCCCCAGCTTGCTGTCATCGTGTTTGACTTCTTCTCATCTCCTGCTGTAATCAGCATCCACTGTTTACTTATCTTCTTAAATGGGTTAAATTCAAGACTTTCAATTGGTACTTCATGAAATGCCATATTTCATTCACTCCTTTTATTCTTCAGTTCCATAAACTTGCACTTCTGCAATACAAGTGTCATTCCAGCTCGTCTTGAGACCTCTGTATACCTGCTCAATAATCAGCTTAAGTTCAGAGGTTTTACATGTATCTGAAAATGTGACCCAGTATTCTTTTTTTTCATCTGAAAATGTAACTTTCCGAATGAAATGGTCGGTCTGAATATCCAGTTCTTTCGGTCTGTTATTCTGCTCATACGCAGCATCATCTTCCCAGCTTCCAAGTTTCAGTGCAAGATACTTTACCGTATATGTTTTTTCAAATTTAAGTGTAAGATTTTCACCCTGTCCGTATCCTGCTACATCTTCCTGCCACGACGTCACTTCCTGACCGTCAATTGCTTTCTCGGCTGTGTTATCATCAAGTTCTGAACTCGCCTTGGAAGATACAGGCTGAATCTGTACATAAGAATCAAGATCCACAGGAGTTGCTTCGTCTACAGAAATTGTAATCTCAGCTTCTTTTTCATCTTCCTGTTCCTGCCGTTCTTCCTTCTTTCGTTCTGTCTCGTTTTTCTTCTTATTTGCCTCTATTGTCTTCTGATCCGGCAGTGCATCTTTCGAATCTGCAGTCAGCTCACTTTGCGTCTCACTGACCTGTTTTTCGAACGCATGGTAACCGGTCTGTGCAACAACAGAGCCAAGCACGACTCCAGCCAGCGCAACGCCGCCTATCATGATCCATGTCCTTGATTTCTTTTTTTCCAGTTTGTACCCACAATGTGGGCAGTAAGATTCTCCATCGTTAATCGGTTTGTCACATCTTGGACACTTCATAGGCTCCACCCTCTACTTATGATAATATTTACCTTTATAATGTTGGGGCAAAAGTCCCCAACATCATTTTATATAATTATATTTTATTTTACAATGACCTTGCGGAAATTTTTCTTTCCTTTTTTCAGAACGATTCCTTCTCCGCCAAAATCTTCTCCGGCAAATGTGTGGGCAATATCTGTGATTTTCTCTCCATCTACAGACACTCCACCTTGCTGTACTGCACGGCGTGCTTCAGATTTGGAAGCTGTCAGACCGCATTTTACAAGCAGTGTCATAATATCAATGTTGCCATCTGTAAGATCAGCCTCTGTAAGTTCTGTCTTAGGCATATCTGCTGCAGCACCTGTACTAAATAATGCCTTTGCAGCCTCCTGTGCTTTTTTAGCCTCTTCTTCACCATGAACAAGACTTGTCAGCTCAAATGCAAGGATTTCTTTCGCTTTGTTAAGCTCTGCTCCTTCCCATTTATCCATTGCGTCAATCTCTTCTAACGGAAGGAATGTCAGCATACGGATACATTTGAGAACGTCAGCATCTCCTACATTTCTCCAATACTGGTAAAACTCAAATGGGGAAGTCTTGTTTGGATCAAGCCATACCGCACCGCTCTGTGTTTTGCCCATCTTCTTTCCTTCGGAGTTCAGAAGCAGTGTAATTGTCATAGCAGAAGCATCTTTTCCAAGTTTACGACGAATCAACTCTGTACCTGCAAGCATATTGCTCCACTGATCATCTCCGCCAAATTCCAGATTACAGCCGTATTTTTGGAACAACTCATAGAAATCATACGCCTGCATGATCATGTAGTTGAACTCGAGGAAGCTAAGTCCTTTTTCCATTCTCTGCTTGTAACACTCTGCTGTCAGCATACGGTTTACAGAAAAATGCGGACCAATTTCGCGAAGGACTTCTATATAGTTCAGCCCAAGAAGCCAGTCTGCATTATTAACCATAAGTGCTTTCCCATCTGAGAAATCGATGAAACGGCTCATCTGCTTTTTAAAGCAATCACAGTTATGCTGGATCTGCTCTGGAGTCATCATACTTCTCATATCTGTTCTTCCAGATGGATCTCCGATGTATCCTGTTCCCCCACCGATCAGAGCAATTGGTTTATTGCCTGCTTCCTGCAGACGCTTCATCAGACACAGTGCCATAAAATGTCCTACGTGAAGGCTGTCCGCCGTCGGATCAAATCCAATATAAAATGTTGCTTTTCCATTGTTTACTAAATCTCTGATTCTTTCTTCATCTGTTACCTGAGCGATCAGACCTCTCGCCTGTAACTCTTCATAAATTCCCATGATTTTCTCTCCTTTATCTCATTCATATTTTTATAAGGACGATATGTTGGTTCTTATTCGCGCGAGTGCGCATCCTGCCGGAGGCTTTTTTATATAATAGGAAATGCAATTTCCTATTATATAAAAACGTCCTTGTCCGCTACCGGACAAGGACGACATATATCGTGGTACCACCTTATTTTACTGACAGCTTACGCCTGCCAGCCTCGTTAAGCCGCATTCACGGCTTAAGCACGTTAACGGGTGCTTCTCGTCACAGCCTACTCGTCCCTGCCTCAGAATACATTTCTCTTACGTTCTTTTTAATTGTACGTCTCCTCATTCTGCATGGTTCTGGATTTCGGTGTGCAGCTTTGGGATGTATTCGTAGTCTCTTCCTTCGTGCGCCTCTCACCTGCCGGCTGCTCTCTGTACGGGTGTATCCACCACTACTTCTTCCCTTCATAGCCTTTGCATATTGGTTATATTTTCTTTACCCTGCTGTTATGCTAACTGATTTGACATGCTTTGTCAAGCAGATTGTGTAATACATTTATCCAAGATATACATAATCCTGTTCCGGTGCCTCGGCCGGTTCAATGTGCATCAAATACAGTACCGGCTGCTCCGGTGCAAATGGCTCTGTCGGCTCAAAGGAATATCTTACACGAACACGATACCATTTCTGCATCTGGATATTTGTAACTTTTGGAATCTTACACGGATATCCATACAGACGGACATCATCTGCACAGCAGGTCATAATTTTTCTGACAGGAACGAACATATCATTCTTCATTCCTTTCGGACGAAATGCCTGTGCGACAAACTCAATCTCTTTATCCATATACTGGTCTGGATGATCATATGCATCTACATACCAGATTCCAAAGTCTTCATCTTCAATTTTAATTGGATTTTCCTTAATATCAAATGGCAGGTCTTCAGCTGTCGGCTGAATGATCTTGCCGTCCATTCCTTCAAATATCAACTGTGCCATTGGATTCTGTACCTTAAGTGCACGTCTGAATCCGGAACGATCCACACCTTCCGGGCAACGGTTGATAATAATAAGCTCTGACTCGGTAAGCTGCTCCATCAACATATTTCTCATGTTTTTCAGGTACATATCCAGTGTCGTTCCATTAACAGTAGAATAAATTCCCTGAATCTGCCATTTGCGTGGGTACTTAAGCTGTAACAAATCTTCCAGCTTCCACATTCCATTGTATTCAATGACAACCTGCGCCGGATGATAGTTCTTCTCGCAGTTTGTAAAAAATGCTGCATTTAACTGCTCAAATTTATCTATCTTTAAAAGCACCATATCATTTTCTTCCAGATATTCCTTGGAATATTCTTCCTCACCTTCTTCACAAAGAATCAGAAGTGTAAGTCCCGGTTCGATCCATTCCTGCTCCATCAAAGTATCTTTGACAAGCAACGTCTTTCCACTGTCCAGAAATCCGGTACATATATATACTGGTGTTGGTTCCATCATTGTTTTTGCTGCTCCTTTATATCTTTACTATTGTACATGGAATAATTTAGCCAGTTCGTCTTCTTTGAGATCTGTTCCAATTACAACCATACGTCCTGCATAATCAGCATTTCCATCTCTGACCTCATACTCCTGCGGAACAAGATCAAACTGCTTCCAGTTACCGTCTGTCATCTGGATAATTCCTTTGGAACGAAGGATTGTTCCATACGCATCTGTCTCAGACAATGCTTTCAATAAGTAATCCAGCTCTTCCTCTGTGTACTTGTGCGCAGTTTCCTTACCCCAGCTTGTGAACACTTCATCCGCATGGTGATGATGGTGGTGGCCACATCCACAACTACACTCCTCATCATGGTCATGATGATGCTCATGGTGATGACCGCATCCACACTCCTCGTCATGGTCATGGTGATGCTCATGGTGGTGGCCGCATCCGCACTCCTCGTCATGATCGTGATGATGCTCATGGTGATGGCCGCATGTACACTCCTCGTCATGGTCATGATGATGCTCAAATAATCCTTCGATCTCTGCACCGTGCTCGAGAGCGTGACGGATTGCGTCTCCGCTCAGCTGATCCCACGGTGTGGAAATGATTGTAGCCTTGTCATTCTTCTCTCTTAAAAGATGTACACAAGCCTCTATCTTCTCGTCTGTCATATTCTGAGTTCTGCTGATTACGATTGTCGATGCATGCTCCACCTGGTTCTCGAAAAACTCTCCAAAGTTGTCCAGGTACATTTTCGCTTTCTTTCCATCTACAACTGTAATTCTTCCTTCTATTTCAATGTCTGCATCTTCTTTTACATTTTCAATCGCTGCTGCAACATCAGAAAGTTTGCCGACTCCTGATGGCTCAATAATTACGTGATCCGGGTGATACTCATCCAGTACTTTTTTAAGTGCTACACTAAAATCTCCGACCAGTGTACAGCAGATGCAGCCTGAGTTCATTTCAGTAATCTCGATTCCTGCATCCTGAAGAAATCCACCGTCAATACCAATCTCACCAAATTCATTTTCAATCAGCACAAGCTTCTCGCCTGCGAAAACTTTTTCAATCAGTTCTTTAATAAATGTAGTCTTTCCGGCTCCAAGGAATCCAGATATAATGTCAACTTTTGTCACGTTTATTACCTCTCTTCGATATTAAATACAAAAATATGTTCCGTTTTTTATATTAACACAAAAAATGTTGTGTTTCAAGGCTATGTAAGCCAAAACTAACCTATTTATTTTTTCTATAAGAGTTCATCATTTATAGTTATTTTGCACAATCTTGCGTATGCATTGACTAACCTATTCGTTATTTCTTACAATAATCACATAGGATTAATCGCAATGAATGTTTGATTCTAACAATCAAAGAGTCAATGTCAAAGAGGAGGAATAATAACATGGCTGATTATGTAAAAATGTGGGAAGACCTTGGAATGGATATCAATAATCACGACAATCTCTGTCAGGTTCTTCCAACAGCAGTTGGGGATGTATTTATGACACAGGAGAACCGACCGAAAGCAATGGATTTCTGGGATATGGTCATTGCTGAGGTACATGGTATCCGCCCGGCTGAATTAATTGAGGAGCAGAAAAAAGGACGCAAAGTATTCGGAACATTTTGCGTATATGTACCAGATGAAGTTGTCATCGCTGCTAATGGTATTGTGACCGGACTCTGTGGTGGTTCCCAGTTCTGGGTTCCGGACGGAGAAAAAGTCCTGCCGAAAAATATGTGCCCGCTTGTAAAAGCTTCTGTTGGTGCAAGACTTGGACGTACCTGCCCATTCTTCCGTATTGCAGACATGTATGTCGGGGAAACTACATGCGATGGCAAAAAGAAAGCTTATGAAATTCTTGGGAAAGACGTTCCGATGCATATTATGGATGTTCCTCAGATGAAACGCGAAAAAGATATTGTAAAATGGAAAGATGAAATTGCTGATTTTGCAAAAGTTGTAGAAGATTTCACTGGTAACAAAGTAACACCGGAAAAGCTTGCTGAGGCAATCAAGATCTGTAACGAAAAACGAAAAGCAATGCAGAGAGTTTATGATTGCAGAAAGTCAAAATGTCTGCCAATCTCCGGACGTGATGCTCTGCTTATGACTCAGATTTCCTTCTTTGATGATCCGGTACGTTGTGCTCAGATGTGTAACCGCCTGGCTGACGAACTGGAGCAGCGCATCAAAGATGGTGTATCTGTCGTTCCGGAAGGAACAAAACGTATCCTGATCACAGGAACACCTCTTGCAGTTCCAAACTGGAAATTACACAACATCATTGAGACAAGCGGCGCTGCTGTTGTCTGTGAAGAGATGTGTACCGGAACAAGATACTTCGAAAACCTTGTGGATGAATCTGGCGAGACACTGGACGAGCAGTTCATGAATCTGTCCAGACGTTACATGAAGACAAACTGTGCTTGCTTTACACCGAACACCGGACGTATCGATGACATTCTCCGCATGGTAGATGAATACCAGGTAGATGGAGTCATCGACTGCAGCCTCATATTCTGCTGCCTGTATGATACAGAGAAACGCGCAGTTGCTGAAGCATTAAAAGAAAAGAACATTCCGGTTCTCTCTCTGGAAACAGATTACACCGATACAGATGCTGAACAGCTCCGTACAAGAATCGGTGCATTTGTGGAGATGTTAAGCAAATAATGGAAGATAAAAACGAACATATCCGCTATTACATACTCTTTGATAATCACACCCAGGGGATGATGCTCCACGAACTTCTGTGCGATCACGATATCCCGAATCGTATCGCACCGGCCCCTCGGGCGACAGATGGCAAAGCCGCCTGCGGAATGGCGCTTCTGATACATCCTGATGATATTGAAGCTGCCAGAACATGCATCGAAGAGAACAACGCAGAATATGTCAGCATCGTTCCATTAGAGAACCAACTTCATAAAAAGAGAGACCGATATTGTTAATTGGGGACACCCTTAATCAATAATGGGGCCGTAGTATTTTATTGAAATACTATGGCCCCAATTGCGTAAAAAACGAGACATTTTTCAATGCCTCGTTTCTTTAATCTCATAATATGTATTACAGTAATCCACCAATTGATAAGAATAATGGTGCGAATACGAGAGATACTACTGTCATAAGTTTGATCAGGATGTTGATTGACGGTCCTGAAGTATCCTTGAACGGATCTCCTACTGTATCACCAACAACGGCTGCTTTGTGAGCCTCGCTTCCTTTTCCACCGTGATGTCCTGTCTCGATGTACTTCTTAGCGTTATCCCATGCTCCACCTGCGTTGGACATGAAGATTGCCATAAGAACTCCTGTTACAAGAGCTCCTGCAAGAAGTCCGCCAAGAGCCTCAACGCCAAGAACGATACCTACAACCAATGGAGCTGCTACTGCCATAACTCCTGGAAGAAGCATCTCGTGAAGAGCTGCTGTTGTAGAAATTCCTACACATGACTTGTAGTCCGGTTTCTCCTCACCTTTCATGATGCCCGGTTTCTCACGGAACTGACGTCTAACTTCCTCGATCATCTTGTAAGCTGCTTTAGATACTGACTCCATTGTAAATGCAGAGAACAGGAATGTAAGCATACCACCGATGAAGATACCGATGATTACTTTGTAATCAAGGATACTGATGGAATCAAGTTTAACTGCCTGTGCGTATGATACAAACAGTGCAAGTGCTGTAAGAGCTGCAGATCCGATAGCGAATCCTTTACCCATAGCTGCTGTTGTGTTACCAACAGAGTCAAGTTTGTCTGTGATGTCACGAACTGACTCCTCAAGACCAGACATCTCTGCAATACCACCGGCATTGTCAGCAATCGGTCCATAAGCATCAACTGCAACAGTGATACCTGTTGTTGAAAGCATACCTACGGCTGCAAGAGCAATTCCGTAAAGTCCAAATGTCTGATATGAAATAAAGATAGCTACACAGATCAGAAGAAGCGGGATAGCTGTTGATTTCATACCAACTGCAAGTCCACTGATGATTGTTGTAGCTGCACCTGTCTCAGACTGCTCTCCGATTCCCTGAACCGGTTTGTAATCTGCAGATGTGTAGTACTCTGTAATATTACCAATGATAACGCCGACAACCAGACCAGCGATTACTGCGATTGCTGCGTTCATGTTTCCAAATAATGTCCAGCTAAGTGCCAGAGATACGATGATAACTAATGCTGCAGATACATAGCTTCCTCTTGTAAGAGCTTTCTGCGGGTTAGAGTTCTCATCACCTTTTACAAAGAATGTAGCAATGATAGAAGCGATCAGTCCACATCCGGAAATAGCCAGTGGGAATAATACTCCTTCTACAGCTGCCACACCAACACCAAGTGTCAGAGCAGATACTAATGATCCAACATATGACTCGAACAGGTCAGCACCCATTCCTGCTACGTCACCTACGTTATCTCCAACGTTGTCAGCGATAACTGCCGGGTTACGCGGGTCATCCTCTGGAATACCAGCCTCAACTTTACCTACAAGGTCAGCTCCAACGTCAGCTGCCTTTGTATAGATTCCTCCACCTACACGTGCGAAAAGCGCGATAGATGAAGCACCAAGACTGAATCCAAATAATACGTCTGTGTTCTTAGTAAAAATGTAAACAAGGCTGACACCAAGCGCACCAAGTCCTGCTACACACATTCCCATAACTGCTCCGCCTGAGAATGCAATTGAAAGAGCTTTGTTCATTCCGTGCTCTTTTGCAGCGTTAGCTGTTCTAACGTTAGCTTTTGTAGCAACTGTCATTCCGCAGTATCCTGCGATTGTTGAGAACAGCGCTCCAACTACGAAACAAATAGCTTCAATCCAGTTTTGAATTCCTACTCCGATCAGTACGAAAAGTACTACAACGAAGATAACAAGAATCTTGTACTCTGCACCTAAGAATGCACGAGCACCTTCAGCGATTGCATCTGCAATCTCTTTCATTCTGTCAGTTCCAGCGTCCATTTTGCTTACTTTATTTGCAAGGTATGCAGCAAATAACAAAGCTACTACAGCCGCAACCGGAACCAGATACATGTAATTGTCCATTGTCCAATCCCTCCATAGAATTATATATCCTAGATAGTTTATCACAGAGTTCTTAATAATTCAAAGAAAAAATACAAATTTCTTATTTTTTTCTTACGTTTTTCTTATATTCTTCTGTTGAAAGCGTTTACAGTGGATAATCTATTGATACAAGCACCAGTCCATTCGGCGGTGCTGTTATTCCCTCGGAAGTATGTTCCTTCGCCTCCAGAATATCTCTGATCTTTTCTGGTTCATAGAATCCACGCCCCACACGGATCAACGTTCCGGCAATGATACGAACCATATTATATAGGAAGCCGTTTCCCGTTACACGAATAACGATTTCTTTTTCATTTTCTAAATTTGAATTTTCCCATCCCCAATTCGAAGCCCGGAACTTATCCATCGGAATCTCTTTAATTGTTATTTCATGCACTGTACGCACAGTATCTTTCGCATTAGTCCGTACATTGCAGAAGCTTGCAAAATCATGCTCCCCTAAAATGTATTTCGCACCTTGTCTCATCTTTTCCACATCTAAATCGAAAGAAACGAAGGTGCTGTACCGGTTTTTCAGCGGATTTCTCACCTTCGCGTTATAAATGTGATATTCATATGTTTTGGATATCTCGTTCTGATATCTCGGATGCCAATCTATCTGCACTTCGTCAGATCTTACGATCACAATATCTTCCGGCATCTTCTGATTCAGTGCATATGCGAACCGGTCTCCCGGAATCCGGGATTCTGTATCAAAAACGGCTACATTTCCAAGTGCATGTACTCCGGAATCTGTCCGGCTTGCACCTATGATCCGGATATCTTCTCCGGTCAGTTTACTGATCTGTCTATTTAGGATTTCTTCTATTGTAATACCGTTCGGCTGAATCTGCCAGCCACAGTAATTGGTACCGTCATAGGCAACTACTATCCGAATTCTTCTCACTCTTCAAAACCTCCTGTTAAAAAATCCAGATATGAAACGGTACATATCTTCCAATCACGAATACTGCTGCCACATAAAGAATCACAATTGCATAGGCCACACGGTCACGGCTCACATAACGAAGTGGTTTCATCTTCGTACGTCCTTCTCCTCCGTGGTAGCATCTTGCCTCCATCGCCATGGCAAGGTCATTTGCATGGCGGAACGCAGATACAAAAAGCGGTACAAGGATTGGAATCATAGCTTTTGCTCTTTGAAGCATATTTCCACTTTCAAAATCTGCACCTCTGGCAATCTGTGCCTTCATAATCTTGTCCGTCTCCTCCAGAAGAATCGGGATAAAGCGAAGTGCTATAGACATTGTCATAGCGATCTCGTGAACCGGAATATGAATTTTGTTCAACGGTCCAAGCAGCTTCTCAATAGCATCTGTCAGCTCATTCGGCGTCGTTGTAAATGTCATTAATGATGATCCAATAATCAGATAAATCAATCGGATCGCCATATACACCGCATTTACCAGTCCTTCTTCTGTGATTGTAAAGATCCACCAGTGAACTAATGTGTCACCGCCTCTTGTCAGGAACAACTGAAATAATACCGTCAACATCAAAATCATGATAATCGGCTTCAGACCTTTCACAATATAACCAAACGGTACTTTTGACAAACGTACTACCATCACAAGAAATGCGGTCGCAATGATGTATCCTGGAATACTCCGAAACAGGAATAATGAAATCAAGAATAAAAGTGTGGATACAACCTTCACTCTTGGATCCAGTCTGTGCAATATACTTTTTGCCGGATAATATTGTCCTATTGTAATGTCTCGAATCATTTTTTATATCTCCAATATCTATTTACAAGCCTTTTATCTTTTTTTGCTATTGTCTTCCTAATGCATGCATAATCTCATCTGCTGCCTCTTCTACAGTTGTAGCAGTCACACCTACCGGGAATCCTTTCATTTTCAGATCATGCATAATGTATGTCACCTGCGGTGCTGCAAGTCCGACCTTCTCCAGTTCCTGATAATGTGCGAACACGTTTTTCGGGGTATCGTTATACATCACTTCACCACTGTTCATCACAATCAACCGATCCGCATATCTGGCGATATCCTCCATACTATGGGAAACCAGAATAACCGTCAGATCCGATTCCTTGTGCAGATATGCAATCTGATCCAGAATCTCGTCGCGCCCCTTCGGATCTAATCCCGCAGTCGGCTCGTCCAGTACAAGCACCTTCGGACGCATGGCCAGTACCCCGGCAATTGCAACTCTTCGCTTCTGCCCTCCTGAGAGTTCAAATGGTGATGATTTATAATATTTTTCTTTTAATCCTACAAGCTTCAATGCCTCCAGCGCCCGTGCCTCACACTCTTGCTGTGACAATCCCTGATTCTTCGGTCCAAAACACACATCCGTCAGCACATCTATTTCAAATAACTGATGCTCCGGATATTGAAACACAAGTCCCACCTGGCTTCTGAGTGCCCGCATATCGTACCCATCCTGGTAAATGTTCTCTCCATTATAATAGATGGCTCCGCTTGTTCCTTTGATCAGTCCATTCAGATGCTGGATCAGCGTAGACTTTCCGGAACCTGTATGTCCGATGATCCCCACAAATTCTCCATGTGGAATCTCCAGGCAAATGTCTTTTAACGCATGTTTTTCGTAGGCTGTGCCTTCACTGTATACATAATTCAAATGTTCTATTTTAATTGACATAATGCCTCCACCAGTTCTTCCTTCGTCAAAATTCCATCCGGAATGTCAAGTCCTCGTTTCTTAAGCTCGTCCGCAAGAATCGTCACCTGCGGAACATCTAATCTGTAGTGCTTCAATGTATCGACCTGAGAGAAGATTTCTTTCGGTGTTCCTTCCATCACTACATGCCCGTGATCCATAACATAAATCTTGTCTGCATCGACCACTTCTTCCATATAATGTGTGATCAGTATAACCGTAACTTTCTTCTGCTCTCTTAACTTCTGCACTGTTTTTAAAACTTCTTTTCTCCCCATCGGGTCCAGCATAGCTGTCGGCTCATCAAGAACGATGCATTTCGGCTCCATAGCGATGACCCCGGCAATTGCTACACGCTGCTTCTGTCCACCGGAAAGCTTATTTGGTGAATGATGCCGGTAAGAAATCATTCCAACAGATTTCAAACTGTCTTCTACACGTTTCCAGATTTCGTCGGTTGGTACGCCCAGATTCTCCGGGCCAAATCCAACATCTTCCTCCACGACCGTTCCGATAATCTGATTGTCTGGATTCTGAAAAACCATGCCCGCACTCTGTCTTACATTCCACAGCTCGTTCGGATCTTTTGTGTCACGTCCGTCTACCCACATCGTTCCATCCGTTGGCACAAGAAGCGCATTTATATGTTTTGCAAATGTGGACTTTCCTGAACCGTTATGACCAAGAATTGCAATAAACTGCCCTTCTTTCACATCGATATCCACCTCATCGATTGCCCGGGACTTGCCGATAATATTGCCATCTTCATCCCGTTTGTCATATTCAAATACCAGCTTGTCTGTCTGTATCATATCCATGGGCTTTTTGTGCCTCCTCTAATTTAACTGTTTACTTTTATCTTAAACTCTCTCCGGAGCCGGGTATTCTACTCCCATTGTGTCTACCGTAACTTTTTTCATCTTCTGCTCTTCCAGTGGTCTGTCACTGTAATCGGTTGCTGTCTCAGCAATTTTATTTACAATATCCATTCCTTCTGTAATCTTACCAAATGCAGCGTAAGCTCCGTCCAGATGCGGGGAATTCTTGTGCATAATGAAGAACTGGGAACCTGCTGAATCCGGATGCATTGCTCTTGCCATAGAAAGAACACCCTCTGTGTGTCTTAAATCATTTGCAAAACCATTCTGTGAGAACTCGCCTTTGATCGTGTATCCCGGACCGCCCATGCCTGTTCCATCCGGGCATCCGCCCTGGATCATGAATCCACGAATCACTCTGTGGAAGATGAGTCCGTCATAGAATCCGTTCTGAACCAGTGAAATAAAGTTGTTCACTGTGTTCGGAGCAATTTCCGGATATAATTCTGCTTTCATAATGTCACCGTTTTCCATTTCAAATGTTACGATTGGATTTGCCATGTTGTATACCTCTTTCTTCTATATTTTTATTTTAATTTTTCTCAGATTGTTGGAAATTACCCGAAAAGCGAATCGAAATTTGCAGTCATTCTGTTCCCGGTAATTTTCGAAAATCCTGAGTAATATTGTAGCGTAGGTTAGGTGTATCGTCAATATTTCCTGATACTGATATATATATTCTATATCTGAAATCTGGATGGTCAAACACGTTGCCTAATTAATTGTAGTGTGGTGTAAGGCGTATGAGGCCTCCTTTTTCTTCGCAGCCGGTGTTCCAGAAGTCTTCGAGTTCGAAGGTGTCGCTTTCCCCATAAGTTGCTGTTTTGATGTACATTTTTCCATCTTTTTCTTCGTATCCGGTGAGCAGGAACCAATGCCAGATATAGTCTTTGTAGGCTTCGTTCTGATGGCGCAAAAGCAGGTACGGTACAGGAATGTCCTGATCTAGTTGTTCTTTAATAAATATAGCTGCTTCCTGCCATGTATGATCACCACAGAATTCTTCCATCCCGATGTAAATATCCGTGTGTTTCGCTTCATTCACATCTTGAATATATCGTTCAAGACCTTCCACGAACCAGCTAAGCTTCCGTACACCGCCAGCACGTGGTTTGAGGTAAGGTTTCATGATCTGGCTGAATGCCTTATAATCTTCTTTTGTAAGGCATTCTATATTGAATGGATAAAGCGGCTTCATCTTTTCATTCTGAAGTCCGAAATAAATGCAACTGTCGCATGCGGTCGCTGCAGCACAGCCACCCATATGCATAATCAGATTCGTGAACCAGTCCTGATTGCCTCCGTAGCACCCTTCTATTGTAAAATAATCCAGTTCTTTTTTCATATTCAGTCACTTCCTAACCAAATTTCTATATATTTTCACTTAATTTCAAAAATGCAAATGCAAAAATTATTTCTTGTATATTATATCCAACTCTGTCACTTCCTACAAGAGCGAGTCTTACAATGTCATCCCTGCCAAAACGCGCAAGAGCGATTCCTTTAACTTCGGATTGACTTCATTTTTCCAGAATGCTATTATTTTCCTAAGATGCCTGGAAAATGATTACCAAACGAATCTTAGCAATACGGCTAAACTACACATTTTCCACCCGGAAATGAACGAACATGGGCAAGGCAAATAATAAGAAAGAAGGAATCACTATGAAATTAGGTTTTATCGGCACTGGAAATATGGCGTCTGCTATTATGGGCGGTATTATAAAGAATCAGATCATCCCTGCAAATGATATTATCGGAGCAGATGTCATGGAAGCTGGACGCGAGCGTGTAAAAGAGCAGTTCAAAATTCAGGTAACTGCTGACAACCATGAAGTCATCAATCGTTCTGATATTGTCATTTTATCTGTAAAGCCGCAGTTCTATGCAGAGATAATTGCCGAAATCAAAAATGATGTTCGTGAAGATCAGATCATTATCACAATCGCACCAGGCAAAACTTTGGCGTGGTTAAAGGAACAGTTTGGTAAAAATGTAAAAATTGTCCGTACAATGCCAAATACTCCGGCGCTTGTGGGAGCAGGTATGACTGCCGCATGCCCGAATGAATATATGACAAAAGAAGAGATTGCTTATGTCCTCACACTTCTGGAGAGTTTCGGACGCGTTGAGATCATTCCAGAGCGCCTGATGGACACCGTCGTTTCTGTTAGCGGAAGCTCCCCGGCTTATATATTTATGTTTATCGAAGCTATGGCTGATGCAGCCGTTTCCGGTGGTATGCCAAGAGCTCAGGCTTACCAGTTCGCTGCCCAGGCAGTTCTTGGAAGCGCGAAAATGGTTCTGGAAACCGGAAAGCATCCAGGTGAGTTAAAAGATATGGTATGTTCCCCGGCAGGAACAACTATTGAAGCTGTCCGTGTCCTGGAAGAAAAAGGCTTCCGCAGCTCCGTAATCGAAGCCATGAAAACTTGCGAAGAACTTTCCAGGAGCATGTAAAAAATTTCTTATAAATTTTTAGGCTAAAAATTACGGTTAAAAATTTTCTTATAAAAAATTTTTTATTTTGTAAAAATGTCTTGATATTATCATAATTTTGCAATATAATTTAATCAAATTTTTATTGTATTATTAATTTTACCCAACCCAAATTTTAAGTGCGAACAGCACTTAATCAAACGTTGTGGTCGCCCGGTTCCTCAATTAACTTGGCAACAACAAAAAGGAGACGCTTCAGATTCTATTATAAATCTGAAGCGTCTCCTTTTTACACAGCTATATCAGATGTGAGATGACTCATCTATCCCAAAATTCTTATCTACCAGATAACTGTACTCGCGAAATGCTTCTTCCTGCTCAAATCCTTCGCGCAGAGATTCCCGCAATCCTTTGTAATACCAGCCAATCGTGTTCTTTTCTTTCATTCGGAAACGATTCCACAACTCTTCTCCCATGACCGGATAATCCCTGTCGATATCACGGATATTAGAAAGCTTGTCTGCCAGACCAATCATACGCACCTCATACGGTGCATATTTTAAATGCTCAATCGTATGACTCTTGCGCTCAAACCATGTTTTTGACTTGTCTTCGCTCTCCTGATCCACCAGCGCTGCCACACGCTCAGAAAACTCCTGCGCCAGTACTTCCCGTGTAATTCCCTGGCAATCCTCGATTGTATCATGCAAAAGCGCTGCACTAATAATCTCCTCATCAAAAGTCAGTGTTGCGACAATCTCACCCACCTCCAATGGATGAACAATATACGGTCTTTTCGTCCCTTTTCGGAACTGCCCCTCATGTGCCTTTGTAGCAAATGCAATCGCACGAGCGACCATCTGCCCTTTCTTTTCTAATTCGTTCAAAATTTTATCCCCATATTCGCTGCCAGTCAACCGTCTTATTGATAAGTTCTATATTACAAGCGTGCTTATCAACTATTATTTAAATAATAGCATCTCGTTCTTCAAATATCAATAATTCCAGTATATAATAAATATAAATATGTATTTATAAGATGATGTTGTGGATTTTTGCCTCAACTGTAATGCATAAAAACATTTTCCTGGAGGTCATTATGTCTGAATATACACAAAAATATGCATTTGTTACCGGCTCTTCCCGTGGCATCGGACGTGCAATCGCCCTTCGACTCGCGGCTGAGGGCTATCATATCTTCCTGAACTGTTCCCGCTCTTTTGACGCACTGGAAGAAACCAGACAAGAAATTGAAAAGATTGGCACATGTACACTGGTGCCAGGTGACATTGGAAATCCTGATACTGTACAGAAAATCTTCCATACGATCGCTGAGACCTGTGACCATCTGGATGTACTGGTAAACAATGCCGGGATTTCCCACATCGGGCTTCTCATGGATATGACTGATGAAGACTGGGACAAGGTGCTTTCCAGTAATCTCTCCTCCGTCTTCTACTGCTGCCGCGCTGCCATTCCTCCTATGCTGTCACACGGAAGCGGAAGGATCATCAACATTTCCTCCATGTGGGGCGTAAACGGTGCATCCTGTGAAGCGGCTTACTCTGCTTCCAAAGCCGGTGTCGGCGGGCTCACCCAGGCACTTGCCAAAGAACTGGCAAGAAGTAAAATTCCAGTCAATGCTCTTGCATGTGGTGTCATCGATACCGAAATGAATAAACAATTAGACGAAGCAGAGCGGGCAGAACTTGCGGAAGATATCCCTGCCGGACGCTTCGCCACCCCTGAAGAAGTTGCTGAAATGGTGTGGAAACTAATCTGCGCGCCAGAATATCTCACCGGACAGATCGTCACATTTGACGGGGGATACTTATAAAGAAAAAAGATGCACGACTGCAGAATTTTTTTCTGCGATCATGCATCTTTTTATTGATAAATTCTTATTTATGGTCTCTGACCCATTCCACCTTCCAGTGTCAGTGTCTCACCACTCATATATTTGAAGTCAGGAGATGCAAGCTGTACACACACTCTTCCGATCTCTTTCTCTGCGTCTGCATAGTGACCTGCCGGCGGCATCTTTACATTTGCCTTAAATGCGTCCGGATAAGCCTGCTCGAATTTTTCAAGCTGTGCAGTCCATGCAAGCGGGCATACGATGTTGACATTGATTCCGTCCGGTCCCCACTCAGTTGCTGCAACTCTTGTCAGTCCACGGATTCCTTCTTTTGCCGCTGCATATGCACACTGACCATAATTACCGAAAAGTCCCGCACCGGAAGCAAAGTTGATAACGCTTCCTTTTGTCTCTTTCAAGTATGGGTAGCATGCCTGCATATAATAAAATACTGCATACAATCCTGAATACATTGCCAGATTGAACTGTTCCTGCGTATGATCTGCCAGTGTAACTCCGGATGCAGAAGCCTGTGCATTGTTGATCAGCACATCGATTCGCCCAAATGTATCGATTGCCTGTTTCACAACATTGTCAACAACTGCTTTATTGTCTGCGCCTGCAGATACGTCTGCCTGTACCGGAAGTACTTTTATTCCGTACAGTCTCTCTAATTCTTCTTTTGCATCTGTCAGTTTCTGCACATTACGTCCTGTAATAACAAGATTTGCCCCTTCTTTTGCATATGCAGTTGCGATTCCATATCCGATAGATCCACATCTGCCATCACTTAACACCGTGCGTCCCGCTCCTGTGATGATCGCTGTCTTACCTGTTAAAAATCCCATATTTCCTTCTCCTTTCAGTAAGCCTTTTCTTGTATAACGTACCATATCACATTTTTACACTCAATTCAATATTACTTTACTATTTTTCGCAATTTTCTATAAATAATACGATTGATAGTTAAAAAACAAACTTTTTTCATCAAATTGAGTCAATATTATATCAAATATAGATGATTTAACACTTCCTGCTATGTAACTAAAAAAGGTCCACCGGACCTTTTTGTCGTATGCTTGGCAACGAAAAAGGCGCCATACAGCCAATGTCATGAAGTTAACATTAGCCATATAGCGACCTTATATTTACATTTCTTATTATTTACACTTCTATTCTTACATATCTTTTTCTTCGTATTTTTTATATTCATCAAACTGCGCAAGAATTGTCTCGTCCGGTGCTTTTGTAACCATACTGACGATTACGATAAAGCACAGGCTGATAACAAATCCGACTAACAAAGAATAAATTCCTGTTGCATTTCCGATTGTCTGTCCATTTACAATTGGAAGATAATCCCAGATCAGCACAGTCGCTGCTCCGGACACCAGTCCTGCCACAGCTCCCGGAAGATTCGTTCTGCGCCAGAAGAGGCTCATAACGACAAGCGGACCAAATGCTGCTCCAAGTCCTGCCCATGCATCAGATACCAGGTCCATGATAGAACTGTTCGGATCCCATGCAATGAAAAATGCTACTACAGCTACGCCAAATGTTGTCAGACGTGCTACGTTTAATACCTTCTTATCAGAAGCTTCCGGATTCAGAATGTTCTGGTAAATGTCTTTAGATACGGAAGAAGAACATACCAGAAGCTGTGAATCTGCAGTTGACATTACAGCTGCCAGAATTCCACAGATAAATAATCCTGCAATAAATGGAATCGGAGTCTTTTCGATGAAAATCTTCTGGATCATCTCAATAAATACTGACTCTGCTGACGGTGCTCCCTCTGTTACTCCGAGAATCTCCGGATAGAGAAAAGCACGTCCGAGCAGTCCGATCGCAATCGTAAATCCAAGGGAAAGTACAACCCACACAATTGCAATTGCCGAAGATTTCTTCAGTTCTTTCTCACTGCGGATTGCCATAAAACGAATCAGGATATGTGGCATACCACAATATCCAAGTCCCCATGCCATATTAGAAATAATCTCTACCGCTGTGATCGGATGATCTCCATTATATGTAAAGCTTAAGTAATTGTCCGGATTCACTCCTGTATTTGCAAGCATGTTATGAAAATCACCACCTACAAATCCCCATGTCAGCACCGGTACTGCAAGAATTGCAATCAACATCAGTAATCCCTGGAAGAAATCTGTAGAACACACTGCAAGAAATCCTCCCATAAATGTGTAGATCAGAATAACTGCAGCACCCAGAAATAAAGCTATATGGTAATCCAATCCAAATACAGTGTTAAAAAGCTTACCTCCGCTTGCCAGCGCGGAAGCTGTATATACCAGAAAGAATATGACGATAATAACTGAAGAAATACCAAGTAAAATCTTCTTTTCATCGTGATAACGGTTTCCGAAAAATTCCGGAAGTGTCATAGAATTTCCCGCTACAATTGTATATGCACGAAGTGGTCTTGCGATAATAAGCCAGTTAGCAATCGTTCCAAGTCCAAGTCCTACGGCGATCCATGCCTGCCCGGTTCCAAGTGCATACACAGAGCCCGGAAGTCCCATCAGCAACCAGCCGCTCATGTCAGATGCCTGTGCAGACATCGCAGCTACCGGAGCGGAAAGTCCTCGTCCTCCGAGGAAGAAATCGTCTGCCCCCTTCGTCTGTCTCATGCTCCAGATTCCAATTCCGATCATTCCCAAAAGATAGACGCCAAATGCAATTAATATAGATACTGTTGTTGTCATGTTCTCTCTCCTTTTCTATAATCAAAGAACGCTCTCACTTTCGAGAGCATTGTATTAATTATACTAAAAAATGAATATTTGTCAATATATGCTTTCTTGCCCGTTAACGTCACCTGGTAACGACCTGGTAACATTATTCATCTGTTTCATCCGTTATACATGAAACATCAGGTCTTAGTGCTTTGTCTATTTTGCACAATCTTTTTCTCTGTTTTTATATTTTTTTGGTTAATCATAATATTGCGCGGGTGCTATACTACAGTTGTAACAGATAGAACTCATAAAATTATTCAGACTTGGAGGAAAAGATAAATGAATACTTTAAAAGCTGAAAAAAGAACACTTGCCGTAAAAGCAAAAAAATTAAGAAGAGAGGGCTATGTTACCGGTAACGTATTCGGCAAAGAGATGAAAGAGTCCATTCCAGTAAAAATGGATGCTGCCGCAGTTGACCGCCTGCTTAAGACGAGCAATAAAGGAAGCCAGATCATGTTGGATATTGACGGCGAATCCCACAATGTATTAATCAAAGAGGTTGATTATAACCCATTAAAAGGCAGAGTAGATGAGATGGATTTCCAGGCTCTTGTCAAAGATGAAGTTGTACATTCTGTTGCAGAGATTGTTCTTGTAAACCATGACAAACTTGAATCTGGTGTATTGCAGCAACAGTTAGAGGAAGTTTCTTATAAAGCACTTCCATCTGCACTTGTTGACAAAGTTGAAATTGATGTAGCAGAACTCCGTATCGGCGATACGATTAAAGTAAAAGATCTGTCACTTGCACAGGATAAAGATGTCCACCTGGTTACAGATCCTGAGACAACTGTTGTTACTGTAACTGAATCACATATTGCAGTTGCTGATGACGAAGACAGTGAAGAGGCTGAGTAATCCCAGTATTGGATTATTTTCAAATTGAACATTTTGTATCTGAACAGATATCATAATTGAAATTTGTCAGACACTCATAAAAAATGAAGGCTCCTTAAATGGGAGGCTTCATTTTTTATAAAGAGGACATAGCATTTTAATTCAAGTCGAACATCCGTGAGACTTGGCGCATGATTCTGGTCAGCAAAGCTGACATATTCCTATCAGAATCACTGCGCATCCTCGCGGAGCATTTATCTCAGTCGGAGATCGGACTCCCACTGAGACAAATTTGCTACTACTCACCACCTGAAGGTGGGAGTCTTCTCGACTGAGATAAACACTATGTCCTCAATTAACATTCTTATTCTATTATTCTTATTCCACTGTTACACTCTTTGCAAGGTTTCTCGGCTTATCTACGTCTAATCCCTTTGCCACGCTCACATAATATCCCATCAACTGTAATGGAATAACTGCAAGTGATGTTGCAAAATGTGGATCTGTCTTTGGAATATAAACAGTGAAATCTGCTGTATCCTCAATATTGTAATGACCAAATGTAGTCAATCCCATAAGGTACGCTCCACGGCTCTTACATTCTACCATATTGCTGACTGTCTTCTCATAGAGATCTGGCTGTGTCAGCACTCCGATTACCAGTGTTCCATCTTCAATCAGAGAAATGGTTCCGTGTTTCAATTCTCCTGCTGCATATGCCTCAGAATGGATATAACTGATTTCTTTCATCTTCAGGCTGCCTTCCAGACTGATTGCATAATCAATTCCTCTTCCTACGAAAAATGCGTCTTTTGCATTAGCCTGTTTTGCTGCGAACCACTGGATTCTCTCTTTATCTGCAATAATCTTATTGATCTTATCCGGAATTGTCTGCAGCTCTTCAATATATCCTGTATACTGTTCTTCCGTAATCTGTCCACGAACCTTTGCAAACTGAATTGCAAGTGCATAAGTTGCGATCAACTGTGTGCTGTAAGCTTTTGTTGTAGCTACAGAAATCTCCGGTCCTGCCAGTGTATAGAATACGTTGTCTGCTTCTCTTGCGATAGAAGATCCGATCACATTTACAATACCAAGTGTCTTAATTCCCATCTCCTTAGATTCGCGGAGTGCTGCAAGGCTGTCTGCAGTCTCTCCGGACTGGCTGATGATAATGACCAGACCTTTTGGATCTAAGATTGGATTACGATAACGGAATTCGCTTGCCAGTTCCACACGTACCGGAATTCTTGCCAGGTCTTCGATGACATACTGTGCTGCCATACCTACGTGATAAGCAGATCCGCATGCTACGATATAAATCTGGCTGATCTCTTTCATCTCCTCTTCGGATAATCCTACTTCCGATAAATCAATCGCTCCATTTTTCAGGACAGAATTCAAAGTGTCAGAAACTGCTTTTGGCTGCTCATGGATCTCTTTCATCATGAAATGCTCGAATCCAGCCTTTTCAGCTGCTTCTGCATCCCACTCGACCGTCTTCAACTCTTTCTGAATCTCGTCTCCGTCCAGATTGTAAAATGTAATCTCTCCTTTTCTTACGCGGGCCATCTCAAGATTTCCGATGTAATACACATTTCTTGTATATTTCAGAATAGCCGGAACATCAGATGCGATGTAAGAATTCTCACCATCTACACCAAGTATCATCGGGCTGTCTTTTCTTGCCACATAAATCTCTCCCGGATAATCCTTAAACATCATTGCCAGTGCATAAGAACCACGAATACGGATCAATGCATGATTGATTGCATCAACCGGTGTACCAAGATATTTCTTATAATAATAGTCAACTAATTTTACAGCAACTTCTGTATCTGTTGCTGAGTAAAAAGAATAACCTTTACGGATCAGCTTATCTTTCAGTTCCTGATAGTTCTCTATAATACCATTGTGAACTGCTACAACATTGCCATCATCACTGATGTGCGGATGTGCATTTGTCTCAGATGGCTCTCCATGAGTCGCCCATCTTGTATGTCCGATACCACATGTTCCAGGTACAGATTCTCCGCCATTCGTCTTCTCAGACAGAACTTTCAGACGGCCTTTTGCTTTAATTACTTCTGTCTCTTTCTCTCCATCTCTTACTGCGATTCCTGCCGAATCATATCCTCGGTACTCCAACTTAGAAAGACCATCCAACAGAATTGGTGCTGCCTGCATATCACCTGTAAATCCTACAATCCCACACATACTATAACTCCTTTCACTGCGTCTCTTGTATATGTACACTTCAAGACTCCCTCGTGAGCCCCGATACGAAATCCAGTATCTAAAAAAGCTTTTTTGCGACCAGATTCCTCTTATTTGTCATTATATAGTCAATTCTACAATCCGTGTAAGTATACCATAGAAGCTGCGCTGGCGCAAGAGATGAAGCTGATTCAAATCTATCTTTGTAATTGAATTTGCTTTGCCAGAGTGTATATAATATGATGACTGTCGATGAGATCGAGACATTTTTATACTAACATCTCCTGCTCGATTTCCATCTTATTTTCCAATATACACTGTTTCAGTACTTCTAATTTACCGGCATTCAATGCTTCTAACTTTTTCTGCTTTTTGCTGCATAGCTTAATCCCTTTTTCCTTTTCCAACGCTGCCTTATAAGAGGGAACGTCCATCTTCCATGGAATCAGATTTGGAAAAATATTCTTTTCATTATACAAAAAAATCTGTATTCCACCGTAATCCATATCTCCCCAATGATAACACTGGATTTCTTCCGGTGCTGTCTTCATTAACATTTGCAAAAAGCGAACTTCCTTTGGCGAAAAGTAGCCATGACAAAAGATATATAGAACTTTTGGATCATATTCCATGCTTTCATAATTCGCTTTATTCTCAATCACAATGATTTTTTCAACACTATTTCGTAAGTTTGGTACGGCATGCTCTAATGTCTGTGCATTAAGTACCGTTCCATAATAATTCAAGGAAGTGTCGATTTTCTTCTCTATCGCTGTGCCATTTCGATCTGTCATGCAATACTCCACGGCACCTTTCCATTCTAATGTCTGGGAATAACTTAATATTCCATGTGCTGCCAGTATCTCATCATCTGACATGCCTTCTTCATATTGCGGAGAGTATTTCAAAGCTTCGATGGTTAATAATATCATTAAAACTCTAGTGACACTTTTTGAATATACTTCAAATCCCAATCTAATTTATCTTCCCATTTAATCGCATTTCTTCCATTTACTTGTGCTAATCCACTTAATCCGGGTTTCGCAGTATGACGCATACGTTGTTCATTAGTCATAAAAACCATATCTCTAACGAGTTGCGGACGAGGTCCACAAACTGAAAGAGTTCCTCCTGATGTAAAGATAGAAACAACTTTTTTTCAGAGAAAATTTTTCATCACCACACCATGCAATCACCCTCAAAAACAGCACAAAAAAAGAACCTCTGATCTCTCAGAAGTCCCTATTTTACGCTGTTTTCTTAAAATTCTTCCACTGTCAGCACCGTTGCCTGCTTCATATCAAATTCCACCAGATTGTACTCTGAATGGCATATACCCGTCAAACGATACGTCTTTTCTGTATCCCATTCGCACGTTTTCCATATCATTCGCAGCATTGGCACACTGCTGATCTTAAATTCCCAATTTTCCGGGTTATATTTAGGCACACGAAAACACTCTGCTTCTTTTCTGGCACATGCCTGTACCACCAATCCCCGCTTTTCAGGGTTAAACAAAAATCGTATGTACTTTGGTTCGCCCAATGCCACTATCGTTGAATGAAAAATCCGTATTTTCCCCCATTTTTGGCATAGCGAAATCCCTGGTATCACAATATTATGTTCCTGCACACTGATACCTCCCATCTTTAGGGCAGACTTTCCCCTTTGTCTATTTTCCTGTTGTAAATTCTGCATAACCATCCAGCATATTTATTTCCAGTGCTTTCCTATGTTCTTCCACTGGTAAACCAAAAGAATCTTTCCATTCCTTTGGATAAAATGGTATACGGTTCTTTCTCTTTATTTCTTCTGCTGAACATTCAGTATCTGTATCACTTGATGCTGTTTCTTCTATATTATTAGCATTTTCAATAGTAGTCTGACTTTCTGTGTCTTTTTTCGCTCTTTTCCCTTTAATATCCAGGAATATCTCCGTTTCCATCAAGTCAAACACATAAATTGTTTCATCTTCAAAAGTAATCTTGTGTCCCAAAATCTTATATCGGCAATCCAGATTCCATCCCATCATTTCATACATCATTGCAGAGAAGATTTTGTTTGTCATTTTTCTGCTTTTACGCTTATCTGGCTTTGCCACACACCAACGAAGTGCATCTTTATCATTTTCCTCACATTTTCGGACAACCATTCTCTTATTATCCTGGTTCACAAGTATCTGTATGTAAACTGCATCCTCTAAACCAGCGATGCAGGCTGTATTAAATGTCACACTATCTCTCCGGATCACGACAGCCGGTTCCCTTAAATGAGCAAACAGTTCTCGTCTGACAACCTGATACCCCTCATAACTAAAATCCTTTGCCAACTCGATTGCTTTCTGATCAACAATTTCTTTTTCGTCCGTATACTCCGCTGTATCATGCATAATTAGCACACCTCATTTTATCTATCAATTTCTCTGCTGACTCCAACAGATCATCAAGAACTTCTCTGGTTATAATCTCCATCCCTTCAACAGTTGTTGCAGGGCGCAGTATATCCCAGTTTCCTCTATATGCCACTCTCTGTAAAAATACTGTTCTATTTGTAGACTCTCCAAAATTATATGTCCAGGCTTCCGGATAAAGTATCTTCTTTACTGGCTTTTGAGCTTCTTCTGGCTTTTTCTCCACTTCTTCCGCAGATTGTTCTGCATTTTTCTCCTGTACAAGCACTTCTGGTTCTTCTAACTCAAAAATCATTACCTGCTCATCTGCACTACCACAAAACTGTCCACGCAATTTATACTTGCATTCTTTATTCCATCCCATAAGCTCATATAATGGCTCTGAAAATCCTTTACAGCTTTTTGGAAGCACCGCCCATCGTCCATCTCGTATAGTTCCCCATTTTATAGCATTTATGCTGCTTCTTTCGCATGGACGAACTGCAATACACTTTTCCACAGAATTAAAAAGCAATTCTACATACTCTACATCTTCAAATTTCTTCAAACAAGCTGTATTAAATACAATTTTCCCCGAAGAAATCGTTACTGCCGGATCAAATCTTGTTGAAAAGAACTGCGCCCTCACAATTTCGTAACCACTTAAATCAAATCCTCGGTTTTCCGTTTTCTCTGCACAAATTTCATTATTGTTTTCAGAATAAGCACTTAATGATGCCTTTTCATAATCTGCTGACGAAAATCCATTCCATGCACGATTTACAGGCACAAAGCCTTTTAAAGCTCCCTGATCCACTACCTGTAAAGTTGGCAATGGATACCCTTTTTTCATATATTTGCTTGCATCCAGCATTTTTTGCGCTGCATTATAAATCTCCCGGCTCACAATAGCTTCATGGTGATCGGTCTGTCTATATTGGTTCCGATCATGGTTATTTTTCTTTGATTTATGATCCAGGTAATTAGGTGTAAAAGTTTTTCTTGATAAAACATCCCCACAATGCCTTTCATTGCGTAGAACATTTACAACTGTACTTCCTGTCCACTTTGTATTTCCTAATTTAGTTTTACGTCCTAAATCCATCAAAATTTCAGCAATTTCAGAAGTAGGAAAGCCACTCAGGAACAGATAATAACACAAGCGAACCGTATCTGCTTCCGACTCATTAATAACTAAATTCCCATCCTCGTCCTTATCATAACCTAAGAGTTTGGGTGTCAGAAATATTCCTCTTGAAAACCGTTGTTCAATAGAAATATTCATAATTTCACTTTTCGTATGTGATTCTTCCTGTGCTGCTGCCGATAACACTGCAAGCATCATTTCGCTCGTATTATCAAGTGTGTAAATATGCTCTGTTTCAAAAAATACGCCTACCTGCGGTTTCATATTTGCTAATTCACGAACTTTAGCAATACAATCCACGATATTTCTGGCAAATCGTGATACACTTTTGGTAACTATTAAATCTATTTTCCCTACTTTACAATCCTCGATCATACGATTAAATTCATCCCTATGCTGTAAAGATGTGCCGGAAATTCCCTCATCCGCATATATCCCAACCAGTGTCCACCCTGCATGTTCCTTTATCATATCTTCATAATGATTTTTCTGCAGTTCATATGAAGATGTCTGATTGGCATCATCTGTAGACACACGGCAATAAGCACACACCCTTTTGGTGCCTGCATCTTCAAATAATTTTTCTTTCTGTTTCGCAGGAATGAACTCTAATTCGCTGCGATCCACGCCCTTATACCTTGCACGAATCTTTTCTTTCCGTTCTTCCTGGCTTGCAGCATGTTTTTCCTGTTCGTTCATATGCTGTCCCCCACTTCCATATGCCAGTACCAGATTTTACCTTTTTTATATGCTTTTATTTCAGCAATTTTCTTTGCTTCCTGTACCGTTCTTTTTGCAATACCATACTCTTTCATTTTTTCATAAATATAGGTACTTGCTAAATCTTCTACTGATAACAGTTTTTGCAGATATTCTACAGCAATATCTTTCTTTCCTGTGCTTTTCTCAACATTAAGCAACTCTTCCACATTTATCTGGCATTTTCCAATCCATCGAAACCCTTTTTTCTTATCCAGTTCAAACCCTATTGGTTCTCCTTCTGGTGCAAGACTTGATTTTACCGGAAACATATACCGTTTCCAAGGTTCTTCTTTATCTCTGGATACCATAAGAATGCTTCTCGCTGCTGCCGCAATGTCAATACTGCCTAATCCTCTGTATAATTGGTTTCCACCACCACTTTTGTTCATGTGTCCAACTAATACTATTGCACAATTAGTTTCTGCTGCCACCTTGGATAACTTTGATAAGATTTCTCGCATTTTTACTGCATTTGTCATATTTCCATTGTGACCGATAAATGCCTGTATCGGATCAAGCACAACCATTTTCGCACTGATCTGTATAATAGCATTTCTTATACGTTCATCTTCCAGTGTCAATTCATCATTATCTTCCTTTATGAATGCAACCTTACTACAATCAGCCCCAGCCTGTTCCAGCCTTGGTTTTATCGTATCTCCTTTTCCATCTTCTGAACACTGATATATTACCATCTCTGGCTTTTTTATCTTCTGTCCATCTGGCAAATATCCGCCTTTTGTTAGTATCGCTGCAACATGAATAATCAGTGTTGACTTACCCTCTCCCGGATCTCCCTGCAACATTGTAATCTTCCCACAGGGAATATATGGGTACCATACCCATTCCACCTCCGAGGCTTTCACATTTGAATAAAATTCAACACCCGTATTTATACTTTCCAAATTTGATGCCCCCGGTGTCTTTTGCTCTTTTTTCTACTACATGTGAATAATTGCATTAAACTTCTACTTATGTTTCATTATAATATATCTTTTTTGGGAATACAATAAGGAATATCAAATGTGTGTGGAGTTTCGCAATAAATCTTAACTAATAGTCAAAGTCTAGGAGGTGACAGGTTTGGAAGTAGAAATTGATTATCTTGCTATCGGTAAAAGGATCCGCACTGCACGTCTGTCAAAAAAAATGACTCAGGAAACACTTTCAAATATGATCGACGTTGCCCCTACCTATGTCAGCAGTATCGAAAACGGACATACCAAATTAAGCCTTGCAACATTGCTCGGCATTGCTCAAAGCCTTGATACTACTGTAGATCAGCTTTTATATGACAATACGCCTGTACTGGTTTCAAAATTTGATGCCGATATAAAAGAGCTTACTTCTGATTGTAGCAATCAGGAAAAAGAATTTTTACTGGAAATTATAAAATCAACCAAAACTGCATTACGCAACTACAAACCAGGCAAATAATTTAAGGGCGCAGAAACTTTATTATTTCTGCACCCTTCTTTTATACTTTTGCGGTCTTGCTTCCTTGCGATGTTGTCCATTACGATTTTATATTGTAGTTTATTCCGTCAGTTTAAGCTGAATACATAGAATATAGTATATCATCTGTTTCCTTTTTAATCTTTCTTAAATTATCTATATTCTTAGAAATCATATTAAAAAATGAAGACCAATAATTATTAGCCATTCCTATACCATCATCATAATATTGGAATGTTGTCAAATTTATATATTCATTCAACAATTCTACTACTTGTTTTCCCAAGTCAAGAGAATGTTGATTTAGCGCCTCATAAAGATCATCCCTTTTTTCAAGATATTTATTTATGTGAAGCAATTCTTCTTCATACATAAAATGATGATCATCTATTTCATTTTGTAAATCAATCGGATTAGAAAAAGATTGTGCAAAATTCATTTTCCAATATTTATATGAATATTCCAACAAATCATGGAAGCAATCAGTTGCATACTTGACCTGCTTTAATGCTTCCTTTTTCCTTTCCATCTGCTGGCTTTGAAAAGAAACTATATCTTCTCCCTTCAGACGTCGTTCTTGTTCATATTCCGCTATCATCTTCCACTTTAGCAATTCTTCTACTGGATATTCGTCTGGACTTTTATCAATTAATGTGTGACAAGCACTACATAACCATATTCCATTATTTATAGATTCTCTTTCTTCTTTTGTCATTCTCGCATCATATCTTGCGCCCTTTGGTGATGCTCCTAAAATGTGGGCGGCTTCACCTATTGATAATCGTTTATCTCCCTCTCTATGAGGACCTAATGTTTCCCTTCTACAATTTGGATTTGAACATCTGCCCCCAACACGTTCACAAAGAATTGTCTTAATACGTTCTGAAAAATCAGCTTCTCTCATATGCAACTTCCTCTTTCTATAATTCCAAGGTCCCCTTAGTTACAAAGGATTTAAACTTATTCTATCATATCCCACTATAACAAAAAAGCATAAAAATACCGCCAAACAGACTTATTCTATGTTCAGCGGTACTTCGATACATTTTAAATTTCGTTTTCAAATATTGACATTCCTGCAAGCATCATATCCTCATCCATATCCAGATTATCACTATCTTCTGGCTCTGTTTCCTCGACTTCTCGACAACTCGTTCCGCCCATTGATTTTTCTATTTCTAACAAAAACTCCTTGTCTTGAAGTAACTGTTTTTTGATAGCGTCTATGCTCACTGCTCCTGTGTATGTTCCTGTTCCTGCTTCTCCATTCTTCATCCACGCCTGAACCAATTCTGTCACAAGTGCTGTCTTGCATCTTTTCTTGGTTTTTAAGTATTCTCCTGCTTCTCTCTGACGTTCATCATCTTCATTAAATATCAATACAACCTTAATCTGTCCCATGACCAGCACCTCCTACCCTCTCCGCAGACGTGCTGTTGTCAGTTTTTCATATCCAATCGCATTCGCCCGGACGTCATCAATAAATTCCACATATTTAAATTCCGGGGAATTTTCAATCTGTTTTCTGAGTAAAAGACTTCCTCCACCAAGAAAGACCGCCGGATTTGTTCTAAAGTCGGTTACATGGGTATGTAGTTTATTGATAATTCTCTGTAACCAGTTTTCTGCCATTCGCTGAATTTCCAGTATGATTTTTTCATCTAATATGGTTTCTTCCTGCATTAAAACCTGTTCTACATCTGACGAATCCAAATGAATGCCATAGTTCTGTTGAATCGCATTGGATATTTCAGACCGTAGAACAGCCATACCGGAACGATCACTGACACGAACTGATAAATCCGGTTTTCCATTTCTGATTACCAAAAGGTCAACTGTTCCATCCCCAATATCAATACAGTTTACCGTTCTATATTTCTTCAAAAGACTTGCCTTAAAACACATGACTGCTGCAAAATTCTGTGGGCTGACAAATACATCTTTTAAATAGAAATTAACGGATTTTCCATTCATCTTAAAACTGATTCCATGTTTTGCATGATCTAAGAAATATTTCTTAAATGAAGTTGCCTGCTGACCGTAATCTGCGGGTGGCAATCCCACGCCAAGCACTACATCTTTTCCCGTTAATGTAATTCCTTTATTACGAGCTTCCATTGCAAGAGCATATAATGTGAGAATAAAGTAATCATCATCTACTGTCTTATCAGCTTTAAACGGCATTTTTGTATCTGACAGGGTATAATATGTTCCCTGATACTCCAAAATATCTTCATTCATAAAGCGTCCCGGTTCAGACACATATCTGACAAGTCCACATGGGAAGCATACATTCTCTCCCTTCATATTTCCATTTCCATGATCAATTCCAAAAATGATTTCTGTCATCGCTTTTTCCTCCTGTTTTTTAACTGTACTTTAAGTTGCACTAACATATATTTTTGTTCCAAAATTGCTTCTATTTAAGTATCACTTAACTCATTCTTGCTATCACTTTTGTATGTCTTGTTCTACTTAAATATTACTTTTGTATGTGTTTTTAATATATACCATACATTTGTATGTGTCAATACATTTTTATATATTTTTGTGTATTTAACAGTAAAAAATATGTTATAATCCCTTTATGGAGGTAGCGATAATGACCGTTGGCGAAAAAATCAAATACTTTAGAACTATGCATGGGTTCACTCAGGAACAACTTGTACAGGCTACTGGTTTAAGCATAAGCACTTTGCAAAAATACGAGTCTGATGAACGCAAGCCCAAGCCGGAGCAACTCTTGAAAATATCACAGGCCCTGGGCATTAGTATCAATATTTTTATGGATTTTGATATTCATACAGTTTCCGATCTGCTCTCACTTATATTTAAAATGAACGAGCAACTGGATTTAAACTTTGATTCTCAGAAAGATACAAACGGAAATATCATTCCTGACACCCTTACTCTTTCATTCAAAAATCAAATAATCAATCAGAAGCTCAGCACTTACGTTTCTTTCTTAAACAAAATGACCGGCTCTGAAAGGGAACAATATACTCAAACGCTTCAGGAATTAGAGAATCAGCTTCTTAATGACAATACAGAAATTCACAAGACTGCTCCTGCGAGTAATTCCACTAATAACATACCGGATTCCACTTTTTCAGATCCGTCTTATCAGAAAATACAAAACCTGTTATCTGATTGCACACCGCAAGAAATGGAATGGATCTTAAAATCTCTTCAACTCATAAAAGACTGTCTGCGTGACACTAAATAATTTTCGGAGGATTTCTTATCACTATTACAGAAAATGATTATAGAAAAAAATTTGAGGGAAGCGTCACAAAACGTTTCCCTCACTCATCATGTATAGTCTATTTTTTTAGATCTTCCAAAATTTTTTCTACATTAATTCCAATTCCGTTTAATTGTGGTTGCAGGATCAGATACTTTCTCAATGGACTTAGCTTATTAAGCAGTCGCATGATTTTACCACTTTTCTTTTCTAATTCTAACTCTAATTCTTTCAAGTAAAACTTATAATATGGAACTTCTATATTTGTTTCCTTGATATAACGCTTGATCAGTTCTATACTGTCGTTATCATTAAGCTGTATAGCTGCATTGCCTACAATTATAAGAAAGTCTATGCTATCGGCTCCCATATCTTCAAATTCCACACTCTCCAGATACTCTTTCAGATTTTTGATTTTCTTTTGTTCTACCAAACAATCCAACAAATATATCTGTGCAAATGCTGTTTTTGCATACTCAAGACTTGTGCAAAAATCCTGTTCTGCAACTTCATAATTTCCCATTTTCCAGTATGTATAGGCAATGTCAGAATAATATTTTACCTTTCCGGCTTCAGTAAACTTTTTAATGTTCATTTTTTCACGCACATGCAATGCTTTTTCCAGCCACTTTACGTCTGGATCAAAGTTATGATACATTTCATACATCATTGCAATAACATCCTGCGAATACACTTCATCTTCTGTATATAAATCTTCTTTTTCCAGTTCTGCCATCACTTCATCTGCAATCTTTTTCGCACTTGTATTATCAGAAACCAATGCAAGCTGTATTGCCTTATCAAATTTATATTTCAATTTCATTAAGGAACTATCCGTCTTTTCAATCAAAATATCATCCAATTTAAGCAGCTCCGTTAATTGTCCTGACGGTAAAATGACAGACCGCAACAGTTCCAACATTCTCTGGTCTGTATGTACATCCACTTTTGTATTTTTTACAATAGCCTCAATCTGCTCTGAGAATTTTCCCTTATCATTATTCAGTTCATAATACAATAGCTGGTAATATTCACATTCATTCTTCCAGTCCTCTGCATCCACCAATCCTTTTATAAATTCAAATCGTTCTCCCCAGTTATCTGTATTTCCTTTTGGTATGCAGTGAAAAATACGATCTGCCAACTCCGATAGTGCATTTACATCTTTATGTAACACAAATCTTCCAATTACAGGGTTATCCTTCAATATTCTGTTCGTATGCTTTCTTACATCTTCCAGATAATCAGAAAGCATCGCCACAGCTACATAATACGCTTTAATATAATTTTTGCTGTCGATTTCTTTTTTATAATTCTCTATTCCCTGTCCACTAAACGGTTTACAACACATGGAATACAAGCGTCCTGAACCACACAGGCATTTTTCATCATCTAACATATCTCATTTCTCCCATTGATTTATTGATTGATATTTTATCACATCTTCCGCATCATATAAATGGCAAAATAAAACCACAGGCATATCACTTTACACCTGTGGTCATATTTCATACTATTATTTTTAGCAAGTCCTTTTATGTATCGCCACAATCTTGCTAATTGGAAATCCCACCATATACCATACCGCCCGGATTCCAAGCCATGCTGCAATCACACAACCAAATATCCCGCCTACAATTACGCACAGAGCAACCATTCCAAGGATACCGGATAAATCCCAATGCCAGGGAATTATAATAAACATATGTGGGATTCCCACTGGCACTCCGTAAACCAGCATAAATCTGAACCAGTCAATTTCCCCATCCACCATATAAATATATTTTCCAATCCATCCAAGCAGAAGCAGCCCTGCAAATACTAAGATTCCTTTACATACAAAATTTTTAAATGTCATGCTTCCTTTACCCCTTTCTGGTATTTTTCTATTGCTTTCATCAGAACATCATCAAAACTGAATACTATCTCTATCCTCTTTTTATCATATACATAAACTGTATCAATCGTGGCATTTACAAGTTCTTTTGTAATCTTCTCATGCTGCATTTCCCCTTCCAGTAATTCAACAGCAGATGCCACTTTACTTTTATATGCTTCTTCCTCCGCCGATAAACGTGTGAGTGTTTCTATCTCTGCCTGTATGCCATTCATTCGATCCGTAATCTGCATTTTTTTCATCATATACTTTTCTTTCGTTATAATACCTTCCGCATACGATTCATACTGACGTATTCTCTCACTTTTTAACACATTACTCTCAGCCTCTAGCTGTTTTATCTTTTTTCTTCTGACACTATCCAAATTAGTTGTCTTTTCCTCAAAATCCAACTGTATAGCATCCAATACATAAAGGACACGTTTTAAAGCATACCATACATGCCCTTCTATAATTGAAACAGAAACCATTTCGTCTGAACACTTGGCAAATTTTCCTGTCATCTTTTTATGTGGACAATATACCCTGTCATTAGCACCGGATTCCATCAATACCATTGATCGTCTGCAATTCCCACATCTGACTTTTCCTTTCAATGCAAACTTTCTTGTACCCCGGTAATCTGGTTTTTTCATAAATGCGATAGTTGCCTTTGCTATTTCATATTCTTTCTCTGACACGATTGCCGGATGAACATTTTTTGTAATAACCACATCTTTATCCCTCGATTTTCTGGTTACTTTACTGCCAACCGCAATACTTTGTCGTTTTCCCTGCACTAAAGCTCCTGTATATTCATATCTTCCAAGAATGGCTCGAACCATGCCACAATCCCACAGAATTTCCGACTCTGGCATTTTTTGATTATATCCATAATGCGTAAGACCATTCTCTTTATTATATCTTCCCGGCGTAGGAATCTTTTGCTCATTCATGTAATATGAAATCTGAGAAGTATTACATCCCTCAATTGCTTTATCAAAAACCATTCTTACATACTTTCCAGCTACCGAATCTATCAGCCATTCTCCAGTTTCTTTATTTCGCAAATATCCGAATGGAGGCTTCCCACCAGTCCATTGACCATTTCTCCATTTCACTCTCAATGCACTTTTCAGCTTTTTAGAAATGTCTTTGCTATAAAGGTTGTTGACCAAGTTGTGAATTGCCATATCCATTCCCATAGTTTTTCCTAAATAATCATTGCTGTCATAATTATTGTTTAATGAGATAAAACGGATTCCCAGTATTGGAAGTACTTGCTCCAGATAATCTCCTACACCAATATAATCTCTGCCAAATCGTGAAAAATCTTTTACAATAATCGTATCTATTTTCCCAGTTTTCGCATCCTCTATCATGCGTTTAAACGCCGGACGTTCAAAATTAGTTCCCGAATAACCGTCATCCACATACTCTATATATTCATCTGACAGATCATCCCTGTCCTGAACAAAATTTACAAGAAGCGTTCTCTGGTTATCAATACTGTTACTTTCATCCTTATTGTCTTTTCCCAAATCTCCATCTGCAATAGATAACCTCAGATACAATCCATTCTTACGCACTTTTAACACCCTCTATCAATTCTGTTATCTGTTTATATTTATCATCACACTTGAAGCACACATGAATGCTTCCGTTTTTATATATCTCCACATATTCTACAAGTTCCTGTACCAGTGCTTCATTGAAGCTCCTGTCAGAAAGATACTGCTCCAAGTTGCTGACCATATTCATATATCTGTCAGTTTTTTTCTCCAACATTCTTTGATTCTGTTTTGCAATTTGCAAATCATCCCTCAGATTTTGTAACTCCCGGATATAACGCTCTTTCATCATATCGAAGTCCTCTTTTTCTACAATCCCACCTACATAGTCCTCATACAATACAGTGTTCTTTTCTTCTGCCTGCGCTATTTTTCTTTCCAACATTCGCACTTTTGCACCTGCTTCATAAAAAGCATTTTTCTCACTGGAATCACTTTTCAATTTTTGTAACAGCTTTTTTCTGTCACACATACTTCTTATAAGAATCTGAATTTGATCCATCACAAGTATCTTCAGCAGATTTTCTTCTATCTTCTGACTGCAATAATTATTCGTATAATTTTGAGCAGAACAGGTATAATAAATTCCTACTTTCTCCATTGTCTTATAATTATGGGTATAGCGGACACAATACATTGGACGTCCACAATCTCCACATCGAACCATACCGGGAAAACAGTCTTTGTATTTTTCTCTGTCCTCCATATATTTTAAATGCCAGTTTCTTGTGACCTTTTTTATTTTATTTGACCTTTCCTGCAGTTCTTCATAATCATCCCTTGCGATCATCGGCGTATGCATATCTCTCTGAACATTCCAGTCCTCCGGCGAAGTTCTATACTGCTTTATCCCTTTATACAATGACTGCTTCAACTTTCCGGTTACAATATCTCCAACATATGTAGGGTTATTCACAATCTTATCTACTGTATCCGTTCTCCACTTTGTCTGTTCTAACGGAACAGTCAATACACCAGTTTTTTCTCTTTGTCCAGGTGTTGCAATTCCCATGAGATTTAATCTATCTGCAATTTTCTTTTTGCTGACTCCCATCATATACCACTGAAATATCATCCTTACAAATGGTGCAACCTCTTCATCAACAATCTGTCTGTGCCTGTCCTCTGAACGGACATATCCAAATGCTACTTTTGATAAAGTAATATTTCCCTTTTTTCGCTGTGCATCTTTTGCAGCCAGAATCTTTTTTGACATATCTTTTGCATACATGGCATTAACCATATTTTTTAATGGAACACTGATGTTTTCCCTGTCCTCTTTTCTGGAACTGTCATAATCATCTGTAATTGCGATAAACCTTACATTTAACCTTGGTAAAATCGTTTCCAGATAATATCCTGTTTCCAGATAGTCCCTGCCAAAACGTGATAAGTCTTTTACAACAATACACTGAATCTTTCCTGACCGGACATCTTCCATAAGTTTCAAGAAGCCTGGTCGTTCAAAATTAGTTCCGCTAAATCCATTGTCTATATATGTACCTGCCAATTTTAAATCCGGATGCTCCTCTATGAACTTTTCAACCAGCATTTGTTGTACAACTAAAGTTTCGTCCGTTTCATTTCCACCATTTTCAACAGATAATCGAATATACGCTCCGGTATCTATCAGATTCTCACAGTTTTCTATAATCTGATTACTAACAGCCTCAACATTTTTATTTCTTCTGCTTTTCCTTGCCATTGCTATTCCTCCATCCATTCTTCTGGAAAATAATTCTTCCAGTTCTGCATTGTCAGGTATACATGCACATCTCTTAAATCTGAAACAATTATTTTATCTACCCATTTTTTAACATGTTGACTTTCCAGCTTCTCCGGTAACTCTTCCCTTTGAAATGTTTTTATCCATTCATTTTCCTCGCTATAAGCCTTTTTCATATTTGCAAGCCTGTCCATCAGTCCTTCAAAATCGTTTTCATACATTTGCAACTGCGCCTGTATTTCTTCTTTTTTCTCCTGATATTCTGTCTGACCAATCTCATAGTCCCGGAATTTTTCATATAAAGGAATACGGTCTTTCTCTACCTGCTCCATTTCCTGGAATATCATCCATGCCTTTTCTGAATATTGCTGAGTCTCTTTCTGTAATAGCTGTTGCATTTTTTCTGTCTGCAAATATGCTTTCATTTTTTCAGCCATATCCATTTCCAGAGAAATTGCATTTTTTACTGCCTCTGTAACCTTAGCTTCTTCTATATAAATTTTTCTTTTCTTTGGTAATTCACTCATCTGCGGATTGAACACAAAAGCAACGTCACCACTTCGGAAATTTCTCAGGTACAACGGCTTTCCAGTTGCTTCATCATAGATTTTTCTTACATATGGCCCCGGCTTCCCACCTATGATATTATCTGTAGTTGTTCGACTTTTAATAAGTCTTCTAGCCTGTTCAAAAACTCCTTCATCTAGTATTGGTGTTATTGAAAGCGTACAAACTTCTCCGTTGATTGTTTTCTGCCAATAGCCATCATATGCTGTACACTCTAAAATCCTCCGCAAAGCACCTTCGCTCCACTTATTTTCATAATGCGGCCAGTGCTTATGCCCCACTCTCGCATTATGTACCATTGGAGATTCTTCTCCTCGCTCATTCAGAATGGCTACTATCTTTTTTATAGAGATTTCTGCCAATGTCATTTGAAATATCTCCCGTACAATCTTCGCAGCCTCTTCCTCGACAATTAATTCTTTTCTATCTTCTGAAAGTATGTATCCATATTTTTCATCGTGAACTGTATAATATCCCTCTACCTGTTCACGAATCGCATATTCACGCATACTCTTTACCTGTACCGCAATTTTCTCTTTTCTGAAATACTCGTCTATTTCTTCCCTGCTTTTTCCAATACTGCAAAAATCGCTCTGTACTATCGCAAAGTGAAGTCCCGCCGGAAAGAATGTTTTAACCAGTACATCTTCCGCACAGGAAATATATTTTCCGCAACGGTCAACACTATCTACTACCACCATATCAAATTTACGGTTAATCCCATCTGCCGTCATTTCTTCAAAAGCTGTATTTTCATTTTCATCCTTTTTCCGGTCACTGTATTTTGCTACCAGCTTCCAACCATGTGATTGTATATAGTTCTGAATATGTTCATTCTGCTGTTGGATAATATCTGATGGAATTTTCTTTGTATTTTTGCACGATGTAGTCCTTGTATAACTTACGCACCGCATTTAAATCTACCTTCCCTTTCTTCCATTTCCCGAATATTCTGAGCTGCTTCCGTCATTTCCTGTATTTCGTCTGCATACTTAAAGCAAATTTCCAGACGGTCTTTTCCATACACAATGATTTTATCAATCAGAGTAACTACCGCTTTACGATCAAGCTGTGTAATATTCTGATAATACTTGAAATCCTCAATCCAAGGGTGTTCCCGTTTTCCCTCCGCAGATACCTTTTCTTTCCTCTGCTCTAATTCACGTTCTGCTTTTTCCGCATTATGCAGCTTGTCTGTAAATCTCCGATTATACTCATGGTATTCTTCTCTCGTCACAATGTTATCTAACATATCCTGATACAACCGGGTTTTTAAATCTTTATACTTCTCTACTTCCTCATGCAGAACCACCAACTGCTTTTCCAGTGAATCCAGTTCTGTCTTTTTATAATTTTTCATTCCACTGTTCTGAATGATATTCTCCGCATTTACCAATAAGGCAATCTGCCTTTGTATAGCATCCAAAACAACTTTATGAACCGTCTTTTCACTAATCAGATGTGAACTGCATCCATCTCCGTTTTTATATGTAGAACAATGGTAGTAATAATACCGCTTTCCATTTTTTGTTGTGCTTCTCTTCACCATGTTCTGCCCGCAATCTCCACAGCGCAAAAATCCCGAAAAAATATATACGGATTCTTCCTCTGGTGCTGTGCGAGTATCCAGTTCCATCAATGACTGTACATACTGAAATATTTCCTCTGCAATAATCGCTTCATGCGTTTTCTCTACACGAATCCAGTTTTCTTCTGCTACTGGTCTGCACTCTTTTACTTTATAGTTGATTTTACGATTCTTTCCCTGAACCATTGTTCCTGTATATAACTCATTTGTCAAAATGCGATTTACAGTTGTGACCGCCCATTTAGGCTTGGCTCCTGAACGAAATCCACTATTATAATTCATACCACAGCTTCGTTTATATTCCATTGGTGGAAGCACTCCCATTTCATTCAGCTTCTCTGCAATCCTTTGAGGACTGTAACCGTCCATTTTCAGATTGAAAATATATCGGACTATATCTGCTGCATATTCATCTATAATGAGATGATTTTTATTCTCTGGATCTTTCTGATAGCCATACCCGGCAAAGCTGCCAATAAACTGTCCATTTTTTCTTTTTACATCTAACTGACTTCGGATTTTAATTGAGATGTCCCTGCAATAAGCATCATTTATCAGATTCTTAAAAGGAACAATGATCTGGTCTGCATCATCCGATTCTGCTGCACTGTCATAATGATCTGTAACTGCAATAAACCTTACTCCAAGAAACGGAAATATCTTTTCTAGGTATCTTCCTGTTTCAATATAGTTTCTTCCCAGTCTGGATAAATCCTTGACGATAATACAGTTGATTTTCTTTTTCTTCACATCCTCAAGCAATCGCTTAAATGCAGGACGTTCAAAATTTGTTCCACTGTAACCATCATCAACATATTCATCGACCAACGTGATCTCTGGGTGCTGTTTTACAAAATCGTTAATCAGACTTCTTTGATTGCGGATACTATCACTTTCCAATTTATCTCCGTCTTCTCTGGAGAGTCTGAGATAGTCCGCTGCTAATATAGACTTTTGATTGAAATACATAAAGCCATCAACCTCCTAATTTACTATGCCATCCGGCAGTGTAAACCAAGAAATTCATGGCTTCTTGAATGCTTTTAAATTTTGACCCAACACCATATTAACATAACTTCTGGCTCACTGCTATACCTTTTTTCATTCTTTTTAAATTTCTTTCCATCCTGTTTTTCTTCATTTTCATAACGAGATACACCTGCTCAGGCTTTCTTCCAGTGTACATTTTCCAGTAAAACTTATTTTTACCGCTACTCCATGGGAGATATAGCAATACGGATTTTTAATCTGCCTAATATAATCTGCAATCCGTTCCTCCTGTGGCAGTTCTGTTTGTATCTGCACCTGCTCTATATCTACCAGACTGCTTGTGTCTACCGTTCTAATATCTATCTCTGCCATCTCCTGCATTTCTTCTGGTGTTGGTAATTCTTTCTCTGCCATTTTTACACCTCCCGGAAAAAATTACTTCTACCTATAAAGCTCGGCAGAGGGTATTTACCAACCTGCATTTCGTGTTTTTTTATTTTTTTCATTTTGAGGGTTGGTAAACAGGCTTTCCAAAGCCTTATTAGTAGAGGGATTTCTTTCTTAGAGCAAGTTTCGCCCTGGCTGCCAGAAACCCGGTTCCCGGATTCTGACAGCAGGCAACTTGATGGGGATTTTGCTCCCCATACCCTCAAGCACAATCAATGATTGTTTCATTGGTTCCCATTTGCATGGTCACAGCGTAATAATTTTTTATTACTTAACTTTCACAGCAGACTGTGAATTTTACTTACAAAAACAACTGGAGGATTAAAAATATGGCAAGACCAAAAAAGGAAGAAATGTATCGTAACCATCGTATTACCGTTCGTTTCACTGAAACAGAATTTTCAATTATCGAAACTGCCGCCAAACAAGCTAATATGTCATTGGCTTCTTATGTGCGAACACAAGTTTTAAAAGGAAAAGTACAGACCAAAATTGAAATAGTTGCTGATGTTCCAGAAATAAAGAAACTGCTCGCAGAGTTTGGAAAGATAGGCAGCAACCTCAATCAGATTGCAAAATATTTTAACCAGGGCGGCATTCTTTCTCAAGAAATGCGTGGAGAAATAAATAAGCGACTTCGAGATTTATACGAAATGAAATATAAGGTAATGGAAATGGCAGGTGACTTTCATGGCAATACTGAAACATATCGCAAGTAAAAATGCAGATTATGGAGAAGCTGAACGTTATCTGATTTTTCAGCATGACGAATATACGCAGAAACCCATTCTTGATGAAAACGGTCATATGCTCATTCGTGAGGAATATTACCTTGACGGTATAAACTGCGATCCATTTACCTTTGCAGCAGAATGTCAGGAAACAAATGCTTATTTTCATAAGAACCAATCTTACAATGAAATTAAGTCCCACCACTATATCATCAGCTTCGATCCTAAAGACCGGGACGAACATGGATTGACCGGAGAACTGGCACAGCAGCTTGGCGTAGAATATGCCAAAAAGAACTTTCCCGGACACCAGGCACTTGTCTGTACCCACACTGACGGTCATAATGGCAGTGGCAATATTCATGTGCATATCGTAATCAACAGCATACGCAAATATGACACTGAGCCTCAGCCCTATATGGAATTTGACCGGGATTCCAAAGCTGGATATAAACATCATCTTTCCGATAGATACCGAATCTATTTGAAGCAAAAAGTCATGGATATGTGTACCGCCAATGGGTTGAACCAGGTAGACCTTCTAACACCTGCGGAAAGGAAAATATCTGAAAAAGAGTACTGGGCAAAACGCAGAGGACAGAAAAATCTCGATAAACACAATACAGAACTTGAAAAAAAAGGACTGACTCCAAGGCAGACTACTTTTCAAACCGAGAAGCAATATCTTCGTGATGCGATTGATACGGTTGCTTCACAGGCAACATCGCAAGAAGAATTTTCCAGATTGCTGTCCAAAAAATATAATATTACATTCAAAGTCAGTCGTGGCAGATACAGCTACCTGCATCCCAACCGCAGTAAATACATTACTGGAAGAAGCCTTGGTACACTTTATGAGGAAAAACATCTTCTGCAAATATTTCAGGAAAATTCTACCGCACAGATTACTAAAAATCCAGTTCCTGATATTTCCCAAGTTGTTAATTCCTTAACTCAACCAGTTTCTCCCCACACTGCTACAACTGCCGAAGCTCCACATACTTTCCTCTTTATAAAATCTGATTTGCGGTTGGTAACAGATTTGCAACATTGTATTAAAGCACAGCAAAGTCAGGCGTATGCTCAAAAAGTAAAACTGTCTAACCTGAAAATGATGGCTCAGACAGTTGCCTATATACAGGAGCATGGCTTTCAATCCAAAGAAGATTTAGATGCAGCTCTTTCCGATGCCTCTGCTCAAAGCACTGATGCCAGAAATACTCTCAAAACCACAGAGGATACTTTGAAGAATGTCAATGAACAGATTCATTATACCGGACAGTATCTTGCCAATAAATCCATATATTCTGATTACCGCAAAAGTCGGAACAAAGAAAAATTTTACGATGATCACCGGGCAGAACTTACACTCTATGAATCTGCCCTCCGAATACTCAAAGAAAAATCACAGGGCAATAAACTTCCTACATTAAAAATGCTGCGTGAAGAAAAGAATCGCTTAACAGAATTACAGGCAGTGCAACGTGAGGATTTTAATGCCCGGCGTGAATATGAACGAGAACTCCGCACAGTATGTTCCAATGTAGATATTATTCTTGGAACCTCACAAGTTCAAAATCGCCAGCGTGAACATACACAAGAAAAATCATAACCAACTTCTTTCATAAAAAATAGAGGTTCTTCCATAAAGCCAGGGAAGCAAACCTCTATTTCTTTATTCTACCTTTTCTCCATCTACATATAATATAAATTTTTCAGGGTTGTGGATAATATCATATTCCCCATTTTCTTCATCTAATAAATACGCTATCTCACAGAATTGCTTATTATCGTTAAGGTCTTTTTCTGTCTTATATACACTAATCTGTAATTCTGTCGGGTATACCATATCATACGAAAACTTTATAGACTGAAAAGAATTTTCCCGGCACATTTTTATAATCTGTTTTGCCAGTTCCTCTTTATCAGCAATTTCCTCTTGATTTGCTACAACCGTTAAATGTTCCGTAGTGTTAAATCTCGTACTATTAACTGCATCTGGAATCTCCGAAAGTTCCTCCGACTGTGCTTTATGAAATCCACTACATATGCACATCACGCATATAAAGCAAACGACTACCAGTACAATTCCTTTTGTTCTCTGCTTTTTCAATCCATCTCCTCCTCATAGATATGGGTTCCGAAAACAGAACCTTTGTTACTTTCTATCTTAACCCTATAATGAGGGAAAGACAAGAAAAAGGTGGAGATAGCCGTTGATTAAATATGATAAATTGTGGCTTACCATGCAGGAAAGAGGTATTACAAAGTACACACTTCATAAAGAATACCATTTCAGTAAGTCCCTGATACACCGCTTGCAGAATAATGAGGGTGTCAGTATGAACACCATCAATACACTCTGTAATATTCTGGATTGTAAAATTGAAGATATTGCAACGCACTACAAAGACTAGCCTTAACCGAAGCATTCGTCACTGGCCAGTCTTTTTATATGTGAAAAAAGAAGCCAGCCACAACAAAGTGACCAGCTTCTCATTTTTATTTTTTTGTACGTTCCATATCTTGTCCCATTACCTGCTGCATAGCTTTCTGTCCACTGCGCCTTGCGACTTCTTCCTTTTTCTCGTTCAATTTTGCAAGGATAGATTCTTTGGGACGATTCTTTTTCTCTTTCGGTGCTGCATTATTTTTAAGTCCGTCAATCATATTGTAATTTGCTTCCTCTGTAATTTCCGCACTTCTCAGGTATTCCCCATTTTCCAGATACTTCTGCCAGTTATCCAGTTTCGGTTTACTATTTCCTGTCTGTTCCTGCACCGGCGGATGCAGAGAATCAAGAATCTTCTGTTTTACCGCATCATCAAATCCATTATATGTGCTATCTACAATCACTTTGCCATCCTGGTTCAAGACTACATACGCAACATCTTTCCCATACTGCTCATGTTCCATAAGGAAATAATTCTTGCCTTCTACCAGCAGATAATCTATTACTTCCCATGATCCGTCTTTTCCCTCTATTTCATAGCCAACCGTATCCTTCGTAAGTCCACCGTTTTCCGAAGATGCAACTTTCATAAAATCAGAAATCTCTATAAAAGCATCTTTATTTACATAGTAAACAGTCATGATACCATTATCATTCAAGATCATCACGTCACTGGTATTGATTGCATGACCTTTATAATTATGTGGTTGTTTCTTCTCCAGCTCCTTTTTTATCTGCTCTGGCGTTTCTCCCGATTTCATTGTTCCAAGATACACCTGTTCATAATTTTTCACCTGCACAGGAATCTGATCCTGTGCAAGTTCTTCATAGGTACGGAAAAGAAGGTTTCTCAATTCCGGCTTCTTTTTTAACTGATAAACTGCAAACTGACTTCTACTCATTCTCCATCCACCTCCAAGTCTGCTTTATAAATCTCTACGGTTCTTTCCAGCTCTTTGTATCCTTCATCGCTAAGATAATACAGCTTCTGGATTGTTGTAAATATCAGATACTTCATATCTTCATCCAGATAGGAAAAAATTTCATCCATAGCATTCATTGTTTGAATCCTGTCACCCGCATCAAAAATCGCAACAGCAATATATTCATCTTCCTCAAATCTTACCATCATAATGACACCTCTCCCTTCTTATGTGTTCTGGATTTTTCTTTCGTTACAGTCTGTTCCTGCTCTTTTATTTTTGCCTGACGTTCCCGGAGTGCCTGAAGAACAGATTCTTTTCTGCTCTTTGGATGTGAAACATTATCTTTCTGTATAGGCTTATCTCCAACTGCCTGTTCTGTTCTTTTTGTAAGTTCCTGCTTCCTGGCAAAATATTTTTCCACATCATCCATTGCTTTCTGAACTAATGGACTTTCCTTATAGTGTTTAATCATCTCCACTCCTTCCCTGTCAACTTTTCCAAGTCGCATAAGATCATACGGTCCGTCATAATCACTTCCATCGTGCAGTTCAAATCCAACACCTTTTATCCCATTCATACGTTCAGCGGGAATGGTTTCATAAATGTGTAAGGCTTCTTCCAAAGTAAGATTTTCGTGGTACTCACCCATAACTGGAAATTCCATGCACTCTGCAACATAAAAAGTGATCGTGGCTTCTGTCTGCTCCTGCTCTAACGGTCTAGTAAAAATAGAGAGTGTTTCTGCATTTTCCAGACGTGAAAGTAATGACCGGGCAGTAATTACATCACTGTCTATATTCGATTCTTTTGACACCTCAGTCAGCCAGTCTTTTAAACCAGCTGTCTCCCTGTGCAAAATATCTTCTGTGATTTTCTCGACCTGTTCGTCCCTATTTTCAACAGTATCCTTATATTCATAAGTATCATACTCGTAACTAAAATTATCCAAGTCCACTGCGAGTTTCCTGATTTCCTGCTGATCAAGATAGGCTTCCGATTCCTTTATATACTCTGCCAAAGTAATTCTTTCTTCTAAGATTGGGTTAATGTCTACTTTAATGCCTGCTATTGCCATACCATACGAATTCAATTCATTAAAAAAACTATCCTCTCGAATATTTCCTCGATAAGAAAGCACCACATCAAGATCAGAATCCGCACGATACAGGTCATCTCTGCTTCTGGAACCATGTACTCTCGCCCCAATCAATGTAACTTCATTTTCCAGTCCCATTTCTTCCAGAACAGCTCTTGCATGAAATAAAACTTCATATTCAATTTCTGCCCTGTCCATCCCATTCAATGCTGTTTCACATCTGCCAAGTTCCGAAGTGAATCGAACATCTCCACTGGCCAGCACTTCTTTAGAATGACTGATTACCTTATCCCGAAACTCCCTGTCATCAACTTTTACACATTCAACATCTTCCAATCCTTCATTTTTCAAGCTGGCATACATTGCTTTCTGAATAGAATCTTCTGGATTCCCACAGGCATCTCCTGAAATTTCATGAAGTTCCTGATCATAAACCAGGTATTTATAGCCATCCTCCGTCGGTTGCACTGTTAAATACATACCAGACATTTTAAATTGTACGGTTATTCCCTCATAACTTTTTAATGCCGCTTCCCTGTCATAACCATCAAAAAAAGCCTTTGGGCAAGTACGTTCAAATTGTATCTTCTCCAGTCTCTCTTCTTCTGCATATTCAATTTCTGCATACATTTCTTCATAATCCATCACGCTTGCATCTTCTATCGAAAGTCCATCCTCTTCCAAAATATTCTCCATTGCTTCAGTAATAGAAATAGTCGGATCATCATAAACGCCGCCATCCAGTTCCAGATAATCTTTATCATAGAATGTATAATCATAACCATCTTCTACCGTCTGAATTGTAAAATACTGATCTCCAATCTGGTATGCTATCTCTGTATCATGCACTGCCAGACTGTTTCCTATTTCTTTAAAAGTATTGTATATCTGCGGATTCAGCCATCCTTCCACTTCCTGGCAATCATAAATCAATGTATCTATTCCATTCTTACACTGAATAAAATCAAGACTACCTCGCAACGGTGCTGTATTTTCAATTCCAAGAGCTTTCATTTTATGATTAGGCAGAGAGTAATATGCTCCAAGGGCAGCTCCCAAATCCTTATATCGCTCGATCTTCATCCCACCTTTTGCTGCCAGATCTTCGATCACATAATATTGGTCAATATAATGATTTTCTGGCATTTTCAGGTCAATGCCATTATTTTCTCTGACTTTATGTATCTCGAAAAAGCTGAATTTCTGTTCTTCACCCCGCAGATTCTGTCCGATCAGTGTCGGCTCCCATGTATCTGTACTGATTGGCTGCTGTTCCATGATTTTCATAACTGTTCCGTCTGCTAAGATGACTGTTGCCTGGTCTGGAAGATCTATCAGGTCATACACCGTTGCACCATTTTCTTCCAGATATTCTGAAATAGCTTCCCTGGCTCCTTCATCAAATCCATGCCAGATGTCCTCTGCCACCAGTGTCCCATTTTCCGATACGATAATATCTGCCACGTCCTGACCGTATTCCTCATTTCGCATCTGGAAGAATCGCTCCCCATGATATGTTTTCATATCCATCGCATACCAGGTGCCTGTATGTCCTTCTGCTTCATACCCTCTTGTAGTTTCAGTGATATGCTGATTTTTTACACCAAGCACTTTTTCCAATTTCCGGGTGCGGATTTCGTTTCTTGCCATGTCAATAAAACCATTTAGGACTGCCGGATGGCTGCTCACAATATAGTCCCTGTTCAGATCCATTCCCCGACTGATATTTTCCGGAATATCAATGCCATCTGCCCACCGTTTATTGCCATCAGAAAATCTTCCATCATAGGAAAGCTGTTTCAATGTATTTGCCAGAACAAATGCAACCCGTTCTTCCCCGTATTTTTCAAACACGCCTACTGCAGCATCTGGATTTAAACGCATACCATCGAATCCCTCTGTGATTGCCTGTTCAATTGCATTTTTACAGTCAATGTTCAGTTTTCTGGAATCCAGGTAAGCATCTACATTTCTCTCCTGCATAGCCTTTTCCAAAGTTCCCATATAAACTTCCGGATATGCTTTTACTGGATTGGCATTTAACATTTCAGCTCTCTGTGCTACAAAGTCCGGCAGTTCTGTAAATCCAAAAGAATCTACATAGTATGCGGTTAATCTGCCGCCCCGGTTCATAATGATCACATCACTGACTGACATGGAATGCCCGGTAAAATCGTTTGGTCGTTCTATATTAAAACGCTCAAAGAGATTATCCAGTGTCGTAGCCTCTCTCAGTCTTTCACTGTAAACCATCTGATAGTCTTTGCCATCTACGGTAAATCCCATTTCTTTTGCCGCTTCCAGACTTAAAAACTGATACCCTCTTTCTTCCTGTCTACTGTTGATCTGGTAAATTCCATAGCGGTTTCCATCACTTTCTAAAAGAAGTGTTTCTTTGATTTTTGCTTTTTCTTCCGGTGTCATAACCGTTTCCTGACTTCTCCGGTAATTTTCCCATTCAAATTTCGTCACTCCGAATAATCCGTCATGCTGTAAAATATCCAGTTCCAGATTCATAATTCTTTGCAACTGTTCCTGACCGCCAACTGCTCCGGTCAGTCCATAAACCGTTACTCCCTCATGGTGCAATTCCACTGCCCGTTCCCTGGTAAGCGGAAGCATACTTTCTGAATAAAATCCGGCTTCATGCAATTCTGATAAACCGATCATCGAATCCGGCAGACTGTCAATCTGTTTCTCCGCTTCTCCAATCAGTTTTAGTACCGCTTCTCTGTTTCCATCCAGAATAGATTCAGCAAGGCTCTCTGCCAGTTTTTCCGTTGCTTCCCTATTATCCAGTCTATAAGCAAAATTCACGATAAGGTTCCTCTGGTCATTACTGAAAATCGTCCGTTCCTGTTCAAGCCGGTTGATGGTCTGCTCCGCATACTGCATGGCACTCAATTCTTCTATCTGCTCCACAACAGTTACTTCCTGCTCTGGTCTTTCGACCTGAAGTTCCTTGAGTTTTTCCTCAATCTGTCCGATCATATCAGCAGAAGTCTTACGAATGGTGTCCATAGAAGCACGAAGCTCTTTCATATTTTTACCGGAAGACCAGCTCGCAATATAGGAAAAGGAATACTCTGATGTATCCAGTCCAAAATGGTTGCATACCACATAAGCAACACTTTCAGCTTCCACTTCCCTTGTAAGCTGGTCTTTTACAATGCCCTCCGCTTCCATCTGGTCACGATCATGCAATACTGCATGTGCCGTTTCATGCACCGCTGTTTTCATGGTCTGTGCTTCACTCATGCCAGGCTGGATAGCAATATATTTATCGACAAGCTGATAAAAGCCTTTCGCCTCCCCATCAATCTCAAGAAAGCGGATAGGAACCGGGGCAACCCTTTTTAATGCTTCCATAAAATCATGGTAGATCAGAATATCCCCCTCCAGTTCTGATACCTCAAATTCTGGAATTGGTTCTCCTGTGGTCTGGCTGACATCAAATACTGTCGTGACCCGGAATTTTGTAATAACACGCTCTATTACTTCTGTTTCCGGCTGTCCATCTTTCCCAATCACAATCTCTCCTGTTTCCGGATCAGTCTTTTCAATCTCCTGTTTCTCTTTATATGGAGCCGGGGCAATAATCTGGATGCCTTTTTCTCCCCTTTTTACCTGCCGGTTAAATTTCTTCTGCCATGCCTGATACCCCGCTACCAGTGTTGCTTCCGGTTTTTGCATGGCGATCAGCAATGTATTATTGAAACTGTAATTATGGAACTTTGCCATTGTGTTCAGATATTCCGTATATTTTTCTGATGTGAATATTTCTGCAACACCCTGTTCCAACTGCTCTGTAATCTGCTTTAACTGTTCTTCTCTGTTTGCCATAATCAAATCCTCCATAGAAAAATCCCGCCAAAGCTCTGGTCACTCTGACGGGATATCCTTTATAACTCCTGTTCGTGTTTCTTTTTTGGTTTCTGCTGTGTTTCGCCTGTCTGCTCCTGCTGTTTCTGTTCTTTTAGTCTTTCCAGAACAGACGTTTTATGAACACTGTCTGCGATTCTGTCCTGACGTTCCTCTGGCACGTTTACTTCCGGGTTTTCCCCGATGCCCTCATCTGCCAGAAGATTTTCTCCCCCTTTCTCATCCATGTTGAGCATGGCATTTAATTCTGCCAGACGTTCCATTTTTTCACTCAGTTCCGCTTCTTTCGGGAATGGCTTCTGTACCTCTTCCTGTGCAGTCTTTAACTGCTGTTGTACCGTTTCCAGATTCTGCTCGGTATCTGCCAGCTTTTTCCCGATTGCAGAAAGTGCATTATGAATCCTCTGGATATTGCCCAGAGTATCCTTTCCGAACTCAATCTTATAAGAACATTTTCCCTTGATCGTCATGGTATAAGTATTCGACAGGAAATTATATTCTGAAGAAAGTGCAAAACCATGATATTCTCCAATCTGCCCGGCTGATTTTACGGACTTCAAACCGGATGCTGCTGAAATGAGTGCAACTCCCGCTTCCTTTTTATCGGTATACAGCTTTCCACCGACTGTCATTGCAAAGTGGTCATTATCCTGTAAATCTACTTCTTTTACCACATCTGCATCCACACGCATACCGGCAATTTTCTCCTTCAATGCTGCAATCTGTACCGGATACCGCTTTGCAATATCCGATTCCAGACGATAGATCTGACTGGTGTGGTTTGCTTTCAGAAGTTTCAGTTTACTTACCTGCACATCCAGATCCATTTTTTCTTTGATGTACTCGTTTCCTGTTGCCAGTGCTTTGATCTCTGCATAGGACAGGGCTGTATCATCTACATCTTCACAGGCACGCACCGGGGATTTACTGGTCATGATCTGTGAAATAAACTTCTGCTTGTTTTCCAGAATCTGCCACATGTACGAATCAAACGTATTTTCCGTTACATACCGGAAGATTTTTACCTTGTCATTCTGGTTTCCCTGCCTGAGAATACGTCCCTCCTGCTGTTCCAGATCTGACGGTTTGTCGAGTAGGTCAGCGGTATTACTACCGCCTTCCCCTCTAAGAACCGTGCGTGAGAGTTTCCCCTCACACGGCTCAAGCAATTCAAAGCATCTACCAATATAGATGCCGGCTAGTCAACTAACGGTTTTGTTTGTAACACTTATCATGCACAAGATAACGGACAGTCTGACCGCTTACTTTCTTTTCTCGTACATTCCATTGTGTTTCAGCAGTAATCTCTTGCCCACATATCGGACACTTCCTCTCCTGCTTATTCCACATATAAAGCAAAGATTTTCTCCCCTTGAGGGACATTAGCATCTTATACGTCATCCGTTCTTCAAAATACTCCTTCCATTCTCTATCAAAAGGATTGGCTTCACTGACAATCTTTTTATGTCGCATAATTTTCGTCTCAAATGCCAGCTTTAATGGGAAAATATCCTCTTTTCCATTTTTGTTTAAGACAACTAAAAATCGCCAATTCCTGTTCTTATAGTGGTGGAAATATTTCTTTAAAACCCAAGGTTTTCCCTTTTTCGGATGTCGTCTTTTCGCCCACTGCCACAATTTGCGGAATATCTGGTCATCCACTCTTTGGAATGTCTTTGATGACGCTCCGCACCTGTAATAATTCGCCCACCCTGTTATCTTTGGATTTAAGAGCCTTATCAATGTTTCCTGCTTGCAAGATTTATTACTATCTATCGTATAGCGGATTCCATCTAAAAATTTCTTTACACATTTCTTTGACGGTTGTGTTAACAGAACGCCTTTAAACTTTCTGATGTTAAAGCCAAGAAAATCAAATCCGTCACCAATGTGTGTGATAACCGTTTTTTCCTCCGATAATTCCAGTCCTCTTTCCGCAAGAAACTCAACCAGCATTGGTTTAATTTCTCTTTCCAAAACTTCTTTTTCTGCACTTGTGATGATGAAGTCATCTGCATAACGCACCAGATTTACCATAGGAGAATAATGCTTTCCTTTACGGCAGATGCGTTTGTATTTCTGTGCAAGAATCGGCTGAATACCGTCCAATGTCATGTTTGCAAGTGTTGGTGAAATAATTCCACCCTGCATCGTTCCTTCTTCGGTTTTGAACAATTCCCCCTTAAAGATAACTCCGCATTTTAACCATTTCTTCAATATCACTTTATCCGTTGGAATATTTGCAAGCAGCCAATCATGGCTGATATGGTCAAAACACCCTTTAATATCTCCTTCTAAAATCCATTGCGGAGAATATCCATGTGATAGAACCGTATGGCATTGCTGAATTGCATCCTGACAGCATCTTTCTTTTCTGAATCCATAAGAATGTGCATCCGCTGTCATTTCTGCAAGCGGTTCAAGTGCCATCAAATATAACGCCTGCATTGCTCTGTCTTTCATTGTTGGTATCCCTAGTGGACGCAGCTTTCCATTCGCTTTCTTAATAAATACTCTGCGTAATGGCTGTGGCTTATAACCGTTCCTCTTTAAATCCAGAACAGCTTCATACTTTGCTTTGTCAGTAGACCATAAAACTCCGTCTACTCCAGATGTTTTCTTACCTTCGTTAGTTGTCACTCTTTTTACAGCAATCGCTTTCGCCGCAAAAGAATGTGTCAGCGTCCACTGCAAAGCCTGTACTTTGCCGTGTCTGCCTTCTTTTCTAGCCTTTACAATACGTTCTTGTAGCTTTTTAACCTGTGCTTCACATTTCTTCCAGTCAATAGATTTCCATGCAAACTCATGGTCAGTAGCCGCACACGTTGTTTGATTAACGTTCATTTGCTTTGCTCCTTTCAAAAGTTCTATAAGTTTCTTGTAAAGAATTACCTACCGTAGAAGTCTGCACCCTTTCGGGTTAGGGCAAATCTTGAACCCCTATCCATTCCATTACAGAATGGCATTCGCTTTTTCTACAATCCCATACCTGCACTTCTATCGGTTTTCCTTACGGAAAACTTTCCTGTAAAAAAAACAGGAGAAATACAGGCTTACCTTGTTTCACATAGATAACAACGAGTAGGTTAGGCTCTGTCTCATCCACCGGCGGTGCTTCTATCCGTGTAATCCTACCATGGAGAGGATTAACCGACCGCTTCCCATTTTGGGCTGGAGCCTATCAGCATCTTTGGCTCTTTGGACTTTACGATGTTTAATTAACAGTTCACGTATGTTAGCCATACTACTCAAGCCTTGCTCCCTAACCGCATTGATGCTCGCAGATTCGCTTCTGCCTCACGGCTTCGGCTTTACCACTTACGTGGAGGGCTACTTTGTCATGCCAGCTTCCCAACACCGTCATTGCTTCTGATGCAGGTGGCACTAGGCTACCGCTAACGGAATAGCGGGTTTAATCAATATTTCGTTGTTAAACAATTATCTATGCGACTTCAAGTCGCACCCAAGGGCAGTCCAGATGATGCAGTGCAAGTAGTCTGTCCTGGACGTTGGTACCAGCACCGAGTTTTGGAGTGGAACCCATCAAGATTCTTACCTGCCCGGCCCGCACCTTTGCAAACAGCTCCGCTTTTTTCACCTCCGTATTGTACTCATGGATAAATGCGATCTGCTCTTTCGGGATTCCCCGTTCCACCAGCTTATTTCTCACATCATCATAAACATTGAATGTTCCGTCAGTTTTCGGTGTGCTGAGGTCACAGAAAATCAGCTGGGTAGCCTGTGTATCTTTTCCGTCCTCCCATACCTGGAAAGCATTCTCCACGCAGGCATTTACCTTGCTTTCCCCTGCATCTGGCAGCATATCATTTAAAAGCCTCTGGTCTAATGCACATTTTCTTCCATCATTGGTAATTTTGAGCATGTTATCTACCCTTGGATCTACCGCACCTCCCCTAACCTGCTCTGCACGTTCTGAAAATGCTTCCACCATTTCTTTCTGCTCATCGCTCGGTTTTAATACTTCATTGATATATTCTGCTTCCGGTACAGGAAGATTCAACATGTCCGCAGTCTGAATATCTGCTGTTTCCTTAAATATGGAAATCAGTTCCGGAAGATTAAAAAAACGGGCAAATCGTGTTTTTGCACGATAGCCCGTCCCTTCCGGTGACAATTCGATTGCTGTAACTGTTTCTCCAAAAGTCGCTGCCCACGAATCAAAATGTCCCATTCCCATATTCATTAAAGTATCATACTGGAGGTATCTCATAATGGTGTATAATTCGGTCATACTGTTTGATACGGGTGTTCCCGTTGCAAACGTGATTCCTTTTCCCCCGGTAATCTCATCCATGTACCTGCATTTCATAAACATATCTGAACTTTTCTGTGCATCGGTCTGTGAAATGCCTGCCACATTCCGCATTTTAGTGTATAAAAAAAGATTTTTGTAATAATGTGACTCGTCCACAAACAGCCTGTCCACGCCTAACTGCTCAAAAGTCACAACATCATCCTTTCGTGTCTGGTCATTTAATTTTTCCAGTTTTGCTTTCAGGGTTTTCTTCGTCTTTTCCATCTGTTTAACGGTATACTGCTCCCCGACCTGCGTCTTTGCTGATTCAATAGAAAATGTAATATCTGCAATCTGATCTTCCAGCAATGCAATCTGTCTTTCCCTGGAAAGCGGGATTTTCTCGAACTGGCTGTGTCCAATAATGACCGCATCATAATCCCCTGTTGCGATTCTGGAACAGAACCGTTTTCTGTTTGCCGGTTCAAAGTCTTTCTTCGTTGCCACCAGAATATTTGCTCCCGGATATAAGCGTAAAAAATCACTTCCCCACTGTTCCAGTAAATGGTTTGGAACCACATAAAGGCTCTTTTGTGCCAGTCCCAGACGCTTGCTCTCCATACCGGCTGCGATCATCTGGAATGTCTTACCTGCACCTACGCAGTGTGCGAGCAGTGTATTATTTCCATAAAGGATATGTGCCACTGCATTTTTCTGATGCTCCATCAGCTTAATTTCCGGATTCATTCCGACAAACTGGATATGACTGCCATCATATTCTCTTGGTCTTACACTGTTAAACCGTTCATTATAAATTTTGCAGAGCGTTTCCCGTCGGCTCATATCCTTAAAAATCCACTCTTTAAATTCCTCCCGGATCAGTTCCTGCTTCTGCTGCGCCAGAGTAGTTTCTTTTCGGTTCAGTACCCGGTGTTCCCCATCCGCATCATGTATTGTGTCATAAATTTTTGTGTCACGCAGATTCAGTGCATCCTCCAACAAGCGATAAGCATTTGCCCTCTGTGTTCCATAAGTTGATGTGGAAAGTGGATTATTGCTGCTATCCACATTCTTTCCCTTTACATTCCACTGTCCAGTCACTTCCGCATACTGCACTTTAATACGCTCATAATTGATATGGTGTCGTGGTGTATGGAATGTTTCTGCCATGAACTCTGTAATATAGTCCGGAGAAATCCATGTTGCACCAAGCCTTGCTTCAATCTCGGAAGCATCCAGGTCTTTCGGCTGTACCCGTTCCAGTGCCTGCACATTGACCATATATTCCGGATGGTTTTCTGCAAACTGCCTTGCAACGTTCAGCTTCTCCCTGACATTCCCGGAAAGATACTCGTCGGATGGCTCCCATTTATCTGTAAGCGGATTTTTGAAGATAACACCTGTAAGCTCCTCTGTGACCTCTTCCTCTGTTTTCCCTGTAAGCTCCATCATATAAGGAATATCCACTTTCGCCTTTTCCCCTATAGATACCGCCAGTGCCTCACTTGCAGTATCTACCGATGTTACCGGCTCTGCCCTGCGGATCGTCCTTTTCGTAAATATGTCTGCTTTCCGCTTCAACTCGCCCTTTTCATCCAGAAATTCAAGGGAAGTCAAAAGGCAATAGCTGCTGTCCATGCTGAACGCTCTTTTATTTGCATTGCTGCTGAGTAGTCCATACTTGGCAGTAAAACTGTCATAAACCTGATTCAACTCAGCCTGTAAGCTGGCAACCTCTTCATCACTGCATTCATCCAACTGCCGTTCCAAAAGCCTGTTTGTTGCATCCCGGATGGCAACCATACCTCTGACACGTTCGCCTGTCACAACGGGAAGTTCCATCTTATTCATAGCAGAATTTTCCCTGTAATAAATATTCTCTCCGACAAGTGCAAAGCTGAAGTTCTTAATGTTCGGATCTGCCGGTATGGATACCACCTTTTCTTCCAATTCCGTATCCGAAATCTCCTGCTCTGTAATAGTTCCCTGGATATGCTTTACCGCTTCTTTTAACTGCTCTGCCAGATCTGCTCCCTCTTTTGCCTTTACCGTCACTTCCTGTTTTCCGTACTGGGTACTTTCTGTTGTGAAATCCCCAAGCACCATTTTCGGATGATCTGCAAAATAGGAATTGACTGTATAGCCTTCTGACGTGGTTTTTAACTGTACCCAGTCTGGCTCTGTGATTGCAGCCCTGTCCCTTTTCTGGAAAAACAGAATATCCGCAACCACACTGGTATTGGCATTTCTCTGGAAAGCATTGTTCGGTAAGCGGATTGCCCCTAGCAGATCTGCCCGGTTTGCAAAATACTGTCGGACTTCCGGATTCTGTTTATCCATTGTACCGCTTGATGTAACAACTGCCACCACTCCTCCCGGACGTACCAGGTCTAAGGATTTTGCAATAAAATAATCATGAATCATAAAATGGTATCTGTCATACTTGCGGTCACTGACCTGATATGCCCCAAACGGTACATTTCCAATCACACAGTCAAAAAAACTGTCCGGGTAACTGGTTTCCTCAAATCCCTGTACTGCAATCCTGTTCTTCTGGTAAAGCTGTTTCGCGATCTGCCCGGAAACCGGATCAAGCTCCACGCCGTACATATTTGCAGCACTCATGCTTTCCGGTAAAAGTCCCATAAAGTTACCAACTCCACAGGATGGCTCCAGGATATTTCCCTGTTTCAGTCCCATATTTCCAAGTGCTTCATACATAGCCTTGATAACCGTCGGAGAAGTATAAAAGGCATTCAACGTTGATGCCCTTGCTGCACTGTATTCTTCTGGCGTGAGGACTCCTTTTAACTGCGTGTATTCCTCTGCCCAGGCACTGTTTCTTTCTTCAAAAGCCTGTGGAATACCGCCCCATCCAACATATCTTGACAACACTTCCTGTTCTTCCGATGTTGCTAATCTCTGCTCCTGTTCCAGTTCCTTCAGCAGCCGGATAGCTTCCATATTTGCTTTAAACTTTGCTTTCGGACCGCCAGCACCAAGGTCATCGTCTGTAATATGGAAATTATGAGGTTCCTGTTCCTGCACCTGTTCATTCTGCAGATATGGTAAAAATTCTCCCTCATAGCCAAACAGTTCGTTCTCCCCTGGAATATAATTTCGTCCGGTTTCCATACACCGGAAAATATCAGCTTTTGATGAACCACTCGCTTCGTAGAATCCTGCATAGGAATATAAAATATCATCTTCTCGCTCGTAGGTAGTCAAGTGCAATTCTGTATTTCCTCTTGTCTGGTTTACCAGTTCTTTCCCTTCCAGACCTTGCGGAAGAATCCCCACTGCTTCAAAATGATACCCCTGATATTCAAATACATTCTCGTCCCACTGTTCCTGTACAATTACAGATTCCGGCTCAGATTCTGATTCTTGTAAATCCAGTTCCTGTCGTACTCTGGTAATTTCTTCTGGATTCATGACATGATCTGTATATGGCTCGATCATATCCTCCTGCCATCTGTCATTATCATTCCAGATTTTTTCTGAAATGTCAGAAACCAACTGTATCTGTTCCGGTGAAAAGTCTGGATTCAGTACTGGTTCTAACATACGCTCCTGTTCAGCCAGCTTTCGGATAACAGCCATCTGTTCCTCGGAAAAATCCTCTACAGATTTTCCAACTGTATCCATACTGTCATAGATCAGTTCGCCTACACGACTTTTTAATACATAATCATCCTCATAAAAGCCATCTTCCCACAATTCTTTTGCTTCTTCAAAGGACATATGCGGATCTGCCTCTGGTTCTTCATTTTGTATCTCTTCCACTTCTGCAGCTGATTCTTCTACTTCCGGTTCTTCCGTAATTTCCTCTGGTTCAGAATTACTCATAATGTCAAATAAAGACATCTGGTATCCTGTCAAACCTTCCGTCTGCTCTGCTACTTCCTGTGCCGGGAAAATCGTATAGCTGCCCTCCACATACTGATGTACTTCTGTTAAAAGCTGTAATTTCTTCTCATAAGTTTCATTTACTGATTCAAAATCCAATGGCAGCATTGCCAGTGCATCGTCCATCGCCTGTAACAGTTTCTGTGCCTGTTCCGAATCATTCAGCATAGCAGGTAATTCTTTTTTTGCTTCTTCATTGAAGAAATCCTGTTTAAATGGACGCTCAATTTCTTCTGGCAGTCTTGCATAAAAGCTGATCACTTTCCCTGCAATTCGTTCCCTTTCATAATCTGGCATACGGGAATAATCAGCAGAATGTAAAAACTGTTGATTATCAATCAGATAACCGACTCTTTTCGCCACTTTTGCCCAGGGAAGCAACACCGAAGTATCTGGATTCCCATAGGTTCCTCTCTCCAGTTTCAACCCTTTTCCGTCATAATCTGCATGGGAATTATCTGCACCACATAAAGCGTGGCTACAACCACCTGTACCGTATTTTTCCTTAATAAAATCTGTTCTCGCTTTATCATCTTCATTCAGAAGATAAAACGAATAGGTAGAAAGCCTGCCATCAGAATAAGGGCCTCCACCGGCAAGAAAAGCGTCTATTTCATCCTGAGTAATAAACACCTTATGTTCCTGCCATGTAAAGCCATCCCTTGCACTGTATGGAACCACTTCTACTGCAAATTTCTGGAACTGACTGGATATTCTGACTGGGTTATAGGTACGGAACCGCATAATGCTTCTATCTTCCTCATAAGCCATTGCCAGTCCTTCCAGACGCTCATTCATATCTGACAGCCACTGTGAATCTGACAACTTTTCTTCCAGATAATCTGTTATTTCCGGATAAATACTGCGAAGATATGGTAAATCCTCTTCATCAAAAACAAGTTCCGCTACACCCTCTGCCATATCCGCTTTCATATAGGCAAGTGCCTGGGCATGTTCCTTTACTGCGTTCTCCCTTGCAACATCGAGTACAGACTGCGGTGCATATTCACCCTGTTTCAAAAGCTGATGGATACGTCCACTCACATCTTCCCAGGATAAAAACACCTTATCCAGAATCTGATCTGTAACCGTATGTCCTACTGCAATCTGCAATCCGGTTTCATCAAACCAGACCGAATACTCCATACCATTGATTTCAAAGCCTTTTCCACCAGTCCCATACTCCCGCTTCACAAACTCCGTATATTCCTCCGGTGTCTGTTCGCTCATAAAATTATAGATAATACGAAGCTGGCTCTTACTTCGGTTTCCTCCGGTTCTTAAAACCTCATCGACCACTTCACTTGGAATGGCAATCTCTCCTGCATAAAGGGCAGCTACTCTGTTTTCAATTTCTCGTTTCTGTTCATTTACAGACGGAAGTTTTGGCAAAGATAAAGCAGAGGCAATTTCTTCCTCTGCTTTACTTAACTGATCTTCACTTGTATCTTCAATTAACTGTATACCAATTCCGTCAAGATGCTCTCTTCCGCTGTTGCCGTCAGACTGTTCATATGTGCTGCCCACGCCATCGGGTTCTCCTCTTTCGACGGTGCCGGATTCTTCTCCAACAGTTTCTCCATCAGTACTTCCAATCTCTCCTGTGCCGCTTTCTCGATCTCCTCCAGATGGCTGTTCAATTTCCCGGTCAGCAACAGGCTCTGGTACAGGCTGTTCTTGTACTCCTTCAGAAATGTCCTCCGCAACATTCCGTATTTCCCGATCTGTGCTTCTGTTTCCTGAATTGTCAGGTTTGGAAACAGATAATCCCCTTTTCGATGATATGTCAGTGCCATACTCATTTCCTCCTTCATTTTCCTGTGAATATTCTTTTTCTGTAATAGTATCGTTGTTTTCTTTGCTTTCACGAATTAACGTGTTAAAGTTATTATAATTCCTTTCTTCTGAATTTTCAATACCTTTTTTCATTTCTTCTAATGAAATGCGATGTACATATCTTCCAATATCCACCAGAACTGATTCACTCGCTCTGCTTGTGGCATTTCCAATGAATGTCAGCACAGAGAGGCAATTGTAATCTGTAATATGTACAAAATCCATTTCCTCCTGCCGTTCCATTGGATCAAGTCCGCATCTGGAAGCAAGTGTATAATAAATGCTGTCCGTCAACAGACTTCGGAACTCACTGCGGATGGTATCTTCCTCCAGTTCTTCCAGATAGGTTCCCTCTGTCACATACAACAGACCATCCAGATACTCCTCCAGATTTTCCTCCACCATATACCTAGCGGTTGCCATCAAAGCGTCAGAAAGATTTTTCGTATCTTTCGCTTCCAATCCATAAACTTCTTCCAGGTGAAGCAATACCTCTTCCTGCTGTTCTTCCTGTAGTTTCCACAGATACGGTGTTCTTCCACCATTTACCATATGGGTATCCTGAACATCGAATACATATCGAAGTCTTGTTTTCTGCGTGGTTTCATCTATAAGGGCAATTCCTTTTGCCCCTCTGTTTACCCACCGGAACATTTTTTGATTCCATAATTCCAGCGACGCACAGGCAGTTGCCTGTGGACGCTGTGCATGAATCAGAAGCTGATCCATAAATGGGTATCGGTATAATCTGGCTGCGGTATCCAGATAGTTCATCCAGTCCCTGGGCGAACTGCTGATACTGGATGCATGTGCTTCTGCAAGACCTCTTATATCTTCCAATCGAGCCATAACCTTATTCCTCCTTCCGTCAGTTCTTTATTTTTTCTTTTTGTTGCTGTTTGTTTTCTTTTTAGGAAATTCCAGACTGAATCTGGCTTTTCCATCTTCCACCCCAAGTACAAGGTCAGCATCAAATTTGCTGTCTTTTTTCTTGGAATACAGTCCTTTTATATGAGTACGTCCCCTTTTCAGAAGCTCCACAGCCATCTTTTTATCCATTGATTTTTTCATACTTTCCAGAAACCTATTTGACTTCCATAAAGCAAACGGACAGCTTCTGTCAGAACAGTAATAATTGCTCTTACCCTCATATACATCGGAACCGCATATTGGACATTTCCCGATTACTTCCCTTGCAGTCTGAAAACGACTTCGTTCTTCTTCCGGAATCGCCCTGCATACAGAAAGGATCTCAGTAATCATAGATACAATCCCATCCATAAATTCATCATCCCGAACTTTTCCCTTTTCCATCATCAGAAGCTGATTCTCCCATTCTGCTGTCAGGCTTGCAGATTTCAGATTCTCCGTCATTACATGAATCAGCTCACAGCCTGCCGCCGTAGGAAGAATCTGTTTTCCTTTACGTTCTGCATACCCGGAAGATACCAGTTTCTCAATAATATTAGCTCTGGTTGCCGGTGTCCCAAGTCCCTTTTTCTCTGTTTCAGAATCAAATTCCTTATTTCCCGCTGTTTCCATCGCAGCAAGCAGAGTATCTTCGGTAAACATCTTCGGTGGGGAAGTGTAATGGGTACTCTTCTCTGCTTTCACAGAAACAAGAATCATTCCCTCCTCATACACTTCTGGAAGTCCTGTCTTATTATCTGGTTCATCAGATTTCTTATCCTTCACACAATATTTCCGAAAGGCTTCTTCCACTTCTTTAAATCCCATCTGCACAGGCAGCTTTCCTTTCGTAGCAAATTCATGTTCTTTGCACTGTACAGAAATTTCAGTCTGCTCATAAAGGTAATCTTCTCCGGTTGCCTGTACAAGCTGCTGTCCAATCAGCATCATAAGATTTTTCTTTCCATCTGAAAGTCCTCCCATACCTTTTTCTACTGCCTCTTTTGTCAGCAGGATTGCATGGTGGTCTGATACTTTTGTATTATTGATTACACGCTCTGCATTTCCTCCAGACTGTTCAGATTTCAAAAATGGGAGAAAATCTGTCATTTCATCTACAAGTGTTTCTACCGTTTCTTTCATATCTTCCGTTACATACTGGCTATCCGTTCTCGGATATGTAACCATCTTTTCCTCATACAGTTCCTGCAGCATATCCAGTGTTTTCTGAGCGGTGTATCCAAAATAACGGTTCGCCTCTCTCTGCAGACTGGTCAGATCATAAAGTTTCGGCGGTGAAATTCGTTTCTGCGCCTTTTTTACTTTTGTAACCATTGCTTCTTCCCCATCACAAAGTTTTCTTAATTCGTCTGCTTCTGCTTCAGACTGGATATTTTCTGATGTTACTGTAAGTTTCCCATCTGACAGAGAAACCTTATAATAGGCTTCTTTCTTGAAATGCTCGATTTTCTCTTTTCTTTCTGTCAGCATGGAAAGCGTTGGTGTCTGTACCCTGCCGACCACCAGGCGTTTAAAATATCTGGTTGTATAGGCTCTCGTTGCGTTCATTCCGATCAGCCAGTCTGCCTGCGCTCTGCACACCGCAGCATTACAAAGACCTGCGTATTCTTTCCCGTCCTTTAAGGTCTGGAAGCCTTTCTGAATTGCTTCATCTTCCATTGAACTGATCCACAGACGCTTCACTGGTTTTTGACAGCCTGCCAGATCATAAACTCTTTTAAAAATCAGTTCTCCCTCTCGCCCGGCGTCACAGCCATTGACCAGATACGCCACATCTTCCCGATTCATTAAGCTGCACAATACTTCAAACTGCTTCTTTTTATCCTCTGATACCTGCACTTTCCATACTTCCGGGATGATCGGTAAATCCTCAAACTGCCATTTTTCATATTTTTCATCATAAATTTCTGGTGGTGCATATTCTGCCAGATGTCCCAGGCACCAACTGACAATGCAACTGTTCCCCTCCAGATAGCCGTCCTCTCTCTGATATGCAGATAAATTCTTTGCAAGGCTCTGTGCTACACTTGGTTTCTCTGCAATCACTAAAAATTTTGCCATATTTTTCTCCTGTTCCTGTCAAAAAGGCAGTCCCAAAAGAACTGCCCTTTCTCCATACCTTATGATTTTTTGTTATTTCTGCTGATTCTCTGCATTTTCTTCATCTTCATTGATGTAACTGTCATCAGCAAATTCCAGACCTTCCTCTACAATGCCGTCCTCTTTTTTCTTTCTCAATTTTCCAAAAGCGAACATGCCAAGACCACCCAATGCCAGCGTTGCAACTGCTCCCAAAGCAATCCATCCAATCATCTTGTTAATGCCAGATTCCTGCTTTACCTCTGTTTCCGGCTGTGCTGTAGTTTCCGGTTCTGGTGTTGTAGTCGTTTCTGGAAGAACAACCGCAGATTCCTCTTTCTTTTCCGTTTCTTTGGTTTCATCTAAGAACTCTGCCAGGTCATTTTCATCCACAAGTGACATCATGTACACATTTTCAGAAGTACCGGAACGGTCAATGACCATATAAAAGGTATTTCCATTCTTTGTCTGTACAGTCAGAAACTGCTTGGTATTGTCATTCTCCTTATCATCCACAAGCTGTCCGTTTCCCGGTGTAGAAAACGGTGTTCCTTCTGTGGCAGGCTGCTCTGCAGGCTGTTCTTCTATGACCTGCTCTGTTGCTTCGGTCTGCTCTGCATTTTCATTTGCCTGTGCAAAAGCAGTCACACTGGCAGAACCAATCAGCATCGTAGCTGACAGCATGACCATCAAAATTTTTTTCATTACCTTATTCTTCATCTTCCAAATCCTCACTTTCTTCTACCTGTCCGGTTGCCACATTTCTCTCCAGACTTTCTTCTTTCTTTGCGTCTGTTTCGGAACTGTCCATAGAGAGATTGCCCTCCTCATCAAACTGCATGGTAACTGTTCCGTTCTGAATCCCATCCAGAAAAGTCAGCATCTCTCGGCTGTCCATTTTCATGGAACGGATCGCCTTGATGATTTCTGCATCCTCCATCTGCTTTTTCTGGATTTTTAGTTTCTTTACATATTCCTGTAATTCCAGAATCTTATCTTCAGTTTTCTGAATATCATCCAGAACCTTTTTTAATCGCATGTTCATATTCCATCACTCCCTTCTAATGAAGCCTTCCAAATGCCATAAAGTGTTGCTGCCAGTAAGAGCTTGCAATGCTCGTATACTGAATCGGGTTTCCACAATGGATCATCATATTATTTCCTACATAAATTCCAACATGGCTCGCTCCCGGCGTATCATAAGTTCCCTGGAAAAAGATCAGATCTCCTGGCTTTGCATCAGATGGAGATACATAGGAACAATAAGACCGAAGCCCATCTGCCGTTGTTCTTCCTACATTCCAGCCATTTCCGCAGTTATTGATTACCCAACATACGAAACCGGAACAATCAAAACTGGTAGATGGAGATGCACCGCCCCACACATACGGATAACCCAGATATTTTTCTGCTTCCCGAATCATCTTGGCAAACTGCGGATCAGAAAGTGCTTCTGCCGGAATATCATATCCAAAGCCTGCCCCGCCTGTCGGAATTGAGTTAAGGTCAAACAGATAATCACGATTTCCATAGTATTTGTTGTAAGCGTCATACTGCTCCTGTTCCTTATCTGTCATACGGTTTCTTAAAACTGCATCCAGATTATGGTTCGTGAGTGTTACATCCAAACGGTTCACTTCTCTTGTCGTTGTTACTTCTACTTCCTGACTTCCGTTGCTGTCTGCTATGTACGCTTCCCAGGTCTGATGCCCATGTGCTGATGCAGAAGCATGATCACCATAATATACATCAAACTGAACACCATATTTTGCAAATGCTCCCGTATCTTCTACTACATATTCCACTCCATTCATAATGACATGGGTTCCCATAGGCACAAATGGATTGGAAGCATCTACTGCAATCGTATGATTAGCCTGTGGATATGCGCCACTTGCAGTCGGACCACCACTCCACTGCCCGCAACAGATTGAACAGTTACAATATCCGCTGGTTACCACCTGTCCCAGTGATTCCCCAACCCTGACCTTTTTCTTTTCTGTTACAGTTTCTCGTGTCGAGTCCGTATACAACCCATACTGTTCCTTAAAAATCTCCTGGATCTCATCTGCAACCTCTGCATAGGTAAAACCGCCATACTTGACTGTCAAGTAAGAAATAAGTTGATACGGGTTGTGTCCAATCTCATCAATCTGGAACTGGAACTCATCATAGTCGGAATGGTTTGCCTTCATCTGATTGATCTGCTCATTCAGTGCATTTTCCAATGCTACATAAGCATTTTCCGCAGCATAAATATCTTCATCCTCACTGGAATAACTGGTAGAAATAATGGCATTGGAACCTCCCTGGAATAATGCAGCGCAACTTGACAGACTCGTTGCCATCAATGCAAAAAGCAGAACCATAACTCCTATCGTCAGAAGGATATTCCGGTTCTGCGCCACAATCTCCTTGACTGCTGCCTTGGCTTTCTCCGTAAATCGCTGTGCATTTACAAACACTGCATCTTTCGTAGCCTTTCCCTGTTTCGCAGCCTGATACTGTTTCTGGTAACGCTTTTTCTGCAGTAATTTCTTTAAGGCAGACTGTTTTTTCTGCTCTGCTTCTTTCTGAACCGCCTTTTTTGCCTCATTGGAAGCACTAGTTCCAAACTGCAAGCGGGATTTTTCCATTTCTTCCAGCACAGATTCCCTTAACCGGTTATTTCTCTGCCGGTTCTCTTTTAACCGTTCCCGGACGTAAATTGACTTTCTTGCAAGACTTTCTCCCGCAAGTTCCATTTGCTCTGCTGCATCAAGAGCCGCATTATCGTCGGTATCCTCTCTGATCTTTTTCTGACCATAGGCAGATGCCGTTTCAGAAACAACGGTTGCACCCTTTCTTGCCATTCCACTGCCTGGAATCATACCTTTGCCTTCATCTTCAAAGGAAAGACGGAATTTTGATTTCTTCTGTTCTTTTAGCGTCTGTTCCCTTTTCGTCTTGCCTTTGATCTCTTCCCGAAAATCTTCCATTGATTTTTCATCAACTTCTGACTTTTCATGGTAGCGTTTCTGCTCTTTTGCTGCATAGGCTGTGACCATCTTTTTCTTTCGGCTCTGCCTGTCTGGTTCCGGTGTTTCAGAATCACGTTCAGCATCCTGTCCCGGATGTCCCCGGATACTTTCTTTACGAAGTCTGGAACGTGAAACAGACGGAGATTTCTCCCCGTCTGCCTTATCCTCACTCATTTCTGAGTTTTCCATTTCATCCGCATCCGCAATTTTTTCCTGTTCCAGAAAAGCGTGTCTTGACTGTAACCTGTGTTTTCCCTCTGTTCCTTCCTCTACTGGTTCTTCTGCAGTATGAGCTTTTCTTGCCTTTCCAAAATCCAGCTCCTGTTCCCTGTGTCCGGCTGTTTTCTTCTCATCTGCCTCGCGTCTGGTAATTCGCTTCTCCTTTTTACTGCGAAGATTTTCTTCCCGAAGTCCATCCCGGCTCATCTTCTGGACAGTTTTATCCCTTGCTTTATATTCATGCTCCTGCATGGTCATCATCTCCTGATTTCATAATTTTTGTTCAGAAACGTGTTCCATCTGTTTTCAATGGCAATCGCCTTATCCTTTAATTTCACTGAAACATCAGAAAGACCACTCTGTAACTCTCGCCCCTGCGTATCTGCAAGCAGAGCCAATGAATCCATTACTTCTAACAGACCAGCAATACAAAGCATATCCTTATGCGCCATTTCTAAAAGTGATCTTTCAGATTCCCCATAAGCCCAGTAGTCTTCGCTGTCCCAGTCCCAGATACCTCCTGTTCTTGCTTTATCTGGTTTAGAATCCGGCTCTACACTGTCCTGCTCATTATCAAAAAAATCATTTTCATCGCACTTAATTTTCTCTTCCGGTTCTTCCATATCACTTATCTCATCAAACCAGTCCTTCGTCAGATCTTCGTAGCCAAATTCAAATTCTTCCGGTTCTTTCTCGGCTTTCATTTTGCTGAATTTTTTTTGCAACCACGACCATACGCCCATTCCGCTGTGAATATTCGCATGTGGACAATGTAAGCAGCTTGTCCCCATATTCTGCTGTGATTCCGGTTTCATAGATTGCTTTTCGCTTAATTTCTCTAATAAAGTACTCATAATCTGCCCCTTTCTGTGCTTTTATAAAACTGTAATAGTTAAAGTCATTTCCGGTATAAACCGGTGTTGTAAATGCTGATAATATCTGATACTGTTCATTTCCCCATATGGTACGGAACAGGATTGTTGGATGCTCCTCATAAAATCCCTTGTCTTTATATTTTTCAAGATCAGCAAACATCTTCCCACTGTTCATATGATGCCCATAGATAATCAGGTTGTCTGAATCTCCCGGCACACATTCCTCAGCAAGAAACAGACAGCCATTTGCTGAGTAGTCCCCATTAAAATCCCGATGCAGATAATAATTCTTATCTCCGGGCCTGTACATAACTGGGTAGTCTATCTTTGTTCCCTCAATCGTAAGCCACCCAATACAATCTGGATTTTCCTCATGCAATGCCAGTATTCCAGCATCTACTTCTATAAAAGAATCGCCGGAAGAATTTTCTCCCGGCTCGTCCTCTTTCTCCTGCATAAGTTCCTGCAACTCTTGCTGTAACTGATTGTCCTGTCTTTCCTGTATGAACATTCCCATCAGAAAGTAAATACTGATAGTAAGTAAAATAATCGAAACAATCATCAATATTCCTGCTATAAACCGCCTCACTCTGCCACTCCTCCTGTTAATCGTCCCTGTCTTTGATGCCAAGTTTTTCACGTTTTTCCACATCTTCCGGTTTCGATGACATTAACGCATACAGCATAAGAGAATTATCAAATCTGTCCTTAAACGGAATAATTGTATTTCCATAAAAAATCAAGCCTTCTCCTGCTCCACTGTTTGTCACATAGGAAAGCTGATGCGGAGAGATGTTAAGCTGTTTGGCAAGAATCTGTCTGTCCCCGGATGCCTGGTTAAGCATCAGAATAAAATCAGAGTTTTCAAAGATGTTCTCGATTTCTCTTGAAGCAAGCAGGTCTTTTACATTCTGTGTGATACCAGTCGGAATACCGCCCCACTTACGGAACCTCTTCCAGATTTCCACGCTATATGCTGCTGTCTGTTCTTCTTTCAGCAGCAAGTGAAACTCATCAATGTAATATCTGGTAGATTTATGTGCAGCACGATTGACTGTTACCCTGTTCCAGACCTGATCCTGAACAATCAGCATACCAAGTTTTTTAAGTTGCTTACCAAGGTCTTTAATGTCGAAACATACCAGACGGTTATTCAACTCAACATTCGTGCGATGGTTGAATACTTTAAGAGAACCATTAACATAGATTTCCAGTGCCGTTGCCAGACGCTGTGACTCTGGTTCTTCCTGCTTGCGAAGCAGATTGTATAAATCCTCCAGTATCGGCATCTTCTCTGGAACCGGATCTGCAAGATAGTCCTGATATACCAAGCGGACACAACGGTCAATAATCGTCTTTTCTACTGGCTCCAAGCCATTCTTCCCACCTACTACCAGTTCACAAAGTGAAAGAATAAAATCTGATTTCAGAGATAACGGATCGTCATCATCCGCATAATTGGTGTTAATATCCATCGGATTGATATAATCATGACTAGTTGGCGAAATACGAACAACCTGTCCATTGAATGCCCGGACTATGGGAAAATACTCGCCTTCTGGATCACAGATAATAATATCGTCCTTTGTCACGATAAAAACATTGGTAATTTCACGTTTTGCCGCAAAGGACTTACCAGCTCCCGGAGTACCCACGATCAAGCCATTCGGGTTTTTCAGTTTCTTCCTGTCAGCCATAATCAGGTTGTTAGACAAGGCATTCAGACCGTAGTAAATGGATTCTCCACCCATAAATAATTCCTGTGTCGTGAACGGAACAAAAATCGCTGTTGAAGTTGTCGTTAATGCTCTTTTAATAGGAATCCAGTTTTTTCCAAGTGGCAGACTGCTCATAAGTCCCGGTTCCTGCTGATAATCAAGCCTCTTTAATGCACAATTATATTTCTGTGCAATACCTGCGGTCTGAAATACCACATTTTCCAGTTCCTGTTTATTTTTTGCAGTATTTAAAAACACCACCGTCACAAGAAACATTCTCTCATTCCTGGATTGCAAATCTTCCAGAAGCCTCTTTGCTTCCCCTCCGTAAGTATTCAAATCAGACGGGATAATATCCATATCATATCCGGAACGAACTGCTTTTTTCTGCTCCTCAATTTTCATCCTGTTAATATCTGTAACCTTTGCTTTTACCAACTTAATCGCTTTCATCTGGTCGATGGACTGGATGTGAAGATTCACAAGCAGATTGCAGTCCATTTCCAGAAATTCCGCAAGCATTTTATCAGTCAGCTCCGGTGCCAAAATCTGCAGGTAGGATACTGCCCCGATAGTATCTCCCATCTGAAAATCTTTTCCGTTCTTAAACACAAAACTGGATGGTGCGATATAGTCCTTGGTATTCAGTCCGGTACGCAGCACATCGTCATAGCTGAACCGGAACGGAACTTTATTGTCCTGGTTGAACGTTTCATACATAATCTGCAAACGCTCCACGCCATTCAACGGATAAGCAGACACCCCTAATACCTTAAAGTTATTGAGAATATCCGTTTCGATACGCTCCAGTTTCGGTTTTGCTTCCCGGATATTGTCTGCTTCGATTCCAAATGTAAGATACTTTGTTCTGACAAGACCATTATTTCCCTTTGCCAAATGGTTTCTGAGCATCTGAGCAAACTCCATACGCAGATCATCAAAACTGTCATTCTGCTTCTTAATGCGAATCACATCTTCATATTCTGCCATATTGCTGTGATGATTGATAAAGGACAACTGGAAATGAATCGTACTGTCAAAATAGTTCAGGAAATCACACCAGTTTTCAAAAATCGCATTTTTATCTTCGTTCTGTGCCAACTGATAGTTAATATCATAAAAACGGATGGTCTTGGAATAATAACCATCTTCCACACGACAGATACCGTCTTTTCCCATTTCTCTGTATGGAATAGACTGTTGTGCGGTAATCTTCTTTTCTTTATTTCCACCACTCGTATTCCTGTTTACTTTTTTTACAGCTCCCTTTTTACCATTGGATTTTACAGAAGATGACACTGCTGGTTTCATCTTCTTTTTATATTTATTCTCTTTTTTCGCCTGTTTCTTTGCTGCTTTTTCTTCACGAGCTGCTAGCTTTGCCTCCTGCTTTGCACGTTTTTTATCTTCTTTTTCGTGTGCCTTATGAAGTTTTGCTTCATACTTCTGTGCTTTTTCCCAGGCTCGCTGCTCTCGTCTGCTTAATTTACGTCTTGGTCTGCGGATACCCCGATGTCGCTCCAGTGCTTCATACCCTGTAACCATAGGTACTCCCTTCAAACGCTGTCTGTCCTTGACAAAATCTTCTGCTTCATCCATGGCAAACACTGGTAAACCATCAGCAGAATCTGCTTCATCTAACCACCAGTCCTCTGGATAAGAAGCATCTTTGGCATGTTCTGGCAGCAATTTATCATTTTCTCTTCTTTCCACGAACTGTACCTCCCTTCGATTTTGTTATAATTTTTCTTTTCTCATACATATTTTCCACCTCATACTTTCGCAACGGAGGACGGATAAATTTTACTGTAATCATATTTTTCAGGACTTTTTCTAAAGGAAGTCCGTCTTTCTCATACATGGCAAACAAAAAAGCCGGAAGCATCAACAAACACATTCCGGTTGCCGCATTACTTGAACCAATCAATCCTCTTGCCAGGAAATAAAATGGAAGCCCTACTGCCGCTGCAATGCCAAGACAGATAAGCTGACGTTTTGTGAGGTTCAGAATAATCTTATTTTTAACTTTCGTCAGATCTTTGGGTACTGATACAAAAGCCATTTTCTATCATCTCCTTTTTTATATTTAATGTGTGTTAAACACACTCTTTGAGAAATTGGCTGTTTTCATAAGGCTGAAGCAAAGTACAACCGTATAAGCCATTACACTGAGCAATGCTGTATGCACGTTATCTGATACCTGTATATTAGCAACCAGTACGGAATAAATGCCCACACACACCATGATAAAAAATCCCTGGAATGCCAATGCGAACAATCCTCTTAAGTAATTGCTGCCAATCTGTCCCCATTCCCGATTGCTCATTGTTGCAAACGGAATTGCACCGATTGACGAATACAAGTAAATCTCAATCATACGTCCATAAAGAATGACCGTTATAAAAACGGAAATAACCTTTAAACACAGGCTTGCCAGAAGTGTTTCCAGTGCCAGTATGACCAGTTCCCCTACTTCCATTGATTCCATTGCCGTTTCCATTGAAGTGACCACCGAATCAATATTAATTGCTGTCTGATGATTGATCACTCCTGCTGCCCGGTTCACTACATTCTGTCCCACATCAAAAATTGCCATAGTAATTGTGAATGCATTACTTACGAACCAGACTGCAACCCACATTTTAAAAAAATATTTGAAGAACATCCATGTATCAATGTCATGCATGTTGTTCTTCTCTGTGAGCATGGAAATCAGCTCATAACACAGCACAAAGGTTATAATCATCCCGGCAATCGGCACGATCACAGAATCTGACAGATTCTGAATCAGACTAAATATACTGCCATTCCATCCCTGGGGCGTTTGCCCAACCTGACTTGCAATATCACCGGTTTTTTCATTTACATCGGTAAACATGTTCGTCAGGTTTGAGCTGACCATGCCTGTAAGGAGGTTACGCATCCATTCTTCTATGGACTCAAAAATCTTATCCATGCGTGTTCTCCTTTCTTACTGCCCCGGCTAAAATAAATTCGCCAGTAATGGTACAAGCTGTGTACCGATTAAAACGACACCTCCACCTGCCATAAGCTGCTTGATTCCCTGTGACTTCGCACCCGATAGCGATAGGTAATCCTTTGAAGTTATCTCCGGATTTTCCCCCGCTCCACACCGTGCATGCGACTTTCACCGCACACGGCGCTCCATCGAATTCAGCCGTCCAGGGCTTTTAAACACAACTTACACACTTCGTTACAGCATTAAATTCAAAGAGTAATAGGTGGCATTTCCGCCATAGTACGAAGTTTGTTAAGCTTTTCTATTTGTTTATTGTCAAGATTTAAGGATTTCAGGTACTTCTCAATCGTAGGTTCTGAAGAAGCATGGATAAGGATATGAACCGCTTTGCTGACAAGAATAAGATTTGCGTATTCATCCGAACCGCCATTGCTTACCGGTACTTTATGGTGGCAGTGAATATCGTGGGAATTCATCGGAATTCCTGTCACTGCACATTTACCATACTGTGCCGCATACAAAGAAATACGGTTATCCGCATATTCAATGGTTCTGCCCTTTACAGGATTTCTCATCAGCCATAACATTGTAGCTGTGTCAATTGCAAGATTCTTATGAATCTGTTCCCGACCTTTGACCGTATATTTATTGATGGATTTCCTTTTATGCTGGGCATTCTTTGACTGGACATATCCCAGTGGAACCACCGGACGTCCATGAAGGAACCTCATCTGTCTGCTTGCTCCATACTTTTCTTTAATGAACCCATTTCTGAGCTGTCCCTTTTTGGATAAGTCGCCTTTCAGTCTGTTTCTGAGCTGTTTGTTGATACTGAAGGCAAGTCTGCTGAAGTCATGAGATACTTCTGTAGAAATACAATAGTATTCATGAAGTCCGGCAACTACAGAGTTATATTTCTGAAGCTGCATGAACTGAGCATTATCATCTGACGAATGAGCCAGTTCCTTTACTTCTTCCGAGACTTTTTCATGCGCCTTTTTGTATGCTTTATCGCTCATATGAGACCGAACCACATATTTCTTACCCTTTTTACGGACTTTCAGCTTGAACCCGAGAAAATCAGAATACTGTCTTTTGAGATTAACTACTTTGGATTTGTCAGGGCTGATTTCCAGCCCCAACCTGTCCTTTAGCCATAACTCTGTTGCCTTGTATGCTCTGACAGCATCCTCATGTGTTGCGCAGAAAATTTTAAAATCATCTGCGTACCGAACTGCATGCATCTCTTTTAATCTGCTCCGGCGCAGAGCCCTGTAGGCGTGGCTCTTAATCTCTGTTCCCTGCGCATTGCTCCTTGTTTTGAATTTTGTCTTTGTTGGCATCTGCTCCCACTGGGAAGCAATCCACCAATCCAGTTCATTCAATACGATGTTTGCAAGCAATGGCGACAAAATACCGCCTTGCGGGGTACCCCGTGTGGGATATGTTTTCTCCCCATTTGGCAGAACAACAGGTGCTTTCAGCATCTCTTTTATAATGCATAACAGCTTTTTGTCCCGGATTCCCAATGCCCATATCTGACGAATCAGCTTTGTATGGCTGATATTATCAAAGAAGCCTTTAATATCGAGGTCAACCACATGGTACAGATGCTGTACCTGTATCAGCCTCATGCATTGCGCAATAGCAGTCTCAGCGGAACGGTTCGGGCGGAACCCGTTGGAGTTCTCACTGAATTTTGCTTCACATATCGGCTCCATGACCTGCAAAATACATTGCTGTACGATCCGATCTACGATAGTTGGAATTCCCAGAGGTCTGGTCTTTCCATTGGGCTTTGGTATCTCCATTCGCCTTACGGGTCGTGGATGATAATTACTGAATTGTTTCCGTATGAGACGGACGTATTCTTCCTCGCTTAACTTTGCAAGGTCGGCTATCGTCCTTTTATCCACTCCCGAAGTATCACTTCCTGTATTCTTCTTTATCGTTCTGTATGCAAGCTTGATATTTTCTTCACTCTCGATGATTTCCATCAGATGGTTGAAGGTTTTATCTTTCTTACTTTCTGCATACAGCCTGTCAAAAGTACCTTCCATGTCGTAATACTCTGAGTTGCGGATTTTTCTCTGTTTACTTTTCCTTTCTTGCTGCCCCGAAGTCAACACAGGCATCCTCTCCCTTCGGTTTGGATTTTCTTTGTCATACTCGAAGCTGTGTTTGTTGTGTTTTCATTTTCTTTGCTGAATTCGACTTGTGGCTATCCCTCCACCGCTTACTTATTCACGGCTTCACAGGTACTGTGCCACTACTCTCACTGGAATAAAGAATGGTTATTGCCCTCTCGCGAAGGTATTCCCATCCACCACATCACTGGCTTGCAACCGCCTCCGTGTTCCCAGCTTTCCACGTTCCGATATTCCTATCATTGGATATCTTTAGGTTCTTCCTCTAAGCCTGTATCTGGTCATGCATAACCGCACCGCCTGTAACGATGCATGGACTTTCATAACAACCAATTTTACTCGCCCACAGATACCACCATGAAAGGTGTACTGCCTTTCGACAGCATCAACGTTTAGACTCGTACATTCAGAATTTCGTCAGTATTTTCATACATTCTCACCATGGATATCCGACCCCCGGCATATAGGCAACACCATCCACCTCTGGACAGCTTTCGTGTCTGGTCTGGAAACCAGTCTTACGGTTGCTCTCTGCCGACTTCACCGAGCTCTATAAACTTTTGGAGAGAGCCGTTGCATGCTCCCCGCCATTCGGAGTATTAGGGTGGCGCTTCGGGACGTTACCCCCTCATTTCACCCATCGGAATATCAGTTCTCCAAAGTTTCGGGCTACAATTGCCCTTCGACTTTGTGCGCAAGCTTTTCACTTACGAACGTGTCGCACGATTATCATTACCATAACCTTCCAGAAGATTGATAACTCCCCAAACTGCAAGTCCTGCTCCGATTGCGACAACGAGTGTCTGTAAAATATTAATTGCTGATGTAAAAAACGCCATAATCTATGTTCTCCTTTCGTAACTCCTGTTTTTCATTGTGATTTTTTACTGGTTACTACTCGGAGGGTTCCGCCCTGATGGGCGGTCTTTCATGCTTGTGCATATCGCTACCTCCCAAAAGGGCATAAAAAAAGAGCTATGTATGTTTTACGTTACATGCCCTGTGCCTTCATTTTCATTATTTGATTGTTCTTCCAGTTCACTGCCTTCATACATATAAAGGTCGAACTGTTCTTCCGGATCTAACCGGGCTTCCATCTGATGTTTCATGTATTCTTCCACATGGAACTCATTCTTTTTATCATAATCGGATAACTGCTTATACCGTTTATGTTTTGTAATGTCAAATTTATCACTGTAAAACGGACGGACACCACGAAGCTGTAAAATACACTTGTTACCGTCCATGACTGCCAGTTCATCCCGACTCATCAATTCTTTTCCTGTTTTCTGATAGTTCAAACCGTAAGATCTGCTCTGTCCTCTTGTATCAGAAGTGTTATATAAGTCAATGGTTTCCTTACCCAGTGTTTCTGAAATTTCTTTCAGAGTGGTACTTTCCTTACCTCCCAGGAACAACATTGTGTCACAATTTCCCGTAATGGTTTCGGCTGCATCCTTGTAAATTGTCTTGAGCTGCGACTGGGACTGAAGTATAATGGAAGCAGAAATTTCCCTGCTTCGGATCGTTGCAATCAGCTTGTCAAACTTCGGAATCTGACCGATATTTGCGAACTCGTCACAAAGGATTCTCACATGATAAGGCAGTCTTCCATGATGAACATCATCGGCTCTGTCGCATAACAGATTGAAAAGCTGACTGTACATCATAGCAACCACAAAGTTAAAAGTATCGTCTGTATCCGAAATTACAATAAACAGTGCCGTTCTCTGATCTCCAATCATATCCAGTTCCATTTCATCATAAGAAGTCAGTTCCCTAAGTTCCGCAATATCAAACGGAGCAAGTCTGGCACCACAGCTAATCAAAATCGACTTCGCCGTTTTTCCTGCAGCCAGTTTGTATTTTTTATACTGCCTTACTGCAAAGTGGTTCGGCTCGTCCCTTTCCAACTCCTCAAATAACAGATCCACAGCATTTTTAAACTCTTCATCTTCTTCCCTGGTTTCACTGGCATTGATAAATTCCAGCAGGGTTGAGAAATTCTGTTCTTCTTCTGGTGCTTCATAATAGATATAACCAATCAAAGCACAATACAGCAGACGTTCCGCTTTCGTCCAGAAGTCTTCCGAGGATTTTTCTCCCTCACCCTTGGTATTTACCATGATCGTATTTACCAGTTTCAAAATATCTTTTTCTGAACGGATGTAATGAAATGGGTTATAGTGCATACTCTTGGCAAAATTGATGGTATTCAGCACCTTGATTTTATAAGGAGCCATTACCACTCTGCCATTTTTATCACGTAAAATCTTCCCATTTTTATCTTTCTTCGGTGTCCCTCGTGCTAACATTTTACCACATTCCACGATGATAGTCCCCTTTGGATCAGTTACCACAAAACTCACATTATCCGGCATCTGCATAAGCTGCGGTTTCACATAAAATCGAGTCTTTCCACTACCAGAACCTCCGATCACTATGACATTCTTGTTTCTGGCATACTTCGGTTTCTTTGGTCTGCTGTTCATGGTCAGACGTTCCGTTTGTGTCAGCAGAATATTATTCTCAAAGACCGGATCAATAAAAGGTGCTATATCCTTTTCATTTCCCCATCTGGCAGAACCATATTCCTCCCCCTGGCGAAACTTCTTTCCATTCTTTCCCTTGAAATATACCACTGCCCATATGCCAACTGCTGCGATTGTTCCCGCAACCAGACTTTTCAGCTTCATGCTTGGCAACAGCTTCTTAAAAGCTAATGGATAATTCATAAGAAGGACCATCAGCCTGTCTACTACTGTACTGCCCCTGCAATACTGATAAAGCCAGGTACATTTATTTACCACATAAAACACAATCACATACGGTATATGTAGCATAACATTTTTTATTACTTCCACATTCGGGGGACGCACCCGAAAACCTTTCAGTTTTTTCTTTATATTTTTTATCCCACTCATAATGTTGGCTCCTTCTGCTTCTCTTTTGATTTCTCCCGTTCTCTCTGTTTGTCCTGGTTACGGGCTGTGATTGCCTGCTGTAATTTCTTACGGACAGATGGTTTCTTGGTTTTATTCAGTGTCTTTCCGGTAAACTCCCGAAATGCTGCTGTCATCACCTCCACATCTCTCGCCTTAAAGAAAACAAAATATCTTGGTGGATCTACAGACTTATCACGTTTTAGGCTGAAATCAATACCATATTTTTTTGCAACCTTTTCAAAAGCCTTAATGTTATTATCTGTAATCTCAATGTTGGAAAGTTGAATATTCTGCTGTGTCAGCTTCTTTAAACTCTGCTTTCCATGATATTCTTTATCCGGAGGTGCCTTTGTCTGCTGTTTTCTTGCTTTCTCTGCTTTTTCTTTCTCCACTGCCGCCAGAAAACGCATCATTGCCTGTTTCAATAAACGGACTGTCACTTTTCCACCAGTGATACATAACGATACGGTTTTCTCATTTACTTCTTCCTGCAATAGAATCACTCCCTTCCTGAAAATCCAAAATTCATATATTCCCTTCGTACATATCATGCTGCACCAAAGATGAGTAATAATTGCTGATGGTCAGCGGTGCATTATATAATACTGCCAACAAATACTGACGCATATTTACTACTTTACTGGTATTTTCTTTCATGCAATGCAATACGAACCGAATATGCTCTGCATCCAGTTTTAAAAACTGGCTTTTTACTACGGATAAAGGTTTTCTGTCCCCTCCAATCCGTATAAACTCCTGTTCCGAACACACCACATCTACCATTAACCCCACAATCTCATCCAACATATGCCGGTTGAAATCATCTACGATATAGTCATATCCAATGTGTTCAAGGATAATCTGCTGATAAGCATTCCTTTCAGCTTCTTTCCTTTTCACTTCACTGGCATCTGAATAGAAAGAAAGATACTCTGTATCGTTATTCTCAGTATTACTATCCTCTATATCATTACCTGGCAGTTTACACCTGTCTGCATCGGTCATTTGTACCTTTCCTGAGAAGTCATTTTGACCTGTCCGGAAGTTCTCTTTGAACCGTTCTGGTGATACGCATTTTTTTACATAGATTCTATCGGGATTTCCCAATCCCTGTCTGACTCTCGTAATCAATCCGATTCCTTTCCGGTCATCCAGTTCCTTTAACAAGCACCGAACTTTTTTTACTCCACATCCCATAAGCCCTGCTATCTGCTCCTGCGAAAAATATATATACACTTTTCCCTCCGAATCCATCCACCGATTCTTCACAGATAACTGCATCCGGTCTAGCAATAGACCATACAACAACTTAGCTTCACAGGTCAGTTTTCCAAATACCGGACTGGTAAAGAGAATCTTGGGAATCCGATAGAACGTATACTGTTCTGCTTCCTCCCCGTAGTGATACGGGAATATGTATGTGTCCTTATCCAGATTGTTTTTTCCTCTGCTCTTTTAGAATTTTAGCCATGCAATAGCCAATACAGGGATTTCTTCCATACGGACAGCCTTTGCATGGAACCCAAAACCTGTGTGCCGGATCTGGATCAGGTGGCTTTTCAGGAAGCTGATAAAAGCATCTCATCTGCCTGCATTCCTTTTTCTTTTCATTCCAGAAATAACAATATTCACAGGATTTCGGCTTGTCCTCTGCATATCTAATCGCCATCGCTTTCTGACTCCTTTCTCCTGCTCAGTTTTTCCAACATCTGATCTTCCTGTGATGCTACTCTCAGACAGCAGTACATCACAAAATTAACTGCTGCAATAATTGCTACAACCGCTATAATTAATACCTGTTTCATAATACATTCTCCCTTCATTTTTCCTAGTATTAACCAGAAAGAGAGCATTTATGAATCTTTTTCGTCCATAAATGCCCTCTTAACTAACTGATTTTTATTTCTTCTTTCTTGCCACCCATACCGCTGACACTGCACCTGCCATACCTGCTACTGCAAGCAGAATCCAAAGCAGCATATGTGTATCATCTCCGGTTTTCGGTGTATCTGTTACCTGTGTAGATGGTGTTTCCGGTGTTGATGTTTCTTCCGGTTTTACCTCATCTTTCATCACAACTTTCTGAATCTCCCCGGTATCTTCCACTGTGAACTTCACGTCCTCAGCTACCAGATAGCCCTCAGGGGCAGACTCTTCCCGAAGTGTATACTCCCCGATCGGAAGCATTTCAATGTAATGCGTTTTTTCCTCAGAAGTCCAGCTCTCTACCGTTTTACCGTCTTTGTCGAGAATTGTCAGTTTTGCGCCCGGCAGTTCTTTACCAGAAATATCCGTCTTGGAGATTTCCACCTTGGTCACATCGTCTTTCATCTCGATTTTCTGTGCTTCTGCGTTATCTTTAACGGTAAATGTAATGCTTTCCGCTGTCACAAAACCGTCTGCCGGTTTTGTTTCTGTCAGGGTATACTTCTGTCCGACTACCAGTTCTTTGATGATATGAGCTTCTTTGCCGGAAGTCCAGGAATCTACAACCTTACCGCTTTCATCCGTTACCTGTAACTTGGCACCTTCCAGCTCTTTCCCGTCTGTCAGGGAAGTCTTGGTAATCTCGATTACTGTCGGTTCATCCTCAAAAGTAAAGGAGTATGATACTTTTTCCTTTTCTGCACCTTCGTACTCAAATGTAAACTCCTGTGTTTCATCCGTCGTTGCAAATCCAGGTGCCGGGGAAGTTTCCTTGATATAATACTCAAAACCAATCGGTAAATCTGCTGTAAAAGTCAGTTTGCCTTCTTTATCCGTTGCCAGTTCTTCAATCACAGTATCCGCTTCCAGAATAACTTTTCCGTCTGCTCCTGTAATATCATTCTTAGCACAAAGGGCAAATACTGCACCTTCCAGTACACGATCAGAATCTTTCTCTTTTTTCACAACTTCCACTTCCGCTTTCTGGCGGTTATTCTGCCAGTCAGCAGAGTAAGTGACTTCTGCAGTATCCTGGTCACGATATGTCAGGTCAATCTCTCTTGCCTCATTATCCAGTACAAAACCATCCACTGTAGCTTTTTCTTTGACATAATATTTGCCAAGAGGAAGTCCGGATAACTTTGCAATGCCGGTATCATCCGTTGTAATGGTTGCTACCAGTTCGTCTTTTTTATAATAATCTTCACTTTCTCCGTCAGCAGATTTCACGTCCTCTAAAGTAAATACTTCAAAGGTAACATCTTTCAGACTGCCTGTTACATACTGGAATAAATGGCTGATCCATCCTCCAACAGAATCCAATGCCGTTACTTTATCCAGAAACTCTCCATTTTTATTGATGATGATCGTTCCTGTCGGCACATCATCTTTCATTTCTACTTCCTGGATTCCCCCGGTATCCTCAATCGTAAAAGTGATCTCTTCTGCCTTGAGGTATCCATAAGGAGCTATTTCTTCCCTGAGAGTATAGGTTTCCCCTACAGTAAGCCGTTCAATCATATGCTGCTCACCTTTTACAGACTTCCATGTATCAACTACATTTCCATCTTTGTCCAGTACCGTAAGAGTCGCACCAGATAATTCCACGCCAGTAGTCAGGTCAGACTTGGAAACCACAACTTTGGTAGGCTGATTTTTAAATATAGAAGATAACTGTACAACCTTAACCTCCTGTCCCTGGTACTCTGCCTTTACTTCCAGAACTTCATCTGAAGATACATAGCCATTCGGTGCTGCCAGTTCTTTGATATAATACTCTCCAAATGGCAGATCCTGTGTAAATACAGCCTTTCCATCTTCTCCGGAAACAGCTTTTCCAAGAAGTGAGTCTGCTTTCACAATCACAGTTCCATGAGCTTCTATGTCATTCTTCGCATAAAGTCCAAATTCTGCCCCTGCAACTGCTTTTTCTGTATCAGCATCCTGTTTTACCACCGAAATTTCTACCTTCTGACGTTCATTCTCAAAAGTAGCTGTCTGTTCAATGACAGGTGTTTCCTGATCTTTGTAAGTAAAAGTGACTGTCTGTGCTTCGCTGTTTAAAACAAATCCTGTTGGCGCAGACGTTTCCACAATCTTATAACTTCCAAGCGGAAGATTCTTCAAGACCGCTTTTCCATCTTTATCGGTTGTAACAGTTTTCACCAGTGTTCCGGCTGCATATTCCAGAATACGATTTCCATTGTCATCTTTCTGGAAGTCAGCAGTATAAATATCCTCCGCAGCATAAATAGCAAACTCTGCTCCTTCCAGATTTTCTATCTGATATGTAAAATCATCCTTGAATCCTTCCAGAACTTCGCCCTTTTTCACGATAGTCAGTTCTCCCTTAACTGGATGGTTCTCATAAATTGCTTCAATGATCACATCCCCGGAAGTTCCATCCATCTGATATGCAGTATTAGAATCAACTGTTACCTCATAATAATTTTTATTCAGCGTGTAACCGAACGGGGCATTTACTTCCTCAATACGGTAATTTCCGATTTTCAGATTCTGCGGAAGAATCAAATATCCCTGCTCATCTGTAAAATAAGATTTGTGCTTAACCGTTGTCGGATAGGTTGTAACCTGCTCCACATACTTCTTATGATCCAGGTCATAAATCTTAAACTCTGTATTTTTCTGTAATACTGGTTTCTTAGTTTCATCATCCTGTTTGATGATTTTCAGCTTCGCTTCAAACTCATCATCCAGAAGTACTCTCCACGTCTGTGGCTGGTTCGGATTATTCTCAGTGATACGCACCGTAAAATCATCTACCGGAGTATAATTGTGAGGTGTTGTAGTTTCACGCACAATATAAGTTCCATATGGAAGTGCGATACTGCAAGCATAACCCTTTTCATCTGTGAACATTTCTGTTGCACCATTCTCCCCAATCACAACTGGTGTCGCAGAAGCAAAATCATAGCTTCCGTCTGCTTTCATTGTCAGGGAAGATTCCAGATATGCCGTAAATCCTGCACCTTTTAACAGATCAGCGTCTGTTTTTCCATTATTGGCTGCTTTGATGATCTGGAATGGCTGTTTCATTACCTGCTCTAATGAAATGCAGTCACGTTTAACCTCTGCTACCAAGTCGCCTTCATAATTGCAGACCAGATCATGTTCCGTTTCATCTGCAAGATAACCCACTGACGGACTGATTTCTTTCACATAGTAGTCTCCAAGATACAAGCCTTCCACAGAAGCCTGTCCATTCTTATCTGTCGTAAAAGCAGCCACCTGCTCCCCGACTTTATAAATCACGCCGGTAATACCATCCGGGTGAACAATATCATTACGGGCGTACAGTCCATAAACTGCTTTTTCCAGTGTCGCATCTCCCTGCGCAACCGCCTGTTTTGTTTCCGCATCTCTCTTTTCCAGAGAAATCTTAGCTTTGACTCTCTCATTTACAAATGTATGAGTGAATGAAACTTTCGGCTCACTGTCACTGGTATATGAGAACTTAAATGTATAAACATCTTTAGAATTTCTCAAATATCCCTGTGGTGCCTGTTCCTCTTTGACTACATAAGAAAATCCAATCGGAATATCTGCATTAAATACCGCTTTTCCATCTGCTCCTGTCGTTGATTTTTCAATCAGTGTGCCTTTCTTCACTACTACATTTCCGTCTGCGTTGGCAATATCACTGCCAGCATACAGGGCAAACACACCGCCAGATAACGGATTTTCGGTATCCTTGTCTTTCTTTACAACACTCACATCTGTCTTCTGTCTGTCATTTGTGAATGTCACATCAGAAAAGACTACCTCCACGCTCTGTCCTGCATAGGAAAGTGTAACTGTTTTTTCCTCTCCGGCATTATAAAAGTTCTCCGGTGCCTGCATTTCTTTGACAACATAAGTTCCAAGATGCAGATTTTTCAGGATACATGCCCCATTTTCATCTGTCGAAAGGTTTTCTTTCACAAGATCGCCTTTGCTGTAAATCTTCGCACCATAGGCAGAGAAAATATCCTCTCCGGCATATACGTTATAAACAGCACCTTTCTGACGTCTGTTTTCATACTGGAATACTGTACCATTCTCGCTGACATCTGCCCCTGCAAGAACCTGTCCTTCTTTATATACAGTCAATTCGCCAAGCTGCTCTTTATCCGGTACCGTTGTTGTCGTGGTCTTACTTGCTACCAGCTTCACATTGTAAGCGGTTGTATTTACCACATAACCTTTCGGTGCTGAGATTTCTTTCAGATATACGGTATCCTGTGTTTTTACAATCGTTGCAGAAGATTTGCCATTGCTGTCTGTTTCCGGCATTGTAGTAATCAGATTTTTGCAATCTGGATCACTGTAAATACCAAACACTGCTCCTGCAAGGTTTACATCTGCTGCTGAATCTTTCTTCATAACTTCTACAGTTGCAAGTTCAATCCAGGATACTTTAAAATCCACGTATTTTTCATCATCCACGCCTTCGCCAAACACCAATGCCAGATCCTGATTTCCAGATCCTGTAGAAATCTTATAAGCTGAATAATCTTTAGTAATGCTTCCTTTCATTGTTGTAGACCAGCTCTCTGCCACATCACTTACCTGTGTCAGTGGTGCTGACAGATAAAACTTCGTACCACCGCAGATTTCTACATTTGCTCCAGCTTTACTTGTTTTTCCTGTTGACAGGTTATGAAGTTTTACACCTGCCGGAAGTTTCATAGTAATTGTCTGTAATGCATCTGCCTTAAACGTTATATCCTTTGTTCTCTGACTGTTACCGTCTACATAGGCTTTTACGTTTGCATCTGAAAAAGACATTGCCACTGATGGAATATCCGGTTGAGAAACGCAATAATTATAAAGTTTCTTTGCAAGATTCTGTGCAGTGCTGTTTGCACCTGAAAAAGCGTCCCCGCTACCATTTGCATAAGATGCTGCAAGGTGTACCAGAATAAATCTGGCTCCGGCACTTAAATTTCCATATCCATTCTCTTCTGTGAAAAATCCATCATCTCCAGAAGCTTTTGTGCCATAATAACATACCTTAGCAAGTGCTTTTCCATCTCCTACCTTATTAATTGTATAAGTTCCACTTCCTGGTCCCGGCTTGGATGGCTGTACACAGTATGCTGTGGCAGATACATTACCAAATTTCACAGTATACTGATAAGTAAGGTAACTACCATATCCATAATCTGCGTAACGATACATGGTTCCCCTTGTAACAGAAACCTGCTGTGAACTTCTTGCATTTCCTGCAGAAGCCATAAAGGTTACGGTTTCTCCTGCATCCATTGCATACAGATCAATTCCATTTGTTTCTGCCTGTTCCAGCACTTCAGACACCGTAAGTTCAGTTTCCGTATCAACTGTATTTTCCTGGTGCGACTCTGAATCGTCATCACTCTGCTCTGTATCTCCAGTACCGCTGTCATCGTCAACTGCAATCTCAGAAGAACTCTCTGACTGCGTTTCTGTTTCAGGCTCTTTTACAGTGATATTTCTGCTGATTCTGTAAGACGGATGACCACTTACCGGCTCTACCGCATATACTGCCTTGTAGGTATCCGGTGTATGGGTATCAAACTCGGCTCCGGCTTCATTTTTTGCTTCATGGAATAAAATCTTCATTTTACTTTCATCCACTCCGTCAATACCGGACAGATCTACTTCCACTTCAAATTCCTGTCCATAGGCAAGTTCAATGTCATTTGCTGTTACAATTTCATCTGGATCAAGCGAATCCTGTACCTCTTTTAATTCCGGATACTGCTGCTCAAACGGTATTTCTTCCGGTTCTAATTCCGATGCTGAAACAGCTACCGGCTGAACGATTACAGATGCTAATGTAGCAACTGCCATGACTCCTGATAAGAATCTTTTGAACTTCATTTTCATTTTGACTTAATCCTCTCTTTCTTCACTTATCATCGTTTTTCTTTTCAGCAGGTCTGTACCTGCACTATTCAATCATTGGAACCACCTCCCGATGTTTTTGTTACTGATACCTGTACATTTCTGAAAAGATAACAGCACATGCATATGGCGGCACCTGCACTAAGCGAAGCACCGCCACATGGTATCTGCTGTCATCTCCAATAAATGGAAATAACAGTTTTAATAAGGATCAAGCATTTAAGCCGCAAGAGGCCGTTCCTTGTAAAAGTGCCTTTCAGCCGTTTCTCTTTCACGTTCTCTCCGAATCCTGGCCGCTGATTATTATGCGTAGCTGAGTTTCCGGGTATCCCCTCTTGCTATCTATATGAAATTGTCAAGGTACAAGTCCGGGCTTTTTCTTTTTGAAGAATTAACCCTTCACCTATAAAGCTCGGCATAGGGTGTTTACCAACCCCCTTTTGCAAACTTTTTTATTTTTTTCTCAGTTTCTTTTTCTCATTACTTTCTGCGAGTTCTTCTAAACTGGCTCTCAGCTTGGCAACTGCCTTATTTCTCATGTTGTTGACTGCTGCTGAACTGATTCCATGAATATCGGCGTATTCCTGATAAGTCTGTTTCTCAAAATAAAGGGCATAAATAAGTTCCTTCTGCTTATCCGTCAGCATATCCATCATGTTTTCTGTCATCATTTGCTGAACAATCATTTCCTCCATGTCCGGTGCCACACTCTCTCCAAGCTGCATTTCTTCCATAGCAGAAGATAAAGAAATACAGCGTTTCTGATTGCAGCTATCCAGATTGATGCTCAGGCGATCTTCTCCTCGAAGAACAAAACGCAGATACCACTCAGCCTCTTCAAAGTAAGATTCCGTCAGATTACATCCATATCCATTTCCAGCCACAGAAGAATAGCGATAACCGGAAATATCTTCGATAGGAAATACTGTTACCCGATTCTGTGCCTGATAGACCACATATCCGTTCTTATAAACAGTGATCGTGACTACGCCTACCTCGTTCTTAATAATCTTCTGAGCAACAACCGGGTATTTCCCCTCCCGTAAACTTTTACAGCTCGGTTTCTTTTCGCCTTTCTTTGGAGATTCCACCATTTCTTTCAGTTTTCTAAGTGTCAGCATGACAACCGCCTTTCTGCCTTTCGGCTCCGGGCTGTCAGCAGATAAAAAAAGCAGCAAAAAAAGACTCCGATCTGCCCGGTTTTTTTTTATACCGAGCGACTTGCGAAGCCTCTCCTTGCTGCTTTATGTATCAATCAGCTATACAGGGCACTCCCTGCACGCAGATTAATCAGCGTTCATGTTTTCATTTTCTACCGTAGTGTTTTCAGCTTTATCAGACTTTTCATCCAACAGGAAACTAAAATCTCCCATTGCGTCATAGGGCTGATGTGTGATAAATTCCAGATATTCTTCTCGGCTCATATTTTATTGCCTCCTCTCTTTTGATGATTATATTTTACCGAATCAACTCGCCTACCTCAGTACCACATACTGACCAATTTTTTCTAAAACAGTCCATATATGAACCTCAACATACAAAAAGCCTGAATAATTTGATGAACACGCATCAAATTACTCAGGCTCCGCTTAGCCCTATCGTCTGCCACTTCAGACAATAGCCTTTGTTTTTTTCACTTCATATACAATCCAGTTTCCATCTCGATCTTGCTTTACCTCCGCATTATTACCCTTTGCAGATATTCGCTTCAGCTTACTCAAGAGTTTCTGTTCTCTTTCAGCTTCCGACTTATTTCTATCGTAAATTTCCGCATTGCTATATGCCATATTCCAAATCTCCTTTCCTTATTGACTATGGCGTTATTATATAGCTAAACCGCTCCATTCACAATCCATCTTGCCAGACACTAATAAAATATAATCTGTCCAGCCTTAAAGCATTCCATATTCTTGTTTCTTTTCTACGGCATCTTTAATGTCCATTATTTCCTTTAAAGTCTGCTCATCCAATGTAAGATTCCCTGATTGTTCAAGTTTACACAAAATTTCTTGCTTTTCTTCCATACTTGCATCTTCTGTAAATCTGACTAATCTTTCATACTGTTCTGGTGTCATATCACTTTCATTTGATACCAACTGTGTCCTTGCAATTTTATCAATCGAATCTAATATCTTTTTCTCCAAATGATCATTCTCGTCGAACAAAGCTCTTGCTTTTCTTCGAATATATTTGTATCTTTTTAAATTTGATATGTTTTCTTCAACTTCCTGTAACCATAGCGTCAATTCGTTTCCTGGCATTGCCGTAATATCATACATTTTACTAGCAGCATATAAAGTAGGATAAAATATTTCCTCTTCCTCAGATATATATTCGTACTCTTTTCCTTCCAATAAGTTGGAAATTACATCAATTAATATATCCTGAAGCTGTTTATGCTTAAATAACCCTGTTTTGTTCTTAGCGTCCTGTTTTTCCTGTTCTGTTTTAGCAAATTCCTGTTTAATCAAGTTTATTCTGGCATTCCACTCATTCATCCACCTTCTGATAGCAACCAACCGGTCTAAAGTTTCTAACATCAACTGATATTGAATAGTATCATCTGAGTCCTGCATTGTAGCAAACATACCACGAACTTCATTATTTATTTTCTCTGTTAGAATATCCTCCAACCTTGCATTTAGAAACTGTGGTGCTGATTTTACCTGTTTCTTTATATCTTCATCCAAATATATTTCAACATTCTCTGCAAGCTGAGCTCGCAGACGCTGTTTCACGTCAATTCCCGCTTTGGGTTTCCCCTTTGCACCAAAAAAATCTGTATCGAACATTGCAACTAATAATTCCTGTATTTCCGGTTGAATAATATAAACATCTGTTCCGTCTACTGTTTTCATAAATTTCGAAGGTGTTATTTTCCCGTCACTCATTTTGCATAATTTTTCGATATATCTTTTGATTGTCTTATCACTTATAAAATCTCCCGCTGCTTTACATTCACCTAAATATATTCCAAATTGCTCCGCTGTCATTGGTTCTTTTGCAAACATCCTCTTTATATCTGTGAAACTTTTAGAGCTTTTCTTTGTTTCAACAGTGTTCTCGCATTCTTCGTTACGCACCTGCTTAGTATAATCACTTGTTCTTCCCATTTTTAACATACCCTCCGTTAGTATCTATTTTATTATTCATTATCGTTCATGAATCAAACATACAACAATTTTATATAATTTTCTCATCTAATAAAAGCTCCTTTATTGTCTTTTTCAAAAAAATAAAGGTCATTGACTTATTACTCTAAGTTCAATAACCTTTAATCATCAGACATTGCATCCAACATTGCTAGAATTGCTTTTATCGCCTTATTCATTTTCTTTTTATCCATGCTTAACAACTTTCGTACTATTTGCCAAATCCCAGAATCTTTACATAAATGTTCCTGCGGCACCACAGAGTTTAAGTCGGTTTTCAAACATTTTGCAATTCTGACCAGTGTATCTAAACGAGGGTTTCCATCACCAGCCTCTAACCGTTTGTAAGTTGACTCTCCTACCTCCGCATCTAAAGCAACCTTCTGTGTTGTAAGATTTAATTCATTTCTTCGTTCCCTTAATTGATTCCCAAAGATATTCTTTTCTTCATCTGTCAAACCGACTCACCTCCCTCTTGCGGACATAAAAACGCCTGATGATATGGTTGTTGTCCTTTAATAAACATCCCATATTCATCAGGCGTAGGTGATTATAGACTAATTCTATATCCCGATTTGCTCAGTATGAATTTCTTGTCTATGCATTTTTACTTTAACGATTGATCTGCACTTTGGGCATTTTATCTGTATGTTTCCCTCTGTATGTAAATCAATGTCAAATAATCTTTTGTTTTTGCATGTTGGGCACGCAACTGGTATAATGTCAACTTTTTGCATATTAGCCTCCTTCAGCAGAAAGCCAGCTAAAGGGAAAGTCAAAGCTGACCAAGTTTTCCAACAACAATAGATTGTTTAGCATTTCCAAGGTAGCGATGCTTATATTATACGAACATATGTTCTTTTTGTCAAATATTATGTTTATATTTTTCATCTGTTTCATCTGTTTTTTCATTTGTCATCCACTTCTTTTGTGGCAAAAAAATAAGCCGAAGCAAAATGGCATACCAATACCATTCTGCTCCGGCTTATCTCGCATTGCGGATAGCTCTTGTCCGGGCGATTATCCTTCTTTATTCAATTACTACTTTTCTACCACTCTGTTTAATAATGATGCATTTACAGTTTTCTCCGTAAAATGCTGCAATCATTTCTTTCATGGTGTAGACATCAAATCTGTTACCTCCACCTTTTACAGAAAAGGCGGGCTGTCCGTCTACCCAAACTTTGTCCCCTACTCGTACATTATACGTTCTCGTCCTTAATTCATTATTACCTCTCAAAGCTGTATACCTCTACTTACACTGACAGTGTACTTTCTCCATGTTTCTGTTATAGTATTGCTGATTTTTTAACGCTTTCATTGGATTTTTGTCCTACACCTCCTTGTGATTTTTCAATAAAGTGCTTGACATCCAATGTTTTCTGAGGTAGAATTAATAATGTCATGTTCGCATTACCTATATATTATCACTTTAATGTGATATAGTCATAGATAATGGCTCATGTCAGGATGAGATTCTGGTACAATCTCATAAATCAGAATAGTTGGTTAATAAAACAACTTTATTGATTTTCCAGTTATTGCAGAGACTTTCCCTAAAGGGGAAGTCTCTTTTTTGATTATACTCCCATATGTAATAAATGTCAATATTGCTTAAAGTTTTTGTAAAATCTTTCTTTATTTCCGTCACATTTACTTATTTTTTGATATTTGGTTACACCATTTTATTAATATTTTAATACGTCTATTATTTTACTGATTGACAGTGTGACACATTAATTCTATAATAGAACTGAAACAGAATTACATAATAAAGTGAGGGATCGTCGATGAATAATCAAGAATATGTAAAGAAAATTGTTTCTTATATCCGTTCATACATGGAACAAAATAACATTACTCAAAAAAAGCTAGAATCTTTATGTAAAGAAAAAGATGTTGCGGTATCTCAGGGTACTATTTCAAATATTTTTGCCAAACCCTCCTCAGCACGTCTTTCCACTTTAATCAATATATGTGACGGACTGGATATTAGCCTTTCCTCTCTCATGAAGAATATTGAGCTTTCACAAAAGCTACCAGATCCTTCCTCTAACTTGATGATTTATGATACTTCTGATCCTTCATATAGAGGCTATTTCAAAAAATACTTTATCTATTTTTTAAGTACAGACGAAAAAAATAATGGCGAACTTGTTCATGGTGAACTTGATTTCAAAAATCGTAACGCTCCATCTCCATGTGAAGCATCACTGGAACTCTATACTGGCGAGCCTGAACCAGACACAAACATATCACGCACTAAATCATACACCGGAGATATGGTAATCTCACGAGTCGGATGCATATATTGCAATTTAGTTTCTTACGAGTACGGAGATATATGGACGCTTGCCTTTAATCATCTTCAGCTTAACATCCATTCATTTATCGGAGCCATAGGGTGCGGCATCACTTCAGCTTCTGGAAGTAAGCGTTTTCCTACTATACATAAGGTCTTCCTTAGTTCTACGGAACTCAGTGAAGAACAGCAGCGTTATGTCAGTGGATTGCTTCGATTATATCGTGATGAAATTACAATTTCTAAGAAACAGTTAAATGCTTTTATGAATCATTCCGGTTTAGACCTAAAATTCAAAAGTAATATTGAGCGAGCTTTGACAACACCAGAAACGTTCTATAATATACCCATCAATATGATTCAACCACCTGTTCCAAATGAAAAATACGCACAAGAACTATCTTTACTGTTGCAATACTCTTCTATGCCATGCAACGATAAAATTACCAAAGATGAAACAGATCTCGCACCATGCATCATAAGTCCCGGCAAATAGCAACCGGGGCTTATTTATTTTTTCTCCATACATTCATTATATAATTCGTTACCATGCTGCCAAGCATACACCCCAGTCCATTGTGAATCATATCATCCCATTCAAATAAACCACGCATAAAAATCAACTGACTGAACTCTATTATTGCGGATACCAATATTCCTATTACCAGAGCCTGATACCACTTCACTTTATGATTTGCAATTATGGGAAGCAAGACTCCGACTGGCAATAACAATATACAATTCAGCAAATTCTCTTTTAATAACGTCCAATCATGATAGCGAATAATATCTCTCCATGACCAGAATGGTACTAATTCATACTGCCGAATAGTTCCCGTCCTAGTAAATACAGTTGAGCCAAACACAGTTCCCAGGAACACCACCAATGCCAACACTGCTGCTGCCAGAATTATGCTCAGTTTCTTTCTGTGTACACACACTGCCATTGCTATGCATACCAGTATCAATACTCCCACAAAAGCCAATATTTCATATCTTGACCATTGCTTATTATATGTTGTCCATATCTGGTAAATGTCCATTCAATTTCCTTTCTGTATCAATCAATCCAAATCTCAAAAACATCGGATACAAATAACTAACACCGAATACTCCTAATTTTTTCGGTCCGCTTATATTCCCATTCTTCTCCAGCGCCACTTTTAGAGCAATTTTCACACTACTTCTCGTTATACATTTTTTCTTTCGATTAATCTGTATTTCATTTCCGTTTACAGCATATTGAAATCGTAATCCTTTTACCGTTTTAAAGGAATATCCTGAAAATTTTTCAATCGTACTCCACAAATACTTCTCCACACATTCCAAGGAAGCCCCCTTACATATCTGTAATTGCTCAACGGCTTGCTTTCTTTTCCTATACACTCTACAGCGCTCTGCGTAAAGACTAAGTTCATCTACATTATAGATCATTTTGGTATATGGCAGATAGGAATGTACAGATGACCTGCTCAAACCAGTTGCCTTCATTATTTCTGGAATACTCATTCCTTGTTCTCGCATTAAGTTAATCTGCTGACTATTTTCAGTATGATATACACCTGCAGTAATCAATATTTTTCGTGTTTTCATCAATGTAATGCTAAATTCTTCTGATACTTGCCTTAACGAAATACCTGATCCATCAGCCATTCCCGAAGTATATGCCTCTACAATACAATTCTGGAACTGCTCCATTATTCTGTTCTGATTATATCCTGGTTTCTTTTTTGTTCTTCCCATTTTTCTTTACACCACTGCTATGATTACTTTTATTTCTATTTTTCTCTCTTTTATATTCATCCCATGCATCCACTGCCTCTATCCCTGCCATCCATAGCACCAGGGTATTCGCTCGAAGTGTTATCCCTAAATGCTTCAGCATAAATGGTTCCGGCAGGAGCGAAAGCAAAAAAATCATCAATAGCATATATGCTTTAAATAATTTGATGATATCCCTCCGCATATGTTTTCTCAAAAAACAATATCCTAAAACATAAAATATAATCACACCTGCCTTAAAGCATACTTTCATACTTTTTCCTTTTTTCGTGTCAATCCAATCATATTATACTGATGCTCTGGCACCTGTCAGTACCAGAGCATTTAATAAGAATAGGTGCTACCTGCTGTTCCCGGTAAAATCGACTATTCCACGCTTATTTTATCTCACATAAATACTATTGTTTATTTGCATAGGGATTTTCGAAAATATGATCTATTAATTTTCCATATTGTTCACTTCTATTTTCTTCCGGTATCATTTCGATAATTTGCAAAGCAATTAAATATTTCTCGGTTGCCTCCAATCGTTTGTGGTACTTTCCAAGTTGTTTAGAAGTTTCCCTATACATCCAAAAGTAAAGACCAGATACAATCTCTACTATCGCTCCAGATAGACCAGCCATAAATGATGCTGAATTATTTCCACCTAATAAAAATAGAACGACTGCCAAAACAAAAAGCATAAATCCTGCAAAGCATGAGAACATAGCTGCTGAGAAAGATTTTCTGATTTGCTGTTTACAGATAACATAGAACTCCTTCAATTCTTTTAAATTTTCAAACATTAAAGTCCTAATATCCTGATTCTCTTCTTTGCTTTTTTCAGTTAAAATATTCAGATCTTTGATAGCTTCTGAAACCTCTTTGGCTTCCCTTTCTGCAGCTAACTCATCTGTTTTTACTTTCGTTTTATACAGAGTATGTATTGATTTTATTATCCAGATAATTCCCAAACACCATGTAATCGGTGATGAGACTGGTGATTCACAATACTGCACTATCAGCTTATATATAAATTGCAATGCATTCCAAAACATTTTTTAATCTCTGCCATACAAATCTCTTGTATATACTTTGTCTTTCACATCATCCAAGCAACTATCATATCTATTTGCGATGATTGCCTGGCTCTGTTCTTTAAATTTGTCCAAATCATTCACAACCTTGCTTCCAAAGAAAGTGCTTCCATCTTCCAGTGTTGGCTCATAAATAATCACAGATGCCCCTTTGGCTTTGATTCTCTTCATAACTCCCTGTATAGAAGACTGGCGGAAATTATCTGAATTTGACTTCATAGTAAGACGGTATACACCAATTGCAACCTCTTTTTCCATGGAAGCATCATATGTATTCTCATCTCCATAAGCATAATATCCAGCTTTCTGTAACACACGATCTGCTATGAAATCTTTCCTTGTTCTGTTAGACTCAACGATTGCAGACATCATATTCTGAGGAACATCTGCATAATTTGCCAGAAGCTGTTTTGTGTCTTTCGGTAAGCAATATCCACCATAACCAAATGACGGATTATTATAATGTGATCCAATTCTTGGATCAAGACACACACCGTTAATGATCTGCTGTGTATTCAACCCTTTCATTTCGGCATATGTGTCGAGCTCATTAAAATATGATACTCTGAGAGCCAAATATGTATTAGCAAATAACTTCACTGCTTCCGCTTCTGTAAATCCCATAATCAAAGTATCAATATTCTCTTTAATAGCACCTTCCTGTAATAATCCGGCAAATGTGTTCGCAGCTTTTACAAGTCTAGCATTTTCAATATCTGTTCCCACAATAATTCTGGATGGGTACAGATTATCATATAATGCTTTTGACTCTCGTAAAAATTCCGGACTGAAGATAATATTATCACAATGGAATTTCTCTCTAATGCTTGCAGTATACCCTACCGGAATTGTAGATTTAATTACCATAATTGCATTTGGGTTATATTCAATAACCAGCTTAATTACAGCTTCTACCGCTGATGTATCAAAAAAATTTTTCTTACTATCATAATTCGTAGGTGCAGCAATAACTACGAAATCTGCATCCTTATATGCAGCCTCTGCATCTAACGTAGCTGTCAGATTTAACTCTTTTTCCTTTAAGTATTTTTCAATATATTCATCCTGAATAGGACTGATTCTTTTATTGATCTTCTCTACCTTTTCCGGAACAATATCAACTGCCATTACCTCATGATTTTGAGATAACAATGTGGCAATAGATAGTCCCACATATCCTGTTCCTGCTACTGCTATTTTCATATTACTCCTCCCAATACTATACTTCTTCAAAAAATGTGTCCGGTCTTTCTGGATTAAAGATTTCATTACACGTCATAACAGTCACAAGATTTTCTGTTTCACTCAAGTTGATAATATTATGTGTCCAGCCTGGAATCATATGTATAGCCTCGATTTTATCTCCACTTACTTCAAATTCCACTTTTTCTCCTGTATTAATATTACGTTCCTGAATCAATCCATGCCCTGCTACAACAATAAAAAGTTCCCATTTCGAGTTATGCCAATGCTGCCCTTTGGTAATTCCCGGTCTGCTGATATTAATTGACACCTGACCGCAATCCTGTGTATGTACTAATTCCGTAAAACTTCCACGACCATCCACATTCATTTTTAATGCATATTTGAATTTTTCAGTTGGCAAATATGTCAAATATAAGCTATATAATTTCTTTGCAAAAGAACCCTCCGGCATTTTAGGCATCATAAGCGTCGTTGGTTGTTCTTTAAATTGCTGCAATAAGTCCACGATTTCTCCCAATGTAACTTTATGTGTTACTGGAACGCAGCAATATTTTCCATCTTCTTTTATAACCGTTTCCACACCATCAAATTCACAGTGCTTCTCTTTCCCCTCTATCAGGTCAAACATGCCTTCTACTAAATCATCAATGTACAATAATTCCAATTCTGTACTACTGTTATTTACCGTAAATTCTTCATCATTTGCTACTGCCCAACAGAAAGTTGATACTGCAGAATTATATTTCGGTCTGGAATGTCCCATCAAATTAGGAAAACGGTATACGGCAACCTTAGCTCCTGTTTCATTTGCATAATCAAAAAACAATTCCTCGCCTGCCTTTTTTGAACGTCCATATTCTGAGTTTCCAAAACGTCCTGCAAGTGTAGCCTGTATTGATGAAGAGAGCATAATCGTTGCTTTATTATTATACTTCTTTAATGTATTCAGTAAATCAGAGGCAAATCCAAAATTTCCTTTCATAAAATCTTCTGGATTTTCAGGACGATTTACTCCCGCTAGATTAAATACAAAATCAGCATTCTGACAATACTGTTCTAATTCTTCTGGTGTTGAATCAAGATCATACTCATATATATCTTCTATTGAAATATTCGGTCTTGTCCTATTTTTGTTATCCCGGATATTTTTTAAATTATTTACTAGGGCAGTGCCTACCATGCCTTTTGCACCTGTTACCAAAATATTCATATAACTCACATCCTTGTTCTATTTATTATAGAATCAGTATAACGTTCCATTTACACTTCTTTTCTCCAAACCATTTTATTAACAACACCAGTATAACTCTGAATAATCTTTACAACTTTTGAACTAACATTTTCTTCAATATAATCTGGAACCGGGATACCATAATCTCCTGCTCTGTTCATTTCGACTGCAGTATCAACAGACTGTAACAATCCTTTTTCATCGATTCCTGAAAGAATAAAACATGCTTTATCCAATGCTTCCGGACGTTCTGTTGATGTACGGATACATACAGCAGGGAATGGATGCCCAACCGATGTAAAGAAGCTACTCTCTTCTGGTAATGTTCCAGAATCTGACACTACTGCAAACGCATTCATCTGCAGACAGTTATAATCGTGGAACCCAAGTGGCTCATGCTGAATCACTCTCGGATCAAGTTTAAATCCTGTGGATTCAATTCTCTTTTTACTTCTTGGATGGCAAGAGTATAAAATTGGCATATCATACTTCTCTGCCATCTTGTTGATTGCATTAAATAGAGATAAGAAATTCTTTTCTGTATCAATATTTTCCTCTCGATGTGCTGACAGCAAAATATATTTCCCTTTTTCCAATCCAAGTTTGCTATGAATGTCTGATGCTTCAATTTCTGCTAAATTGTTACGTAATACCTCTGCCATAGGTGATCCAGTCACATATGTACGCTCCTTTGGCAAACCACAATCCGCTAAATATCTGCGTGCGTGTTCAGAATATGCCATGTTCACATCAGAAATAATATCTACAATACGTCTGTTTGTTTCTTCAGGCAGACACTCATCTTTACAACGATTACCTGCCTCCATGTGAAAAATCGGAATATGCAATCTTTTAGCACCAATTACCGACAAACAGCTATTAGTATCTCCAAGAACCAGTACTGCATCTGGTTTAATCTCAGCCATCAATTTGTAACTCTGTGCAATAATATTTCCACATGTTTCTCCAAGATCTGCTCCTACAGCATTCAAATATACTTCCGGGTTTTCCAACTTTAAGTCCTTAAAAAACACACCATTTAAGTTATAATCATAATTCTGTCCTGTATGCGCCAGAATCACATCAAAGTACTTACGGGTTTTATTAATTACAGCAGCCAAGCGGATAATTTCCGGTCTTGTTCCTACAATAATTAACAATTTTAACTTTCCATTTTCTTTCCACTTTATATCTTTATAATCAGACATTTTTCTATACCTCTATATGTATCATCTTATTTTTCATTCATTTTCATTAATTCAATCTGTATATATTCCAAAGAAGCAATCTTCTCTTTTGTTTCTTCCAAATTCAATCGTTTAGTGTTATTAGAATTAAACTCTGTCAGGGTATTTCTCTTCTCATCACCATCTTTAAAATATTTATCATAATTCAAACCTCGATTATCAGCCGGAACACGATAAAAATTTCCCATATCAATAGCTTTAGCACATTCTTCATTTGTAAGAAGTGTTTCATACATCTTCTCTCCATGACGAATACCAATTACCTTAATATCCTCTTTCTTGCCACCAAACAACTCGCACACTGCTTCAGCCTGTGTCTGAATTGTACAAGCTGGAGCTTTCTGAATCAGAAGATCTCCATTCTCGCCATGCTCAAATGCAAATAATACAAGATCAACCGCTTCTTCCAGACTCATAATAAAACGTGTCATAGATGGCTCTGTCAGAGTAATCGGATTTCCCTGCTTAATCTGATCAATCCAAAGTGGGATAACTGATCCACGACTGCACATAACATTTCCATAACGAGTACAACAAATCTTTGTTTTTCCAGACATTCTGGATTTTGCAACCGCAACTTTTTCCTCGATTGCTTTTGTAATTCCCATTGCATTAATTGGGTAAGCTGCCTTATCTGTTGATAAACAAATAACAGACTCTACCCCTTCCTCAATCGCTGCTGTAAGCACATTCTCTGTTCCAATAACATTTGTACGAACTGCTTCCATCGGGAAGAACTCACATGATGGCACCTGTTTTAAAGCTGCTGCATGAAAGATGTAATCTACTCCTGGCATTGCTCCTCTTACAGATTGCAAATCACGAACATCTCCAATATAAAACTTGATTTTATCAGCTACTTCCGGCATTCTCGCTTGAAAATCATGTCTCATATCATCTTGTTTCTTTTCATCTCGTGAAAAAATACGAATCTCACCAATATCTGTTTTAAGGAAACGATTTAAAACCGCATTCCCAAATGAACCCGTTCCACCAGTTATCATTAATGTTTTTCCTTTAAATAAACTCATTTGTCTACACTCCTTACTTTTTTATCATAATTTTTGCACACAACTATATATCCTAATAACATTAGTAAATATACTACTGTATACCCCATATTCATCAATTTTAGATATGTTGTTACTTCTGTCTCCAACATACGACATACTATGTAACTTAGTCCAGCTGACACAATTAATAAAATATTCAAAATCAATTCAAAATTCTGTTTTTTAAATACCGTATATACTCCTGCAAAAGATGTTGCTACTAACCTAACTGCATACATCACACAAAGGCATCTAATATACTCTCCAGCAATTCGATACCCCTTTCCAAAAACAATTTCAGAAAGTCTTGGCGCAATAAAATATAGTATTCCGAAGCCTAGCACAGATATCATGGATAAAACTACGATTACTGACATCAAAGTTTTTAAAACAGGTTTGCTATTAGAAACATTCTCACTTATCCTTTGGTAGCACACTTTACTAACATTGGAAGTAATAAAAACTATTGGTATATCCAATATTCTTGCTCCTGCTGAATAGTATCCCAGTACCTTTGCTGAAAAAAGTGCTGTAATTGAAATTGTAACAAGCGAAGATGAAAAACTATTAATAAATTGTGCAGGAACCAAATATAATATTTGCCTTTTCCCCTTTATCAACACTACTTCTTTAAATTTTTGAGCAGTTATTCTTGGGCGTTCTTTCAGTTTCTTTATATAATTCTTCATCTGAATGTTTAATCCAAACAAAGGTGAAATAGCATACCCCATAGATAATGAAAAAACTCCCAGAGAAAGAAAACCTGATCCAACTTGAATAATTGCTCGAATAGCTTCTCTAATAATTGCAATTATAGAAATTGTTTTGTACTCTTTATAACGATTCAAATAACTAATAAATAAAAATCTAAGTCCATTCGTAAATACAAGTATGGGTACAATATATATTATTATTCCATATTTATTAAAAATATTATTATCAGTTATCTGATACCCTACTGCTATCACAAGCGCATATATTAATGAAATAAATACATTAATGATAATACATGCATCTGTTATATACTGAGCCTCTTTATCATCTGATTCTGATACAATCAGCATGTCTAATTTCAACGATGCTACTGGAATAATCATTGTCGCAAGAGAAATTATATATGTATAAATTCCCAGTGTTTCGGCAGGAAATATACGTGTTAGAATTGGTTGCGCTACTATATTAATCATTTGTGCTAATACAGTACCTAATCCCATATGAATTATACCAATCCATATGCTATTTGATTTTACGTTACGCAATGTGTAATCTCCTTATAACGTCTTTATAATTCTAGCTGGATTGCCTACTACAACACAGTGTCCTTGTTCAAAACTTTTCGTTACTACAGAACCAGCTCCCACAATTGTATTTTCTCCTAATACAACTCCAGGCAATATTACCGCATTCATTCCAATCCAGCATCTATCTCCAATATATACTGGCTTTCCTTCTGTATGTAAATCAGGATTGTTCAGATCATGATTTGCTGTAATAATTCCAACATTTTGTGCAATCCATACATTTTTTCCTATTGTTAAACTTTCAAATCCCTGAAAATAGCATCCACTGTTTTGAAAAACATTCAGTGAACTATTATCAAATTTAATATTGCCCCCCCCCAAAATATTACATTGAGGATTGACTGGCCAATAAACTCCCTGCCTATGCATGCTGATTATGTGCGGTAAACTTCGAATACACCACCAAAATCCCATTCTTTTTTCATCAAAATATTTTCCATTTAAATATTCTTCTTTATAAAACAATGAAAGAAATTTTTTCAAAATAATACCACTCGGTTTTCCATATATTATTTTTCTTATCAAACTCATAATTTTCTACCTCCAAAAGAAAACCTATCACTGCATAAATATGTTATTATACCAAGCACAATAATAAGTTCAAATAACTGAAAAATTCTTAATGTTGATAATTGAAAAGTGAATATTATCTGTGTATAAATCACTACGTTAAACAGACTATATGAATTATTCTTCATCTTTCTGTACGCATATCCATATATACCTCCTAACACAATCATTCCAACAAATAATCCAACAAGTCCAAAATTTGCATACATAGAGCCAAATGTTTCCAATGGATACGATGAACCATCCAAATTATCAAAAGACATAGGTGGAATTATATTGGTTCTCCCCTGACAAATAGAATATAAATAGGTGCCGTCATCAACAGGTGGCTTTCCCGGATATAATGATGATGGAATAATTGCTGTAATCAATCCAATAAATGATCTTCCCAACCACAATGCATGAGTTTTAAAATAATCAATTATGGTCATAAAAAAGCTCACATATGACTCACTTTGAATAGTTTCAAATATTCCTTCACTGGAATCTTTTGTAAAAGCTAATGGATTTTGTAAAAAAGCCTCAGCCGCACCTTCCGTTCTAAATTTAGACATCAATACAAAAAACAAATAAAGTGCTATTACTCCTAAAATATATCTCATTTTAAAAAAACGTTTTATATCAATTTTTTTAATTGTATAATGGTACAATAATAATGCTTCAATAAAAAGAATTAACAAGGCTTTTCTTCCACCTAACCCAGACATAAGCCCTGATATAATTATTAATAAAATAATTTTTATATTTAATCTTTTCTCTGTACCTTTATACGAATATATTATAAACAATACACCATAATCAACAAACGGTAATAACCATGACCAAAAATCAATATCTCTTGTTAAGCTTGTACGAAACTGTAAATGAGTAAAGAAATAGTATATTCCTCCTACTTGATTCATAATTTTAATAAACGCAACAAAACCTATAGCCCAAATTACAATTCCTATATATTTATATTTCTCTTGACCTCGAATATTAACTCTAGCTACATTTTCTTCTGAATATGTATTATATTCCTCAAAATTTCCAGATGATTTTCCTATTCTTAATTTTGTTCCAAATATAACTAAGTAGTAGCATATTGTTTGCAAAACCACATATTCACAAAATATTGAGTCGCTAGAAATTGCTTTTCTAATATAGGATTCTCTAATTGTGCTTGCACTATCAATATTTATATAAGTAAGTATTGGAAGCATTATATTTATTATATATAAAAATGTAAATAAATTATAAGGTGCTGCAATATCCTTATATCTTTTATGCGTTAATAACCATGTAATAAATGGCAATATAGCAAACAATCCTACTATCTCTCTCATTATCTTCTCTCCACTACTGCATTTTCGAAACCATTATAATATAATTCTTTCAATTCAGTTAAATTCAGTTTTTTTTCAATATAATTTAGTATATGCTTTTTGTATATTTTTTCCTGTTCACAGTTTGCATTCACAATAATTTGTATGGCTTCAATAAATTCTTTAGGATTTTCAAGTGCAATACTCCATCCGCCTTCGATATTATTAACATCCGTCCAAGGAGTCTGATCACTAATAATTACCGGACACCCCACCATTAAAGCTTCCGCAATAACATGTCCAAAATTTTCACTCAAAGTTGGAAACAAAAATGCATCATATCTTTTAAAAGTATCATGTACTTCGTCATGTGAAATTGATCCTTTATATTCCACTTTTATATTCTCAGGCAATCCAGCTATCTTTTTCCTGCATTCAGACCAGTATTGTTCATCTTCAAGAGAACCATAAATGTCAAACGTTACCTTCCCCTTTACATTGTGTAAATAATTTAACGCCATATGTAAATTTTTTTTTGGAACAATTCTCGATATAAAAATTAATCTTGCTTCTCCTTCTTTTTTGTCTACATATATATTTCTATCTTTAGGAATAGACGGAATGTTAGTCATAAAATGTACTCTTTCTTTATCAACAGCTAATATTTTTTGTATTGCTTCTGATTCTTCATCACTAGTAGATTGAAAATGTACATTTTTCAGCAAATTAAAAGTTCTCAAAAAAACAATATATGGTATTTTCTTATATTTCTTTTTAAAGGCCCCAGAACAAAGTTCTCCCCTAGGTGCAAGCATAACAGAGATATTATATTTCTTAGCCAATCTTAAACAAGGAATCACACAATATTGAAATAATCCCTGCAAATAAATAATATCTGGAGAAATTTCCTTTATAACTGCTTCAAATTTTTTATACCTATATTCTTTATCACTTAAATATAAAACCTTACAATTACCGCGATCATTCCAACCTGAATGAATGTTTGGATATACATTATTATTATCCATATCATGGTTGCTAGTAACTATAAAACAATCACACTCATCTTTAAGCAATGAGCAGAAATTATCTACACTCACCGGCGGTCCACCAAATTTTTGACCTGGGAAAAATCCTCCCATAATAATTAAAACTTTCATATTGTCCCTCATTTACATCAAATTTTATTCATTATAAAAATCTTCTATTTTATCAGCATTCAATTCCACATCAAATTCTCTTTTTAAAAATTCAAATCCATTTAAACCTTTTTTCTTCTGATTTTCTTTATTTTCACAGATTGTTTTTATGATTTTTTCTGCATCACTCAAATTTCTTGCATCACACCACCAACCACAATCATTATCAAGTATCATACCTTTAATATCTGTTGCTGTATCTGTAATTGCAAAAATAGGTTTTTTCAATTTCATATAGCTTTGCATTCTTGAAGGAACATTTGGAATTGTAAATCGTGGATCTAAGCTAATTAATCCAACATCTGCTGTCTGTAATAACTTTTCATATTCTTCCTGTGGAAGACGCCTATTAAACTTTAAATTTGCAGGTTTTTCATTTGTTACATATTCTATTATTTTTCCCTGTTCTGTTCCTCCGCCAACTATGATAAATTCTGCCTTAGAGTAACCTTTCAACCTACGAGAAAGATCAATCAAAAAAGAGATATTTTGTGGCTTTCCAAGATTACCTCCAAACATAAAAACTGTTTTATCTTCGTTAAATATCGTTTTCCCTGTAAAATCAATTTCAATGGAGTTCGGAAAAATATGTATTTTTTCTTTTTTGACCTCCGGATTATGCTTTAATACATATTCCAAATTCGCCTGAGACATACAACCAATATAATCAGAATATTTATAGTATTTCTTTTCTTGATTTCTAAAATACTTATATATTATACCAGTTTTGCTCATCATTCCTAAATCTACGGCATTTTGTGGAAAAATATCTTTTAGCATCAAAAAGGTTTTTGCATGATATTTTTCTTTACAAAATTTAACTACTCCTGCTAAGGTAACAGGTGGCGTTGCATACAATATTAAGTCAAAATTTTCTTTTGATAAATATTCTTTTATCGCCCGCTTTAAATAAGTTCCAATCATTATCTGATTTAAACCTTTTTTAAATAAATTCTGACTGAACGGATCTCCTGTTTTTACATCTAATACACTAAGTCCTGATTCTTGTTGTTGAAAAGTTGTATTTGTAATATTGGGTAAACTTCGTACTACCGTTATTTTGTGATTTCTTTTTAAAAGGCTATCTATTAAATCACAATATAAATCTTTACATCCTAATTCCAAGGACATTGATATAAATAAAATATTCATAATTTTTCTCCGATATTGTTATTTAAGCTCTGTATTTTGGGAAATAATCACTATCTATTTTGTGATTCAACTCTCCTTCTCTCTTTGCAACTAATTCATCGTACTTTTCTCTATCCCATATTTTCTTTCCAACATAAAAATCAAATTCAGTATTTTTCCCGTATTTCTTTTTGTAAGTATATAAAGAATCATCTTCTGCACTTGTTCTTCCACCACCATGATGTATGTATCTGTATCCATGCTCATGTCCCCAGCGTGCAGCTGTTGCCTCAAGCAAGGCTCCTGCATCTAAATCTAACATCTTCTGAGAACTTCCCAGTAAATGTGCATGCATCAGATCGCCCTCTATAAAATACATTTCACTTGCAATAATTTCATTTTCATAAATCAATTGAATTTCAAGCACTGATTTTCCTAAATACTTAATTATATATTCGTAATAACTATCTGGGAAATAATAATATGCATCGGCTTCATTTCTATCCATCGTTTCTTCATATAATTTTTTAAAGACCGACAAATCCTTTGGCTCTAAAATTGTTCTTACAGTCACACCATTTTTTTCTGCTTTTCTAATCTCTCGTCTTAAAGATTTTGAAAATTCAGCCTGAACAGGATCATCATAATCCTTCAAATTAGTACCTACAGTATGTCTTGAATATACAACATCATAGATTCCTTTAAAATCTAACGCATTTTCAAAAATCGGATGAAAACGAATAAATTCAGACACAATATTATTTTCAGTACAATATTCCGTAAAGTTCTTTTCAAACTGTGCCAATAATTTTTCTTTATCGTTACATTCTGTGATAATAGGACCGCCATATCCATATGGAGTTACAATATCATAATATTTTCTTTCAGTATTCATTTCAATTTCTCTTTTAATAAAAATATGTTCAATTTTTCCATACTCAGAATCGACTTCAAATGTTTCAAGTTTCCCATGTTCGGTATTTTCATACAGTTTTCCGTAATATACATTGTAATAAATATCTTTCTTCATTTTTAACCTCAACTACTTTTTCATATATTCTTTAATTAAACAGCTTATTTTTTTCATATCTTCAGTTGAATATCGCTGATCGCACACAATGCTTAATTCTTTTTCATAAATTTCTCTTGTCCTATTCGTCAATATATGATGTTTTGATATTGGCCAATGCACTGGACAATAGACTCCTTTACTAATGAGCATTTTTTTCAGTTTATCGCGACATTCAATAATGATTGGAACAAACAAAGGACAATCATTATCAGAAATTTCAGGGAAAAGCGCAATATCTGATATTGATTTCAAGAGTTCTTTCGCATTTTCCCTTCTCTTTTTTTTGATTTTATCAATATCTAATGTTTGAGCTGCTAATATATCTGCCCTTTCCGCATTATATACACCTTTTAAGTTGCATTCATCTAATACATCTTCAGCTTCTTCATATATTTCTAAATACCCTTTTGATTTTGTCAGTCCTTCAATATAATCACGCTTTTGCTTCATGGCTTGACGTCTCAAACTTACATACTTCTGATCAACTTCTCTGACAGGTATTTCATCTGTCCATTTTTCATTACTCCAAGCATATCCACCCGTATATATCCCCGTCCATTTTCTTAGACTTCCAAAATAATATGTTGCATCTTTATATTCTTTTATAAAAATAGAATGTGTCAAATCTCTTATAACAATGCCATTATAATTCGATAAATTATAACTTGATTCATAGCCAAAATAATCCATAGCCAAAATAACATCACATTCTTTGTCTATTTTTTGAACCAAACTTCCATTTTTCAATTCTATGTCATAAAAAGATATATCAAAATCATTTATAATGAAAGGGATAATCATGCTATCACAACACCACGATGGTAACGCAACAGAAGATACATCATACTTACTTTTAATATCATCAATAATAAAATTAAGTGCATTTTGCCCCGAAAGGAACCATTTTGTATCACTTGGAAATAAGCGATTTTTTTTAGTCGAATTATCAACTTTCCAAAATTCACTACCGATTTCTAACACTATTTCAAATCCCCTTTACTTTAGAAAAAGACATCAAATTGATATACTTTCCCCCTTTATATATTCTCGAACATAATGTTCCTTCTTTTTTAAATCCACATTTTTCAAACAATTTTATTGATGGTTGATTATATTCTAAAATTTCTGCATATATACAGTTCAAGCGCATTTCATTAAAAGCATACTTAACAATAGTATTCACTGCATCAGTACCATATCCTTTGCCTCTGTTATTTGCCACCGCTAATTTAACATGAACTTCAGCAGTTCCATTTTTCATATCAATATTACTTAATATTATTGTTCCTATTCCTGTTTTCTTTTCATCGTTTAATGCAATAATTGTTCTAAACACTGTATCATCATTTTTTTGATTTTCTATCCATTCGCATTGCATATCATATGAAACAGGATAAGAACTGCCACCCAACATATTTTCAGTATCAGGATCATTTATAATATCAAGTAATAAATCTGCATCATTTTTTTCTAATGCCCTAAGAATTACTTTTTCACCCTGTATTATCATTTCTGCACCTCTATCTTCCAATTTCTTTATCATTCGATAACTTTCCACCTCAAAACCTTGTTTTAAGTGGTATCTATATGATTGTTTATTTTCTTTTTCACAATTGGTATCTATAATATATATCTCTCTTGATATAGCAATTTTTTCCAGCATTTTTTGGAGCTTAGTTCCAACAGACATATTCTGATAAGATTCATTGACAGCTATGAAATAACTGTGTATCCGTTTCTGCCCCCCCCCAATTTATTTCATAAGCCCAATGAAAACCTACTAATACATTTTTGCAAAAAGCACCTAATAATATCGCACTTCCATCTTTGCAAAATTTAGACATATTTTCATAATACATTTCAGATATTTTTTCTCTTTTTTTATCCTCTTCAAAAAGTAACTTAAATAATTCAAGTATTTCTTTTTTTTGAGTTAAAATATCCTCTTCTTTTATTTCTCTATATAATATTTCCATTCTATTGTTCTCCATGCTTTATCTGATTTTGCCTGTACTCATCAAAATCCTGCAATGTAAAGCTACCGCAGGCTTCAATTCCAGTTCTTTTTACGACCGCTTTCACAGTTAAAAATATAATTTTCAAATCATTCCAAAAGGTTATTTTATTTACATATTTAACATCATACGCAAATCTTTCATCCCAATTAACGAAATTTCTCCCACTAACTTGAGCCAATCCAGTTAATCCCGGTCTTACATCATGACGATGCATTTCATATTCATTGTAATAAGGTAAATACTTTACCGCCAAAGGTCTTGGTCCAATTAGACTCATAGTGCCAATCAGTATACAAAAAACTTCTGGCAATTCATCTAAACTCGTACTTCTTAGCCATCTTCCAAAAGGAGTTAAACGTTGAGCATCCGGCAGCAATTCACCTTTTTCATCTCTATCATCTGTCATAGTACGGAATTTGTACAAATTAAAAATTTCACCATTTTTTCCTGGTCTAGGTTGCTTAAAAATAATCGGACTCCCTAATTTGAATCTCACTAAAAATGCAACTATAATAAATAGCCATCCAAAAAGGATAATTACAATCAATGAACATATAATATCTAAAATTCTTTTGACATATTTTTCATATATTCCATATGGTTTGTGTTTCTTTTCCATAGTTTTCATTCCTCTTTTTTTACATAAAGCAAGCTCTTATCACTTTTATTATTCTCTCCTGCTGCTCTACTGTCATTTTATTGTCACTTGGTAAGCATAGTCCTCTTGTAAAAATATCCATTCCTACATCAGCTACACCACCAGCAATGTAAGCATTTGATCTGGCACGTCCATTTCCATCTCTGACAACAAATGGATTTAAGCGATAAATCGGCTGCATATGCATCGGTTTCCAAATCGGACGTCCCTCTGCATTAATAGACGAGATAGCTTCCAGAATTTCTGTCGGGCAAGACTTTCCTGTTTCTTTTACATAGCACACGTCCTGCTCACCACGAACCTGTTTGCACATTGCTTCCTTATCAATAATCAGACAAGACAACCAGTAATTTGGTTCAGAATTTTCCAAATCCATTGGATTCATAGATACCGGCAGCCCTTTTAAGCCCTCTTTATATCTCTCAAAAATTGCTTTCTTCTGCGCAATATGCTCTTTCAGGTAAGGGAACTGTCCACGAACAACACCAGCAACCACATTACTCATACGATAGTTGTATCCCAGTTCTTCATGCTGATACCATGCAGCATTTTCTCTCGCCTGAGTAGACCACTTACGAACCTTATTTGCCGCTTCTTCATCATCTGTCAGGAAACATCCACCGGCACTACCGGTAATGATCTTATTTCCGTTAAACGAAATGGTGTTATATTTTCCAAACATACCTGTTTGCACGCCTTTATATGTAGCCCCCATAGATTCTGCTGCATCTTCTACTAAAATAGCTCCATGCTTTTTAATAACTGCATTTAACTCATCTACTTTACCCGGAGTTCCATAAAGATGGGCAACAACCACAACCTTTGTATCCGGATAAATTTCAAATGCTTTTTCTAATGCAACCGGATCCATGTTCCAAGTGTCATACTCTGTATCAATAAATACCGGCTCTCCGCCTTCATAAACTACCGGGTTTACAGTTGCATCAAAAGTCATATCAGAGCAAAATACTTTCTTTCCCTCTAATGCACCATGCCCAACCTTTGGCATACCATACGCTTCAATGCCTGCCAGTTTCATTGCCAGATGCAGAGAGGCTGTTCCTGCTGATAATGCAACTGCATATTTGCAACCGATATACTCACATGCCATTCTTTCTACTTCATTGATATTTTTACCAACAGTAGACATCCAGTTTGTTTCATACGCTTCTTTTACATATTCAATTTCCGGACCATGCATAGTCGGACTGCTCAGCCAAACTTTTGATTCAAATTTTTCAAAATTATTGTTCTCTTTAAACATATGTAATTACCTCTTTTATATCGTTCCATGTTGTGGTTATTTTTTATGCAATCTCTTTATTTACCTCTTCTGGTGTCTTAAATGTTGGTACAACACTTCGGAGAGCTTCTTTTGCAATCAAATCATCGCCAGTATCACAGGCCTCTCTAAGAACTTTGATTTTTTTGTAAATCTCTTCTTTATTTAAAGCTGTATCCCTTTCAATAAAAATCATGCTATTATCGGTCTTATCCAGTTCTTCTGTTTTAACCAATAATTCCTCATACAGTTTTTCTCCTGGTCTTAATCCTGTTTCAATAATTTCAATTCCCTGAACGCCAGATAAACGGATCATGTTCTCTGCCAAATCCATAATCTTTACCGGCTGTCCCATATCCAAAACAAATAATTCTCCGTTATTTGCAATAGCCCCACTCTGAAGAACAAGCTGTGATGCTTCCGGAATTGTCATGAAATATCTGATGATCCTCTTATCGGTAACTGTAACAGGACCGCCATTAGCAATCTGACGTTTAAAAAGCGGAATAACTGATCCTGCACTGCCAAGTACATTCCCAAATCGTGTTGCACTGTATTTTACTTTTCCATGTGTACTTGCACTCTGAACGATCATTTCGCACATTCTCTTTGTAGCACCCATGACATTGGTTGGATTCACCGCTTTATCTGTGGATACCATCATAAAGCGTTCTGCTCCATATTCTTCGCAAAGTTCTACCAGATTCTGTGTACCAAACACATTGTTATAGATAGCTTCTACACAGTTATGCTCCATCAGAGGAACATGTTTATGAGCTGCTGCATTGATAATGATCTGCGGATGATATTTTTCAAATACCCGTTCAAGTGCTTTTCTATGGGTAATGGAGCAAATTTCGATCTGTAAATCTAAGCTAGTTCCATACGCTATCTTCAATTCCTGCTGAACGTCATAAGCTCCATTCTCATAAATATCCAAAATAATGATTTTCTTTGGCTGCATTTTTGCCAACTGCCGGCACAGTTCAGAACCAATCGAACCGCCTCCGCCAGTGATCAGCACAATTTTATCCTTGTAGTATGCATTTGTTCTTTCATCAGAAACCACCATCGGTTTTCTGAATAAAAGTTCCTCAATATCAAATTCTCTAAGATGTCTTTTTCCTCCTGCAGCATACACAGTCGGGTAATCATATACTTTCAATTTATATCCTGCATCTTTGTAATAATCATAAAGTGCTTTCTTTTTCTTAGCGTCCATTGATGGGATTGCAAAAATAATTTCCTGTACCTCAAACTCTCCCAAACGCTTAAATGTTGCTTCATCTTCCGACCACACAGGAATTCCATGTATGTCACGTCCAACTTTTTCTTTATTAATGTCAATAAAACATCTCGGAATGTAAGCTGCTTCAGCATTATTTAACAGTTCTTCAGCTAAACTTACACCAACTCTGCCCGCACCAATAATTGCAACTTTTATCTTTTGAACTTCTTTTTCATTTCCTGCTTCAATTCCAGAAAAAGTATGTAATAATATGGAAAGAAACTTTCCTCTCGTCGTTTCTTGATTTCCACACTTATATGCATAACGATACATCATGCGAAGTGCCAAAGCTCCTAAAAGATTCAAACTAACTAATGAAAGCAATCTGGCAAATGTTATTTTTTGAACTGGAAGCAGGAGTTCCAGACCCAGATACACTATAAAAGCGATAGAATCAGTGAACAACAAGCGAATATAGCACTGGATACCACCATATCTCCACACTTGCCCATAAATTTTCCCCAAAAGACGTGCGCTAAAAATACACACGGCAGAAAGAGCAATCTGCTGAAAAACTCCAACAGTTGATAATTTATCCATTCCTCCATATAACACTAAAAGGATTAATGCAACTATTGCATATACAATCAAATCATATCCGACAAGCATCCAACGTATATTTGGTGTACTTTTTTGCTTGGTATGATTCATCTCCATATTTTTTTCATTCGTTTTACTATTCATTGCGTATCCCCCCCACGCACATTGAGAGGGCATCCTTTCCTATAACTTTTAATTCCGATTATTTCATTGTTAAGGGTTTAAATAAAACACTTCCCTGCTCTGTTTCAGTTCCTATATTTAACGCACTTGTACTTTTAACGATTGTTCCTGATTTTAATGTACAACTATCTCCAACAATGCAATATGGCTCTATCACAGAATTAGCTCCAATTACTGCTGCCTGTCCAATAGTAGTTCTACAGCCAATAACAACTCTTGGTTCAACAATACAACCTGGCAATAGATCAGCTGATGGAGAAATAGTAGAGTCCATATGAGCTAAGACTGGAATATTGTAAAGTGTCTCCAACTTTTTATTCCACTCAAGTCTTTCTGTTCCATCGTCACATGCAGCTATTGCACAGTTATATTCCGGATAAAAGCTTTCCACATCCTCCAGTTTTCCAATAGCTCCTTCTCTGTCATTATCTACAAAGGAGATTTCCTCAAAGCATCCCATTGACTCTGCTATCTCTTTCACATAATCTCCATATCTTTTAGAGGCTACAATTAATAATTTTCTTCCCATTTTCAACACACTCCTCATAATTATTTGTTTTTATTAGGTAAGTTCTTTAACACGACGACTAGCCTGTGAATGTTCTTATTAAAAAGATCATTCGCAGGCTAGGTCAAACCTCCTTATCATAATTTTTCAACTTATAGTGTGGGTCAAAATAAGCATCCAAGAAACCATTCTTTTATATTTGTTCCCCCGCTCAATCGACACAACACAAAGAAAAATTATCATAACAAAATTCGACTAAGCCAGCGAAACCCCTGTAAAATCAAGGTTTTTCTTGGTTGTTCCTATTATACCGCTATCTCCATTTAAAATATTGAACACCTCTGGTAATTCATCTAGGCTTGTACTTCTAAGCCATTTTCCAAATGAAGTTAAACGTTTTTCATCTGGTAATAAATCGCCATTCTCATCTTTTTCATCCGTCATTGTACGAAACTTATACATTTTGAAAATAGTTTCTTTTCCATCCTGATTAACTAATCCTGGACGATCTTGTGTAAACAATACCGGACTTCCTAATTGCATTCTAACCAAAATCGCTACTCCAATATATATTGGACTAAAACATATAATAGCGGCCAAAGCACAGACAATATCTATAACTCTTTTTATATACTTTTCATAGAACCCCATTTTTCTTAATGGTAAAGCCTCTATATTTTGAACTGTATATGAAGTTCTTTTTTCTTTTTTCTTCATTATGCATAACATCGTTGCAACTGCTCCCCCTACAGTTGCAACAATAACTCCTATTTTCTTTTTCAATAATCAATACTCCTCAAAGTACTATTCAAAACATTTCTTTATCACTTCAATAATTCTATCCTGTTGCTCTGCTGTAATTTTATTGTCACTTGGCAGGCATAAGCCTCTTGTAAAAATGTCCATTCCTACATCAGCCACTCCACCTGCAATATAAGCGTTTGATCTGGCACGACCATTTCCATCTCTTACAACAAATGGATTTAAGCGATAAATTGGCTGCATATGCATTGGCTTCCAGATTGGTCTTCCTTCTGCATTAATAGATGCAATTGCTTCCAGAATCTCCGTCGGGCAGGACTTTCCTGTTTCTTTTACATAGCATGCATCCTGCTCTCCACGAACCTGTTTGCACATTGCTTCCTTATCAATAATCAAGCAAGACAGCCAGTAATTTGGTTCAGAATTTTCCAAATCCATTGGATTCATAGATATCGGCAGCCCTTTTAAGCCCTCTTTATATCTCTCAAAAATTGCTTTCTTCTGCGCAATATGCTCTTTCAGGTAAGGAAACTGTCCACGAACAACACCAGCAACCACATTACTCATACGATAGTTGTATCCCAGTTCTTCATGCTGATACCATGCAGCATTTTCTCTCGCCTGAGTAGACCATTTACGAACTTTATTTGCAGCTTCTTCATCATTTGTCAGGAAGCAGCCACCTGAGCTACCTGTGATGATCTTGTTTCCATTGAAAGAGATTGTATTATATTTTCCAAATGTTCCTGTCTGAACACCTTTATATGTAGCTCCCATAGATTCAGCAGCATCTTCTACCAGAATCGCACCATGCTTTTTAATAATCGCATTCAGTTCTTCAATTTTTCCAGGTGTTCCATAAAGGTGTGCTGTGACTACTATCTTTGTATCCGGATAAATCTCAAAAGCCTTTTCCAACGCTACCGGATCCATATTCCAAGTATCATATTCTGTATCAATAAATACTGGTTCTCCACCCTCGTATACAATTGGATTTACAGTAGCATCGAATGTCATATCAGAACAAAATACTTTCTTTCCTTCTAATGCGCCATGCCCTACCTTTGGCATTCCATATGCTTCAATTCCTGCCAGCTTCATAGATAAATGCAAAGAAGCTGTTCCGGCAGATAATGCAACTGCATGTTTGCATCCAATATATTCGCAGGCAAGTCTTTCCACTTCATTGATATTCTTTCCAACTGTTGACATCCAGTTAGTTTCATATGCTTCTTTTACATATTCAATCTCTGGACCATGCATAGTCGGACTGCTTAACCAAATCTTTGATTCAAATTTTTCAAAATTATTGTTTTCTTTAAACATATTTAATTACCTCTTTTTATGTCCTCTTGTGATATGATTCTTTTATACAATTTTTTATTTAAATTCTTCTAACATCTTAAATATTATTACAACTCTGCATATTTCTTCTTTCACAATCAAATCATCTGCTATATTACCTGCATCTCTCTTTCGTATATAAAAGTACATTTGTGAATCTTATTTCTATAAAATACAAATAACCTGTAAGAATTCTCTTCCAGGCTATGATTGTTATTTGTCCTATGACACTTTTGGGCATATCCTGGAAAAGTAAAAATGATTAAGAGGAGGCATTTATGCCTCCCTTGTCATTTATTTTATTGCTATGCGCATAGAAATGCATTAAATATAAACAAACCTGAACAGCTGAATCCTGCGTAAACCACGTGATTCTGTAAAGTTCTTCAACTTATGCTGCCTTTAGAATATTGCTGCCTTCATTCCAGGCTTCTTATGTACTTCAACTTTGTCTTCTGCCTTTTCTTCCTGTTTTTCATTTGCAACATGGCAGTTGACTTCTTCCGGGCTCTTGAATGTTGGCACGACTTTTCTCATTGCCTGTTTTGCAATCAGATTGTCTCCACTGTCACAGGCTTCTCTGAGAATCTGCATCTTCTCTTCAATCTCTTCTTGGCTTAAGGCAGTATCTCTTTCGATGAAGATCATGCTGTTTTCAGTCTTGTCCAGTTCTTCTGTCTTCACAAGTAATTCTTCATACAGCTTCTCGCCTGGGCGAAGTCCTGTCTCCACAATCTCGATTCCCTCTACGCCGGATAAGCGGATCATATTTTCTGCAAGGTCTAGGATCTTCACTGGCTGTCCCATATCCAGAACAAAGAGTTCTCCGTTCTTAGCCATTGCTCCACTCTGTAATACAAGCTGTGATGCTTCTGGGATTGTCATAAAGTAACGAATAATTCTTTTATCTGTCACGGTTACTGGACCACCGTTGGCAATCTGACGCTTGAACAATGGAATGACGGATCCTGCACTTCCTAGTACATTTCCAAACCTTGTTGCACTATATTTTACTTTTCCATGAGTGCTTGCACTCTGTACAATCATCTCACACATTCTCTTTGTAGCACCCATAACATTGGTCGGATTCACGGCTTTGTCTGTAGATACCATCATAAATCGTTCTGCTTCATATTCCTCGCACAGCTCTACCAGGTTATAGGTACCAAATACGTTGTTGTAGATAGCTTCTACGCAGTTGTGTTCCATAAGCGGCACATGTTTGTGTGCAGCTGCATTGATCACAATCTGTGGATGATATGCCTCAAAGACCTTTTCCAGTGCTTTTCTGTGAGTAATGGAACAGATCTCGATCTGAAGCTTTAATTGATTTCCATAGGCAATCTTTAATTCCTGCTGTACATCATAAGCACCATTTTCATAAATATCCAAAATAATGATTTGCTTTGGATGCATCTTTGCAAGCTGGCGGCAAAGCTCTGATCCAATTGATCCGCCGCCTCCGGTAATGAGCACGACTTTATCTCTATAGTATGCATTTGTCTTTTCATCTGACATTACGATCGGCTTACGGAACAGTAACTCTTCTACATCGAACTCTCTTAGATTTCTCTTGCCTCCTGCCGCATACATCGTCGGATAATCGTAAACTTTTACTTTATATCCTGCATTTTTATAAAATTCATACAGTTTTTTCTTCTTTTCCGCTTTCATAGATGGAATCGCAAAGATAATCTCCTGAATTTCATAATCTGCAAGTTTTTTTACGGTTACATCATCTTCTGTCCATACCGGGATTCCGTGGATCTCTCGTCCGATCTTTTCCTTACTGACATCAATAAAGCATCTCGGTACATAGGAAGACTGCTCATTGCTGATAAGGTCTTCTGCCAGTCCGACTCCGACGCGTCCGGCACCTATGATTGCAACTTTAATCTTACGGTTTTCTTTCTCATCGCCAGGCTCGATTCCCGAAAAAAAGTATAGAACAGAATTCAGGAATTTTCCCCATTTGCTCTCCTGATTGCCACATTTATATGCATAGCGATATAACATACGGATTGCTAACGCTCCCAGTAAGTTCAGACATGACACGGAAAGCATTCTTGCAAATGTGATCTTTTCCACCGGCAGACATAATTCCATTAACAGATAGATGATGAATGCAATTGCATCTGTAAAAAGCAATCGGATATAGCACTGGATCCCGCCATATCTCCATACCTGTCCATAGATTTTTCCTGCCATTCTGACAGCGAAAATGCATCCTGCTGAAAGTACTACTTGTTGAAAGATACCACTTGTGGTAAGTTTGTCGTTTCCTTCATAAAGTACAAGCAATAAAACTGCTGCAATCAGATAAACTAACATATCATATACAATTAATATTCTTGGCATATGAAACTGTTTTTTATCCACTTGTTCTTTCAAATCTGTTTTTTCCTCATTCATCTTACTCATTCTTAAATTACTACCTTTAAATCCTTTTTACCGCTATCATTTGTTGCATTTTATCTTATCTATCGGTTTTACCTTATGATAGTTATTTTCAAATTCATTGTCTCGTTTATGTCATTCATTTCTCAAGCCCAAGAGAAGCTGACGTATAATGTTCATACTTCAGCTCCCCTAAGACCTAATATTTTTTAATTAAGCATTCTTTTTTCTGAATGCTACAACTGCTGCCGCTCCTAAAAGAACGACTGCTGCGCCAGCGAATGGCACTGTGTTTGTGGAATCAACACCTGTTTTTGGTGATGTTCCTGCTGTGTTTGTCACTGCCTGTGAAGCATCAACTTTCGCAATAATTGCGATTGGTGACAGATCCTGAACCTCAAATGTAAGCTCTTTATTGTTAAGATCTACATTAGATGGTGTAATAACTTCCCATACATTACGTGCAGTACTGAAGTGAAGTACTTTTACATCTGTCATTCCTTTTGTAAGTGCAGGTACAGATAATGTTACCTGATATCTTCCGTCTGCAAGCTGAACGCCACCATTAGTTGGTGTTACATCCATGAATGCAGTAACTAAAGACTCCCCTGCAAGATCTGATGCGATGCTGGATTCAGCTTTTGCAATATCATCCAGTTTCTTAGTTCCTGCATTGACGCCTTTAATCAGATCTGCTGCTGACTGATTAACTTTAGCAACATCTGCAATCTCACTCTGTGACATAGCTTCTACGTCATATTTTCCCTGAGCTGCTCCAGTTGCTGCCATTGTTGTTGTCTTACTTGCAGCGGATACACCTACAACCTGCATTGCGAATACTGTTACCAGCATAGCCAGGCTGATCAGTTTCTTCTTCATTGGTCTTTACCTCCTTTTCTTAATTATTGTTCTATAGATACTAGTACGGCTTGTACCAGGTATCTACGGTTGTCCATACCTGCATAGCAGGTAGATAGTGTGATGATCTTATCATCTGCAGTCACACTCGCTGCTGTATCAATATTCGACTTCATATCCCGGATACCGAATACCATATCCAGGTAAGCCTGGTAAATGTCTTTGTTATCAAAGTTAAAGCTTTGCAGCAGATGCCGGTTGTCATACAGGTATGCTGCAAAGATCTGGTAGTGCAAGATCTTGTCCGGCATGTAGATGATGACTTCTTTGTTCTGATCAAAGAAATCCCGGTCCATATATTGATGCAGACCGTCGAACATGGAACCATTTGCCATGCCGTGTCCGTAGATCACGGTGTTCGGATCTTCGAAAGTCTTCGTATTGTAATCCTCGGTAAAGATTGCTCCGGCTTTGTTCTCATCATGTTCCACACTGTGGTTCAGATAATAACTGTTATCTGTCCCGCTCTGTGCGATTGGATAGTCGATGACGGTTCCCGGTACTTTGATCCATGCATAAATGTCTGGATTCATGTTCTGTAATGTCTGGAAGTCGATTGGTATCTCGACGGTACTTTTTGGTGTCTCTTCCGGTTCTTCTGTCACGACTTTTTCTTTTATTTTTTCATATTCCTGCCCTGCATGGGCATCCTGATAATATTGGTAATATGCAATTCCTCCGCAGATCAGTCCGGCTGCTGCCAGTATCCCTGCTACGACGTATCGTTTTTTCATAATTCTATAGCCCCTTACGTCTTATTGCTCATTTGTCTGTTTTTTCATTTATTTTACTTCTTGATAGAATGTCTCCATAATCTTTGCATACAGAGCATCGTCATCTACGTGGTATTCATCGTAGGAAAGGCCTTGTGTTCCTTCTCCCGGAACGGTCCATTCTGTGTAGCCGTCTCCTTCATCTGCTGTCTGGAATAACTTCATCAGACGGTCTTCGCTGATATTTGTGACGGTATATGGTTTGATTGCCACGAACAGATTCGCTGCAAATTTTGCATTTTGTTTATAGCATTCTTTTGCCTTTTTTGAAAACGCATCTAAGAATGCTTTTTGGCGTTCCATCCGGTAGATGGCGCTCTGGCTTTCATCTACATCTCTGCTTCTGACAAATATTTCTGTATTTTCTTCGGTCAGTGTTACTTCTGCGCCTTCGGCAAATTCCGGATATTTATACTCCAGACTGTTATTTGGCACAGTCACTGTCAGACCTCCTACACTTTTTGCAAGCTCTGGAATCCCGTCCAAGTTCATGGCAAGATAACCCTGAATCGGAAGTCCGTAGAAGAGATTGGACACTGCTTCCTGTGTGAGTTTGCAGCTCTCGGCGCCTCCGTCTCCATATCCATAGGAGAGGCTGATGTGGTCTTTGGATTTTCCAAGGCTTTTCCCTTCCAGGTCAAAGCTTTCCACATCTGTCATCGTATCTCTCGGAATCGTGATCAGCGTCATTTCTTTCGTCTTGCGGTTCAGCGACAGCAGAAATAAGGCATCTGCCTGTCCTGCATCGGCTTTTCCGACTCTTGTCTCTGCCGGTGTACGCTTGTCTACTCCAAGTAATAAGTAGTTGCTGAGATTTTGATTATATTTGTAATTCTTTCCCTGCCAGGTGACAGTGTTGGAATCATCTGCTTCCGCGGTTGCTTCCGCACTTGCCGCTTCTGCTGCTTTCTTTTTTTGGATACCTGCGTATCCAAGACCTGCCACCGCAAGTACAGCTACGCCTGCGATAATGACTGCTGCGAATCTTCCCCGGCGTTTTCCTGATGCTTCTCTCTGTTCTAGTTCCCGTCTGTCTGATTCTCGCCTGTCTGATTCTCGCCTGCTTGATCTTCGCTGTTCTGATTTTTGTCTGCCTGACTGACGTTGTTCTGATCTTCGCTGTTCTGATTCCCGTCTGTCTGACTGGCGTTGTTCTGATCTTCGCTGTTCTGGTCCTCTGTCCATTTCTGATCTGATTTCTCCTTCTGAATCTCTTCCTGCGCCGCTTTCTTTAACTCACTGCTATTTGCAGCTTCTTTCTTATGATTGAAAAATAAAAGCGAACCTAATATCAGGAATAATACGATACATGCAATCAACAGCAGAGCATTCTGAACCTTCGGGTTCGTCTTTCTTTTCTTCATACTGTTCTTTACATTCCTTTCCTACGCATTTTCATGATTCTGGCCATAGCCATACTTACTTCCATAACTGTAATAGGAATAATATTTTTCTTTCTTTGTATCAACTTTATTCAGCACAGCTCCAAGCATATGTGTTCCACTCTTTTCCAACTGCTTGATTGCTTTCTGCGCTGCACGGTATCCTACAAATCCACTCTCGATTACAAGGATTGCTCCATCACATACCTTTCCAACGATGGCTGCATCTACTACACTTGCCATCGGCGGTGTATCGATCAGGACGTAGTCATATCTCTGCTTCAGCTCACCCATTAACTTGGCGAACACTCTTCCATTTAAAAGTTCGGATGGATTCGGAGCCATCGGTCCTGCAAAAATCATATCTACATTTTCATAATTCGTTCCATATAAAATATCGCGCACCGGTGCCTGTCCGCTTAAGTACTGGGACAGTCCCTTCACGTCACTATCCACGAAATATCTCTGCACAAGGACTGATTTTCGGATGTCCGCATCCAAAAAAACTGTCTTCTTGCCGACCATACCCATTTCCCTTGCGAGCTGGAAGGCAACATCACTCTTTCCCTCATTCGGGAAACAGCTTGTCACAAGGATCGTCTTAATATCCGCTCCTGCAAACTGGATATTTGTTCTCAGCGTCTTTAACGCCTCCTCGTAAAAGTAATTTGATTTACGAGGATCCGTCAGCTCCACCCGAAGCTTAGATGCCTTATTGTCACGGCGGGACATTGCCGCTTTTGCCTGCGCATTTGTATATGTAGTTCTAGCTTGCTTTTCGTTTTCCTGCATCATTTCTCTTTGACTTCTTCTTTCCTGATCCATTAATATAATCCTTTCTGTCCGGAATTACACTCAGTGTAGATAATCCCAGATATTTTTCTATATCTTCTTCAGACTTAATCGTATCGTCCATAATCGTGCGGACAACAATCACACCTGCGCACAGGATCATACCTGCCAGCACACCCATCACTGCCATCTTCGCCACGCCTGTATTCGATCTGGAAGTCGGAACCTCACCTTTTTCTATGATCTTAGGCGGTGTAACCTCCATCTTGTCTCCGATATACTCAGAAGCAACCTCTGACAGCTTGTCTACAATCTCCTTCGCCTGCTTGGCATCAGAATCCTCCACAGACAACTGCAGAATACGCGTATCGTCCTGGTTCGCAACTGTGATCATGTCCTTCAGCTGCTTATAGTCCATGTCCAAATCTAACTGGTCGATAACATCCGTAAGCACCGGACGGCTTGTGATCAAGATGGAATAGTCCTTGGTAAGCTGTGAGCCCATCTGCAGATCCGCCAGAGAACTAAGCGTCGTCTCCTTGGTCAGTACAAGCATCATGGAAGAAGATGTGTACAGCGGCTTCGCTAAGAATCCGGCATACGCACACGCAATACAGCCGAACAGCAGTCCCACTCCCAGGATCGCCAGTATCTTCGACTTGAGCACATAAAAGAGCTCCAGTAAGTCAATTTCCATCTCATCATTGTCGTAATTCTTTCCCATTAATCTGATTTCCTTTCTTGGGGGACGGGGTTTTGGGTTTTGGGGACGGAGGTTTTTTAAAAAAACCCCGTCCCCAATTGGACTTCTACCTGTCCCTCTTTGAATTGTGTGTATTTTTACCCTCCCATTTTCTAGGGTTTCTTTTATTTCTAACCTGTCCCTTTTTGAATTGTAAAAAATTTTGAAACAATTTATGTTTTAGGCTTGTGTGATCCGCGGTCATCTAATATTCTTCTTGCATTGCCTTGTATCAATGCCCATACATAGTCTTCAGACAGATTCTTGTTCAGCCACTTCTCAACGTGTTCTGTCTGTGGACTGCGTTCTCCGCTATTGTGCATATCTGTTCCCAGGTAATGGACCAGACCATCTTTCAGTTGTCGCTTACACCACTGTGCTGTATTATTATTCCATCCTCCATCTATAGAGCTGTAATTCATCTGGATTCTTGCTCCTGTATCAGCCAGCTCTTCCAGTCTGCCTTCTTCTCTTAACACATGATACCTTTCTACATGTGCCAAAATTGGGACATAACCTGCCATCTGCATCTGGCGCACTGCGCTGAATATCTTAGAGTAAGCTGTCCCCGGGAGGAATTCCAATAACACATATCTGCTATCTGCCAGCGTCAGAAGCTTTCCTTCCTTTAGTAACTGTCTTGTATCTACCGAATACATAATTTCCTGTCCCGGAAATACCGGAAGCCTGACTCCAAGTCGTTGATATGCCTGAATTCTGAACTTCTTACACAATGTTCGAATCTCCTGCACTCGTTCTACGGATGCATTACGGACTGAGCCATGTGGCGTTACGATCATACCTACAAAGTCCTGATTCAATGCCATGCGTAGCATCGCTAATGTCTCTTTCGGATTTGCAGATCCATCATCTATACCAGGTAGTATGTGACAGTGCATATCTATCTTTTTCATCTCTACTCCTGTATATGTATTGTATATAAATTTCACTTATTTTTTACAGCACAAATGCCACCTGATACTTTTGACATGTACACAAGGTGGGAAAATTATCAATCTGCGTTGTCACTATTTCATGCACTGCAAAAATAGTAACAGTTCAGCCTTCGGCTGAACTAAAATATAAAAAACAGAGAAATTTTATTTTTTGGAGGAAGAACTTATCCACAGTTTCTTCCTCATTTTTTTGAATATCCTTTATCTAACAGAACTATTAATTACATTTTGATTAAAATACTTTATTAGGAATAAATTTGGGCTATTTTTTGTGGACAACTATTCTTGATAAGTTGCTAAAATCAATTTTTATCCACCGTCATTTTGACGACAACGTTTTATAATAAATTTTTCTTTTTATTCGATTTCTGTTAAACTACTTTTATCGGAAATCGAAAGAAAAGGGGGAGAATCTTATGGGAC
>NZ_ATVU01000003.1:0-211791 GCF_000420885.1 Dorea sp. AGR2135 | reverse complement strand
GAACGTCGTGAGACAGTTCGGTCCCTATCCGGCGTGGGCGTAGGATATTTGAGAGGAGCTGTCCTTAGTACGAGAGGACCGGGATGGACTGGCCGCTGGTTGATCTGTTGTTCCGCCAGGAGCATAGCAGAGTAGCCAAGCCGGGACGGGATAAACGCTGAAGGCATCTAAGCGTGAAGCCCCCCTCAAGATGAGATATCCCAACGAAAGTTGTAAGACCCCTTGAAGACGACGAGGTAGATAGGACAGAGGTGGAAGTGTGGTAACACATGGAGCTGACTGTTACTAATAGGTCGAGGGCATAACCAAAAGCAAGAGCACAAAAGTGCGAAGCACAGGTGGATAGGTAAGATGTTAAAAAGTTTCTTATATGCAGTTTTGAAGGTATATATTTATATAAGAAGTGATTGGTATGAACCAGTCACTTTTTTTGTATATAGAAAGTCGCATTTCCTATTATACAAGAAGTCTCCGGCAGGATTGCAGAGGTGCGCAGTAGAAGTATGTCATGCAATTGCATGACGCGCACCTCGCAGCAAGAATGCCGAGGCATTCTTGAATTATTTTTTTTGGCATACATCTAAAAATTCTTGTACGATAGGAGAAAGTTTCTTTTCTTTTTTCCAGATTAATACAATTTGTGTTATAAGAGTAGGTTCATCAATTTCATAAATTCGAAGTCCTGTACACAATGACTGCATTGATTTGGGGAAAATGGCAGTTGCGAGTCCATCTTTAGCCCAGAGCAAAGCGCTTTTTGCGTCATCGCAGAGACAGAATATTTCAGGATCAAGATTTTTTGCATGAAATGTATCAAGAATTAATCGTTCATATCTGCGATAAAGAATCAATGGAAGTTTTGACAGGTCGTTTAGCTGTATTATTTTTGAAGAAAGCATTTTGCTATTTGAATTTGTAGCAGTATTATTTGTGACAGGGACAGCATTAGAAGATTGGTGATTTGCTGAAAAGTTTGACACAGCAATCATTGGCTCAGAACATAAAGTAAAAGAGTTTACTTTGTTTAACTGAAGCGGGGTACGTGCAACGGAGATATCGATAATTCCATCCATAAGATAACTATATAATGTATAGGTACTTCCGTCCCTTACTTCGAAGTTTACGTCAGGATATTTTTTTGCAAATGTAGAGATAAATGGCATCATTACAGCAGTTGTTGTTGAGGTCATTCCGATACGAAGAACTCGCTTTTTTCCGGCTTTTGTAACTTCAAGCTTTGCAGAATCTGCATAATCAAGCAAATTTCCGGCGCGCTCGTATAAGACTTCGCCGGCATTTGTCAGAATAACTCCTTTGCTTGTCCGCTCAAAAAGTTGTACGCCCAGTTCTTCTTCTAATTGGTGAATCTGATAGCTGAGAGGAGGCTGTGACATATTTAAATGTCTGGCTGCTTCATTAAAGCTATGTGTATCTGCAATTTGTCTAAAGTATTCTAATTGTCTAAGTTCCATAATCCATCTCCATTTCTTGAAAGCTTCCAAAACGTATGTAACACTATGTTATAATGAAGGTATTACAAATGCAATATAAAAAATATATTACAAAGCAATAAAAGGAATATTATGCATATTACTGAATGTGCGTTATAATAGGCATAGATTCGTGAAACAGGAAGAGAGAGGAAAATAGAGACATGAAAAGTTTGGCAGTTTATCTCAAAGAGTACAAAAAAGAAAGTATTCTGGCACCGCTTTTTAAGCTTCTGGAGGTTGTTTTTGACCTTTTAGTTCCGGTAGTTGTGGCACAGATTATTGATGTCGGTGTCGCACAGGATAACCGAAGTTATGTGGTTCAGATGTTTTTTGTATTGATCTTAATGGCGGGAGTCGGACTTGCCTGCAGTTTCACCGCACAGTTTTTTGCTGCGAAGGCAAGCTGTGGATTTGCGGCAAAATTAAGACAGGCAATGTTTGATCATATTCAGTCATTGTCATTTACAGAATTAGATACCATGGGAACTGATACCTTGATCACACGTTTGACAGATGATGTGAATCAGGTTCAGAATGGATTGAATCTGGGTCTGAGACTTCTGCTTCGAAGTCCATTTGTCGTACTTGGCTCCATGGTCATGGCATTTACAATCAATGTAAAATGTGCATGGATATTTGTGATTGCGATTCCGGTATTGTTCGTTGTTGTATTTTCCATTATGCTGGTCAGCATTCCATTATTTAAGAAAGTGCAAAATGGACTGGACCAGGTGACAGGACTGACAAGAGAAAATTTAACAGGTGTCCGTGTGATCCGTGCATTTTGCAGGGAAGAGCAATCTGTAGAAGAATTTGAAGACAGCAGCCGGGAACTGACGAGATTGAATCTTTTTGTCGGAAGGATTTCAGCACTTTTAAATCCAGTGACTTATGTGCTGATTAATATTGCAACAGTTATTTTGATTGACCGCGCTGGTATTCAGGTTAATATGGGAAATATGCAGCAAGGTGAAGTGGTTGCTCTTTACAACTATATGCTTCAGATAATTGTTGAATTGATCAAATTAGCATCACTGATCATTACATTGAACAAATCAATGGCGTGCGCAGACCGTGTGGCAGGAATTTTGGCAGTGAAGTCCAGTATGATATATGTAAACGATGAGATGCGTCAGAAAGAGAAAAAGCAGAATCATACACCTGCAGTTAAATTTGATCATGTCACATTTACTTATGCGGGCGCGGGAGCACCGAGTCTTAAGGATATCAGTTTCCAGGCGATGCCGGGAGAAACGATTGGTATTATCGGAGGAACCGGAAGTGGTAAATCAACACTGGTATCTTTGATCCCAAGATTCTACGATCCGCAGGACGGACAGGTCTATATGGACGGAGAAAATGTTACAGAATACACAAGAAAATCTATCGGTGAGAAAGTCGGAATTGTTCAGCAGAGAAGTGTACTGTTCCAGGGAAGTATCCGTGACAATCTGAAATGGAGTGACGAGAACGCCACAGATGAGGACATCTGGAAAGCAATTGAAATTGCCCAGGCAAAAGAAGTGGTTGAAGGAAAGCCTGGAAAGCTGGATTTCCAGTTGGAGCAGAATGGACGTAATCTGTCTGGTGGACAGAAACAGAGGCTTACCATTGCAAGAGCCTTAGTTAAGAAACCGGAGATATTAATTTTAGATGATAGTGCGAGCGCTCTTGATTTTGCAACAGATGCAGCGCTTCGAAAAGCAATCCATGGTCTGGAAGGCAAGATGACAACATTTCTTGTATCTCAGCGTGTAGCTGGAATTAAGCAGGCAGATAAAATACTTGTTCTTGGAAATGGAGAATTGGCTGGACAGGGAACGCATGAAGAATTGATGAAAAATTGTGAAGTTTACCAGGAAATTTATTATTCACAATTCCCGGAAGAAAAATTAAGAGAAAAAATAAATTATGACGGGAAAGGAGAGGCATAGAAGATGAAGAAGATTTTAAAATTCATTGGAAAATATAAAATATTTCTTGTGCTGAGCGTGTTGCTTGCAACCGTTTCAGTAATATTACAATTATATGTGCCGATCCTGTTCGGAGATGCCATTGATCAGATTGTTGCAGAGCATCAGGTTCAATTTGATGCCATGTGGATATTATTAAGAGAAATTCTTGTATTAGTTGCAATATCAGCGCTGGCAGCATGGATCATGAACATGATCAATAATCATATGACTTATCATATTGTACAGGATATCCGTTCCCAGGCAATCCGTCATATTCAGCGGTTACCCCTGTCTTATCTGGACCGTCACAGTTCTGGAGATATTGTAAGCCGGATCATCGCAGATACAGATATTTTGTCTGATGGAATCTTACTTGGATTTACCCAGTTGTTTTCCGGAATTGTAACGATTGTTGTAACTTTGATTTTTATGTTTTCCAAGAATTTCTGGATCACACTTCTGGTCATTGTGTTGACACCAATGAGTTTCTTAATTGCTAGATTTATTTCTTCCAGATCATTTGAAATGTTTCATAAGCAAAGTGAGACTCGAGGAAATCAGACGGCACTCATTGATGAAATGATTGGAAACCAAAAAGTAGTCAAAGCATTCGGATATGAAGAAAAAGCGTCAGAGCGATTTGCACAGATCAATGCAGATTTACAAAAATACAGTCAGAAAGCAGTTTTCTACAGCAGTCTGACAAACCCGTCTACGCGTTTCGTAAATAATGTTATCTATGCAGGTGTTGCTCTTGTAGGGGCATTTATGATACCAGGCGGAGCTCTGACAGTTGGAGGTCTGTCCGTGTTGTTATCTTATGCGAACCAGTATATGAAACCGTTCAATGACATTAGTTCTGTCATTACAGAGATGCAAAATGCGCTGGCGTGTGCGAACCGTATTTTTGACCTTCTGGAGGAAGAGGAAGAATCCCCAGACGTGGAAGGAACAATCAACGAAGTGAAAGGAAATGTGTCCATCAGCCATGTAGACTTCAGTTATGATAAGAATCACCGCCTGATTGAAGATTTTAATCTGGAAGTAGATCCCGGCATGCGGATTGCCATTGTAGGACCGACCGGCTGTGGGAAAACGACATTTATCAATCTGCTGATGCGCTTTTATGATGTGGATCAAGGAAACATTAAAATTGACGGCAAGTCAATTGACGGACTCAGCCGCCATGCACTTCGCAGTTCCTATGGAATGGTGCTACAGGAGACTTGGATCAAAGATGGAACAGTCCGGGAAAATATCGCATTTGGAAAACTAGATGCCACAGATGAAGACATTATCCGTGCGGCAAAAGAAGCACATAGCTGGGAATTTATCGAGCGTCTTCCAAAAGGATTGGATACAGTGCTTCATGAAGACAGTATCAGCCAGGGACAGAAGCAACTTCTATGTATTACAAGAGTTATGCTCTGCCTGCCGCCAATGCTGATACTTGATGAGGCCACATCAAGTATTGATACAAGAACAGAGCAGCAGATTCAGGAAGCATTTGACAAATTAATGAAGGGACGTACAAGCTTTATCGTAGCACACCGGCTTTCTACAATCCGGAATGCATCCCTTATTCTCGTTATGAAAGACGGAAAAATCATCGAGCAGGGAACACACGAAGAACTGCTGGCACAAGGAGGATTTTATAATAAGTTGTATAACAGTCAGTTCCAGGCTGTGTAATAAAATTTGTTGTTATAATATAGTGAATTATCCGAGGCAGGATTTCAGATATGTATAAATATCGATATCTGCTGCGTCGCTTTAGAACAAGATTCAGAAAGTAAATTGAAAAAAATTGAGTTATCAAAGATTCGGAGGAAGTGTCAGTGACGGATTTTGTAGGTGATGCTAAGTAAAAAATATTATTTAATAACTTGAGAGTTAGTTAAATTATAGTAGTGAGCAACATTACAGATTTAGATGGAGACAGAGATTCTCAGATAATTATGAAAATGCCGTTATATCTGCGAGCATAGCTCACATGATTATGTACTGTTTGAACCTGCTTGCAGGTGAGTTTACATAATCATGTGAATATAAGTGGCGCAGCAGATAGCGGCATTTTTACATATCTGGAATTCTGTCTCCATATGGATTTGTTTTGCATACTGCTATGATTTTGTGTATGTTGACGCAGATATGGCAAAAAAAGGTGTAGATTGTGTAAAGATTATACAATCGTTCTATGCCATGATGGAAGATAGGATAGAGAAAATTTTAGTATATCAATAGAAAAAAGTGAAAGAGATGCTAAAGACATCTTGAAAGTGCATGTTAGAAGGCCTGTTGAGGGATAAAATTATAAGAAGTGGGAGGTATATTATGACAAGGCTAGTATTTGAGACGAAGCGTATGAAAGTTGCAGAACTGGGGGAGGAGTCTTCGGTACCGGATCTTTTTGGGGAACTGACAACTCAGAATTCGCTTGTGTTTGATCTGGACGAGGATGATGAGATTTATGAAGGATATGGCAAAGTAAATAGTGCGTTTCCATATCGTCAGCTTAATGGATATACAAGAGAGCTGCATGAGAAAGATGTAAAGACGGCGGTTCTGGAAAACGAGTATTTGAAGGCAGTATTTCTTACGGAATATGGTGGAAGATTGTGGGAGCTGTGGGATAAGAAAACAGGAAAGAATCTTCTTTACACGAATGATGTGCTCAGATTTAGCAACCTTGCTATTAGAAATGCATGGTTTTCCGGAGGTGTCGAGTGGAATCTTGGAATTATCGGTCATAATCCATTGACAACGGAGCCGCTTTATGTAGCAAAGACGCAGACAGATGAAGGTGATCCGGTACTTCGTATGTATGAATATGAACGAATCCGGGGAGTTATCTGGCAGATGGATTTCTGGCTGGAGGAGGCTTGTCCGTATCTGAACTGCAGAATGAGAATTGTTAATGACAGCAATCAGGTTATTCCGATGTACTGGTGGAGTAACATGGCAGTACCGGAGTATGAAGGGGGACGCCTTGTCGTACCGGCAAAGGAAGCATTTACAGCGGTAGGGACGAATGGTTTTAAAGTAGAGATTCCGTTTGTTAATGGAATTGATGTAACAGATTATAAGAAGATTCCGACCAGTATAGATTATTTCTTTCATATTCCGAAGGAAGAACCCAAATATATTGCCAATATTGCGCCAGATGGATATGGACTTTTACAATTTTCAACACCAAGACTACAGGGAAGGAAGCTATTTTCATGGGGAAATATTGATGCTTCCGACCGCTGGCAGGAATTTTTGACGGAAGATGCAGGACGTTATGTGGAGATCCAGGCAGGACTTGGAAAGACACAGTATGGCTGTATTCCGATGGCACCACACACTGCATGGGAATGGATGGAACGCTACGGAGCAGTGGATCTTGGTGCAGGTGCATGTGAACAGTCCCATGAATGGCGTTATGAGAAGGTGACAGAGGAACTGAAGGCAAATCAGGAGATTGAGAAACTTAAGAAACGTCTGGAAGAGACAAAAGGACTTGCAAAGAAGCAGGCAAAGCTAGTCCAGGCAGGAAGCGGATATGGAACATTTGCACCAAAAACAAAAAGAACTGGCCATCTGGAATTTGTGAATCAGTCAGAAACATTAAAGAAGTGGAAACATTTCTTTGAGACAGGCATTCTACATATGCCAAATCCAGAAGATGAGCCGGACGAGTTCTGGAATGGAGAGAAATTCCTGACATATCTGGAAGAGAAAACAGTCAGAAAAGATGCACCGAATGCCGCGAACTGGTATGCACATTATCAGCTTGGTATCAGCTATCTAATTGCAGGAAGAAATGAAGATGCAAGAGACGAATTTGCAAGATCTGTTGATCTTACATCCAATGCATGGGCATATCATGGACTGGCGTGTCTGTATCTGAAATCGGATCCTGAGAAGGCAAAACAGTTTATTATGGAAGGAATGGCGCTTCAAAGAGAGAGACTATCTTATCAGAAGGAAGGGTTTAAGATTCTGGAAAAATGTGGGGCTTACAAGGAAATTGATGAAGAATATAAAAAACAGACCGCAGAAAATCAGAAGAACGGACGAATTCAATATTATTATGTGGCAGCACTTGAAAAATTAGAAAGAAATGAAGAGGCGTATCATTTGCTGAATGACGGCGATGGAATTGATGTGTCAGATATCCGGGAAGGTGACAGCGATATCCAGTCAATCTGGGAGAGCCTTCACGAAAAAGTGTACGGGGAAAAAGGGCATTTGCCACACTACTATAATTTTAAAGTGAATTAAAAAAAGTGTCTATAAAAATGGAGGAAATGTTATGAGAGTGTACAGAGCAAAAGATTACAAGAATATGAGCAGAAAAGCAGCCAATATAATTTCTGCGCAGATCATTTTGAAACCAAACAGTGTACTTGGACTGGCAACTGGCTCTACGCCAATAGGAACTTACAGTCAGCTGGTAGACTGGTACAAAAAAGGAGACTTGGATTTTTCAGAGGTGACAAGTGTCAATCTGGACGAATATAAAGGACTGCCGGGAAGCAATGAACAGAGCTATTATTACTTTATGCATCAGCATCTGTTCGATCAGGTGAATATTCAGGAGAGACACACACATTTGCCCAATGGAATGGAACCAGACAGTAAAAAAGAATGTGAACGTTATGAGGAACTGATCAGAAGCCTTGGAGGCGTAGATCTTCAGCTTCTTGGAATGGGACATAATGGACATATTGGATTTAATGAGCCAGAACAGGCATTTGAGACGGGGACACATTGTGTGGACCTTCAGGAGAGTACTATTGAGGCAAATAAAAGATTTTTTGCTTCGGAGGCGGATGTTCCAAGACAGGCATATACCATGGGGATAAAGACAATTATGCAGGCAAAGAAGATTCTTGTTGTAGTAAGTGGGGAAGACAAAGCAGAGATTGTAAAGAAAGCATTTTTCGGACCAGTGATTCCAGGTGTGCCGGCATCAATCCTTCAGATGCATAATGATGTTATTTTGGTGGGAGATGAAGCAGCATTATCTCTGATATAAAGAATCAGGGATAAAATAATCAGATGAAAATCGATAATAGGTCTTAATAATTTGTGTAATGTAGAATAAATAACAAGATTGTGAAAATATTAATTTATACAATGTGTACAAAAAATAGCCCGTTATTTTGCTGAAAACAGCATTTTAGAGCAGATTGTGCAAATTAATGAAACTTTAGGATAAAGATTATTGTGCAAAATTGTGACATAATGAATCCAACGAGAAAAGAGTAATTGCAAAATTACTAAAAACGATTTACCAAAATGGTATAGGAGGAAAAAGAATGAAAAAGAAAGTAATCAGTGCACTTTTATGTGCTGCAATGGTTGCGACCATGTTAGTTGGATGTGGCGGAAGTTCCAACGATTCCAAGTCATCTGGAGGAGATGGCAAGAAACTTGTATACTGGGCTATGTGGAGTAAAGATGAGCCACAGGCGAAAGTAATCCAGGATGCGATTGCAAAGTATACAGAAGATACAGGTGTAGAAGTAGACGTTCAGTTCAAGGGACGTTCCGGACAGCGTGAAGGTCTTCAGCCTGCACTCGATGCAAAGCAGACCATCGACCTGTTCGATGAAGATGTAAACCGTGTAAACGGATCTTGGGGAAAATATCTGTTAGATCTCGAGGATGTGGCAAAAGATTACGAGTCAGAGCACGGAAACGAGACATTATTCAAAATTGCACGTGCAGCATATGAGGATGGAACACTTCATTCAATCCCATATCAGCCATCAATCTTCGGATTCTTTTACAATAAGACATTATTTGATAAAGCTGGTATCAAAGAAGTTCCTACAACATGGGATGAGTTAGATGCAGTATGCGCTAAATTAAAAGACGCTGGTATTACACCAATCACAGCAGACGATGCTTATATGACATCATTTATCGGATATCATCTTGCAAGATATATTGGACAGGATGGAGTAAAATCTCTTGTAACCGGAGAAGAAGTAAATGGTCAGAACGTAACATGGGATGATGAGAGAGTTCTTGCAGCAGCTCAGAGCTTTGCAGATTTCGCTAAAAAAGGTTACTTCTCAAAGAACATTGCGACAAATGTATATCCGGCAGGACAGAATCAGGAATTTGCTCCTGGAGATGCAGCAATCGTTATCTGCGGATCATGGCTTCCAAATGAAGCAAAAGCTTCTGTAGCTGAGGATCTTGAGTGGGGATATTTCAACTATCCATCAGTTCCGAACGGAACAGATGACAATACAGCTAACAACATTGCTAATCAGGTATTTGCAATTAATAAAGATTCCAAGATGGCTGACGAAGCATTTGAGCTGATTACTTATATCACAACAGGTGATTATGACAAAGAGATGACAAAAGAAGCTCTTTGTATCCCAACTGACAAAGCAAATTCTGATGCATGGCCAACAGAGCTTGCAGAAGTAAAAGCTGGATTTGATGCAACAACAACATACTATGACTGGGCAGCAGGCGCAGAGAGCAACAATGACCTGACTGGTACATTAAAGACAAGCGCACTTGAGCTCGCAGCTGGTAAATTAGATGCAGCAGGATTCATTTCTGGAATGAAAAAAGCAGCAGGAAAATAAGTCATTTGAGATAATCAAATAAGATGCATATTATAATATGGTGGCGGGGCGGTTATGGCATCGCCGCCATATTTCTTTTAAAAAACGGTCGCAGGACATCTGAAAAAAGAATGAGGCAGATGGCTGAGATTATGCGAGAAGGAGGAAATGAGATGAAAAATAATAAGAAAATGATCGTAGGCTTCCTGGCGCCGGCAGTTATCATCTTCCTCATTGTTTTTTTATACCCGATCGTCCGGACGATTATGATGAGTTTCTTCAAAATTGATTCCGTTACAGACACAACAGGTTTGTGGACATTTGTAGGTATACAGAACTATGAGAAATTATTTGCAACTGCAATTTTTAGAAAGTCTATGCTGAATCTGTTTAAAATCTGGGCAATCGGTGGAGCAATTGTACTTTCTGTTTCTCTGCTGTTTGGAGTTATCCTGACAAGTGGAATCCGTGGTAAGAAATTCTTTCGTGCGGTAATCTATCTTCCGAACCTTGTAAGTGCGGTAGCCCTTGCAACTATGTGGTTACAGTATGTATATAGTTCTAAGTTCGGATTACTAAAATCTATTCTTGATGCGGTCGGTATGCATAAACTGGCAGAGACAGCATGGCTGGATACAGGTCACAAATTCGGAGCATTGTTATTTGCATATTGCTTTGGAATGATTGGATATCACATGCTGATCTGGATGAGTGGAATTGAGAGAATCAGTCCGGAGCTATATGAAGCGGCAACCATTGATGGTGCCAACAGGCCACAGCAATTCCAGCATATGACACTTCCTTTATTAAAAGGAGTATTTAAGACGAACATTACGATGTGGTCAGTAAGTACAGCGGCATTCTTTGTGTGGTCTCAGATGTTCTCAACCGTAACAGCAGATGAGGCAACTATTGTCCCGGTACAGTACATGTACATGCAGACATTTGGAGCCGGAAATGCAGTTACAGAAAGAAATGCAGGATATGGAGCAGCGATCGGTATTATCTTGTGCATCTGTATTGTAGTTATTTTTACAATCTGTAATAAACTGATTAAAGAGGATGACTTAGAATTTTAGAAAGGAGGAGACGCAAGATGGAAAAAGAGAAAAAAATAAAAGTGAAAAAGAAAATTGACTGGAAACATGAAATGGCGCTCGCTCCTGGATATATTATAGTAATTTTATGGGTGGCATTTACATTCATGTTACTTGGATGGATCATAGCAGCCAGTCTTTCTACTACAACAGATATCTTTGCAGGAAAAGCATTGAAATTCCCGTCGGGACTACACTTTGAAAATTATGTGCAGGCATGGGGAAGTGGCGGAGTTGCAACATTCTTTACAAACTCCCTCCTTTATGCAGTAGTATCTTGTGTATTGCTGATCCTGATCTGTGCGCCGGCAGCATATGTCCTTGCGAGATATACATTTATCGGGAATAAAATTATCCAGACAAGTTTAGTGTCTGCGATGGGTATTCCAATCACGATGATCGTTCTTCCATTGTTTGGAGTTGTAGCAAATCTTGGAATTCTGAATAATGTTGCAGCAAGTAAGGTAACTTTGATCTTCTTGTATGTAGGAATTAATATTCCATATACAACGATTTTCTTACTTACTTTCTTTGCAAATATTTCCAGTACATATGAAGAGGCAGCAGCTCTTGATGGATGTCCTCCGGCAAAAGCTTTCTGGAAGATTATGTTCCCGATGGCTCAGTCCGGACTGGTAACAGTGACAATATTCAATTTCATTAATATCTGGAATGAGTATTTCCTGTCACTGATTTTTGCAAACAACGATGCATTACGTCCGGTAGCCGTAGGACTTTATGGAATGTTGCAGTCCATGCAGTACACCGGAAACTGGGCTGGAATGTTCGCAGCAGTAATTATTGTATTTGCACCGACATTTGTCCTGTATCTGTTCCTGTCAGAGAAATTGATCGGAGGAATTACCGGAGGAATTAAAGGTTAGAGACATAAAAAGAATATTATATAAAGCAAGGAATCTGTTTTCGAATCCAGCTATCAAAAATTAACTGATGATTCGCACACAGATTCCTTTACTTATTACGCTTATAGAAAAAGTAGTGGGAAAATAATATGTTAAGCTCAAGAAGGTGCCTCAGACACAGGAAATAGTCAGAATCTGAGGCAGCTTTTTGAGCAATATATATTTTATTTTCCACTAATTTTCCTCAAACTTCCCTTCTGACATTGCCTTGATTGAAGATGCATATTCAGACGGTGTCATTCCAGTTTCTTTTTTGAATTGTCTTGAGAAGTAATGAATGGAGGTATATCCAAGGTAATCGGAAATCTGTGTAAAATTCATATGTCTGGAGCGGATCAGTTCTTTTGCAGAGTTGATCTTCAGCTTCGAAAAATAGTCGATGATGCCAAGTCCACATTGATTTTTGAATATCTTCTGCAGTCGTGATCTGCCGACCAGGTTGTCCTTGCAGATTTGTTCAATAGTGACATGAGAACGAATATGTTCTTTCATGTATTCGGTGACCAGACTGTAGACTTCAATGTCATTTTTGGATTTTGTTGATTTGGCTGCAGGCATAGTGACTTTTGGACGGACAACGCTGGTGTAAGAGGCTGAGTAACGTCTTGCAAGGTGGATTAAAAACTGTTCTATTAGCAGACGGATCATTTGCTGTGAGCCGAAGATGTCAGGTGGCTGTTTAAGCGGCATATTCTGAAGATATGGATCATCCAGCCGGCATTGGAAGGTATGTCTGGCTTCAAAAATAATGCTTGCCAGAAGATTGCGTTCTACGTCATCCATCTTCAAAATTTTTTTGCGAAAATAATATATAGCATTATCATCACATTGAAAAGAGATAACAATCAGATTCGGTGCGATCGTTCCAGTAGCTGTAACATTATGAAATTCATTAGGTTCATGAAAAGCAATTTCACCTTTGTGAAGAATAAACTTCTTATCACCGCCGGTCACTTCAACTTCTCCTTTATCTACACAGATAAATTCCCAAAAATTGTGGCTTTCCCCTTCGAATGAAAAATCGCTCATGTATTCAAAATAATGAATACTGTATATTTTACCGATGTTGATTACATTCTCCGGTAAAAATCCATTGTATGCCATGTTAAAGTCTCCTTTGCGCAATTGTATTTTTTGTACAAATGTTATAAATAATTATAACGTATATATTAAAAATTGCAAGAAATAGAAGCAGATAATATAAATTATGAGTGAAATATGATAAAGATTTTTGTACAAATTTATACTACAATAATCAAGTGATAAAAGATGTCAATAATAAGTAGAAGGATTTTTGAATAAAACCGGGAGGAAGTATTATGACACAGGTAGTCAGAACGCAGAAAGCAGAAGCAATTGCACATTTTCAATATGAAGGAAGACTGATCCAGGATATACCATTTGGAAATGGACACATTAATGATACATATTTGCTGACATTTGAAGTAAAACGCATGGGGATTTTGAAGGTCATTCTTCAAAAAATGAATAAAAATGTATTCAAGAACCCTGTAGAGCTTATGGAGAATATTCTTGGAGTGACTTCCTATCTTCGCGAAAAAATTATAAAAAAAGGAGGAGATCCAGACAGAGAAACGTTGAATGTAATTCCGGCATTGGATGGAAAACCATATTATCAGGATTCGTTTGGAGATTACTGGAGATCCTATATTTTTATTACAGATGCGAGCAGTTATGATCAGGTAGAGAATCCGGATCAGTTCTATCAGGCAGCAATGGCATTTGGAAATTTCCAGAATCTTTTGGCAGACTATCCGGCCGATACATTGTTTGAGACAATTGAAGGATTTCACGACACGAAGGCAAGATTTGAGGTTTTTAAAAGAGCGGTAGAAACAGATATTAAGAGCCGTGCGGCTGGTGTTAAGAAAGAAATTCAGTTTGTGTTGGACCATGAAGATGTAGCATGCTGTTTTTCAAACCTTCAGGCAAAGGGAGAGATTCCGCTTCGTGTTACACACAATGATACAAAGCTTAACAATATTATGATTGACAATAAGACAGGCAAGGCAATCTGCGTGATAGATCTGGATACTGTTATGCCGGGACTTGCTGTGAATGATTTCGGTGACGCCATTCGTTTCGGGGCAAGTACAGGTGCAGAAGATGAAAAAGATCTGTCTAAGGTTGAATGCAGTATGGAGCTTTTTGATCTGTTTACAAAAGGATTCATTGAAGGCTGTAATGGCAAGCTGACAAAACGGGAGATGGAACTTTTGCCGATGGGAGCAAAGGTCATGACATTTGAATGTGGTATGCGTTTCCTGACAGATTATCTGCAGGGAGATACATACTTCAAGATCCATCGAGAGGAACATAATCTGGATCGGTGCAGAACACAGTTCAAGCTGGTCAGCGATATGGAGAAAAAGTGGGGCCAAATGCATGAAATCGTGAAAAAATATATGTAAACCCCTGAATATACAATAAGAGAGAGCCAGAACATAGATTTCCAAAGTGAAATATGCTAATATTTCTTTTAAGTTCAGATTTGACGTATGTGAAGTTACTACTTGTAGAAGTGGGGATTTTCATACAAATACGAAAACGAAAGAAAAGGAGAAGTATATGTACTCAGGATATGAATTAATCTGGCTCTTTTTTTGTACCAGTTTTTTTGGCTGGCTATTGGAGACTGTATCAGCAGCAACAAGACAGAGAAAATTTACCCGAATGCATTGAAAGTAGAATAAAATTCTAAAATATTTTTGAAACTCATAAAATAAGCGACAGAAACAAATTTTTGATGCATTTCATGAAGAAAAGGAGTATAATAATTTCCAAATGAACTGAAATGGAACAAAGGAGTAATCTGTGATGAACTTTTTAGAGGAAAGAATTGTAAAAGATGGAATCGTAAAAGAGGGAAATGTTTTAAAGGTGGACAGTTTCCTGAATCATCAGATGGATATAGAATTATTTGATCAGATGGGTGCTGAATTCAAAAAAAGATTTGCGGACAGACCAATCAATAAGATTCTTACAATTGAGGCATCTGGAATCGGAATCGCCTGTGTTGTAGCACAGCATTTCGGGGTTCCGGTCGTATTTGCTAAAAAAACAAAAAGCATTAATATTGAAGGCGAGATGTATACGGCAGAAGTCGAGTCATTTACCCACAAATGCAAGAATCAGGTAATCGTTGCAAAGAAATTCTTAAGTGAGGACGATCACGTACTGATCATTGACGATTTCCTTGCAAATGGCTGTGCACTTCAGGGACTGATCCAGATTGTAAAGTCTGCAGGTGGAACAGTAGAAGGAATCGGAATCGCAATCGAGAAAGGCTTCCAGACTGGCGGAACGGTGATCCGTAATCTTGGATACCGTCTGGAGTCACTGGCAATTGTGGATGGCATGGATGCCTCCACAGGAGAGATTACATTCAGAGAGCAGTAAGAAACAGGAATAAAAAAGAACCAACACTTTTGAAAGTGCTGGTTCTTTTTTGAAAGGGTTTGAACATTTTATCTATGTAAATTTTAATTGTTGTTAGGCGAAGTCCGGTAATCATACCTGATTGTGAGCAGTAAGCCGACATTTTGGAGGGCATAGTGTACATTTGCCATGTCTGGCTTTTCTGCAAGTACGACTACCGTCTTCTTCAATTGATAAGTCCATTATAATGGAGAATTGTGAATGCCTTGTGTCAGAAAATGGAAATGTTTCTAAAATTTCTTAAGAAAATCTGATGAAAATATAGAAATAGCTTAATTCTTTTGCATATCTTTCAAAATAAGGAGATATAATACGGTGTATCGACAATGCGTTGCAATATACCATATAATAATATTGGAAATAAAAATTATACCATTATAGAAAGTTGGGTGAAACTTATGGCAAATGTATCAATTAGAATGGACGATGCTTTAAAAAAGCAGGCAGAAGAGTTATTTAATGATTTAGGAATGAATTTAACAACAGCATTTACAATATTTGTAAAACAGGCAATCAGAGAACAAGGAATACCATTTGAAATTACAAAAGAAACGCCGAACAGTGAAACGCTTTCAGCATTAAGAGAAGTAGAAGAAATGAAGAAGAATCCATCTCTTGGGAAGTCTTATACAGATGTGGATAAAATGATGGAGCATTTACTTTCATGAAATACACACTAAAGCCGACCAGTAAGTTTCAGAAAGATTTAAAACGTATTCAAAAAAGAGGAGCCTTCCGGTTGTTTTGCCGGAAGGATTTTTACGGATAAAAAGCAGAAAGCTAATATAATACTTTCTGCTAAAAACGCAGCGAGAGGGATTTGAACCCCCGGAACCTTGCGGTTCTTCTGCTTTCGAGGCAGATGCCATCAGCCAACTCGACCATCGCTGCATGACGCCATTATAACATAGAGAAAAACAATTTGCAAAATTTTTTATACATTTGAGAAAATAAAAGTATGCATATCCATCTTTGATTAACGGCGACACTTGCCTAATTTTTTCAGAGTGTCAGGACTCTATTTTTTTATCAACATATACAAATATTTTTCATAGTTTGTTCCGTCTGGATAAGGTACATTTTCTTCGGCGGAATCTTTGATTGCCTGTTCTAAAAATGTTCCGGATAACTGGATCAGTTCTGGAATACCATCGCCACGACACTTTCCGGCTGCAATGCAGGAAGCGAAGAGGTCTCCGGTTCCGGAATAACTGCCTCCGACATGTGGAAATGCAAATAATTTTCGAGTGTCTTTGGAAACGTACAGATTTCCCATCATTTTCTGCCCATGTTCATTCTTACAATGAATGCCGGTTACAATAATCTCTTTTTCTTTTTTGGAAGTCTGCCTGCTATCCAATGTATTTGAATTATCAGAATCCGGTGGCAGAAGTGTGGAGGCTAATTCACCAATCACATCGATGAGAATACGAGTATCTGCAATATCTATGATTGCATCGTAATCTGCATCAGTCAGAAGGCAGAGCTCTGTCAGATTAGGAGTGATAATATCCGCTTCCCCGACCAGCGCATTCATTTTTTCCAGTAACTTCGGTGTAAACATATCGTACTTTATACCATCATCTCCCATGACCGGATCCACGAGAAGAAATGTATCTGATGTATAAAATGTATCTATGAAATGGAATATCTGATCAATTTGTGCTTCGCTTGCGACGAATCCGGTGTAGATACCGTCGAAATGCTGTCCCATTTTCTGCCATTCCTGGCGGTAAATATCCATTTTATCTGTATAGTCATCGAGGTAATAGTGCGGATATCCGGTCTGCGCGGTTAAAATTGCGGTTGGAAGCGGACAGGCTTGAATTCCCATGGCTGAGATGACGGAAATTGCGGCTGTCAGTGAGCAACGGCCAAATCCGGATAAATCATTTATTACAGCAATCTTTTTAGTCATAGTGTTTCTTCCTTTTTCATGTTGCGTTAAAATAATAGTTTTAATAATCCAGATATTTATAGTAGCATAATATTTTCCTCTTTACAAATACATTCGAAAATGGTAAGCTTATTTCATTGATTTAGCACGCTACCATGTTAGCAAGGTAGCATGATGATATGATTTAATCTGAAAGGACATAAAGGAATGGGAAAAAAGATTGCATTTATAGGAAGCAGTGGTGGAAATCTATATAAGCAAGGTGGGAACAATCTGCCGGCAATGATGAAAGAAATATGCGGACAGACAACGGCTGCAGACATGGAGATCACATTTGTACAGTATGTACTGGCATCTGGCAGTCTGGATAATGTGGGACCGGACAGCCCGGCAACTTTATATACATGGAATGGAACAGAAATACAGGCAGTATTTCAGGGGACTTTAACAGAGGTTAATGTAGAAGCGGAAAAGGTGGACGCAAAACTTGCGAAGAAGATTGATGACGGTGAAATTGACGGTGTAATGTTTGTCAGTGCCAGTCCGGACGGGGCTAACAGACAGGCAATGGAAGCCTGCGCAAGAACGAAGATTCCGATGGCCGGAACGGGCGGAAGTGGTGTCGCGCTCACGCAGAACATGGGATGTAATGTTCTGGCAGCATCTGGAACAACAGGAACAACGAATCGTACAAGAGCCGTTGCATTTACGACAGCACTTGCAAAATACTGGAAAATTAAATATATGCCAGTTATTGGTAATACAGGAGAAAATGCAGCATCAAAAGCAGAAGGAAATATATGGAAGCGCATTAATTTCCGCGGAATTATGATGACAAGCCTTCCGGCATTTATTGCCATGGCACTTTGCCTGGCGTGTAGCAAGATTCCAGGATGTGGAAGTCTGTCAGATGTATTTGATACACTTGTAAATTCAATTCCAATCGTTATTTGTGCAATTGCAGCTAAGCAGGTTTCCGGTCTTGATGAGGTGGGAGTTGTTGCAGGTATTGTAGCCGGCATTCTGGCAGTGGATGGAGGAATACTGGGAGGACTGATCATCGGAATCCTGGCAGGTGTGCTTGCTTACTATATCAGTGTGTTCTGTTTCCGTCACAATGTGCCGGGTACGACAGTTAATATTGCTTCGGGAGGTCTTGGTGGACTGGCAGCTGGATTGGTGGGAAAATTCCTTATTGCACCTGTAGCATTATGGATTGGAAATGGGATCTGTTCTCTGATCAACATGTGTATTGATTACAATGCCCTCCTTGCAGGGGCGGTAGCAGGACTTCTGATCTGGCCGGCAATTATTGGAGGTGTTTACCATGCGGCAATTCTTCCGATTGTCCTATTGGAAATGGAAGAAATGGGATTTAGTTTCCTTGGAGCTATTGATATGACAGGACTTGTCATGGTATCAGCAGGAATCACACTTGCTAACATTATTCTGCCGAAGCAGAAAGGTGAGGCGGCTGTAGCACTTCCAGGCTGCATTATCAATATCTGTTTTGGAACATTTGTGGAGGCGTCTTATCCATTCATGTTCTCAAACAAGATTGTCTTTGCCGGAGCGCTGGCAAGTGCAACTGTAGGTGGAGCAATCGTAGGACTGTTCAATGTAAAAGGAACCGCTTATGTGCCGGCAGTGCTTGCTCCGTTTATGGCAAATGAAGGAAAAGGCCCGGCATTTGCAGTGGCTATGATTGCTGCAATGGGATGTGCATTTGCAATCACGATGGTGGCAAATGTGCTGGAGAGAAAAAAGAGTGGAAAAATTCCAGTGAAAAAAGTTTGAAAAAGTTGAAAAAACTTGTTGACAACCATGGGGACCTACGATATAATAGATTTTGCTGTGAGGGACACAAGAGAAACGGAACACAGTAATGTGCGCGTAGCTCAGCTGGATAGAGCGTCTGGCTACGGACCAGAAGGTCGGGAGTTCGAATCTTCTCGCGCACGTTGAATTTAAGGCATATCCGAAAGGATATGCCTTTTTTTTCTATGATAAGAAATTGCCTTTTTCTAAGATAAAAGTAGACAAAACATATTTGATAACTGTATAATAAACATAATATTTTCAACTAATAAATTTCTTTATTGGGATAAAAAGGAGAATGATTTATACATAGAAGAAATTTATTGAGCATGAAGAATGAGTGAGGTAGGGTATGAAAAAAATATTTAGCAGTCTTCCAGTGAAATTATTGATTGGCATTGTTATTGGAATTATCTTTGGACAGGTTTTCCCTAAAAGTGTAATGAGTGTTGTTGTTCCATTGAAGAATATTCTGGGACAGGTCATTAACTTTGTAGTACCGTTAATTGTCATCGGATTTATTGCACCATCTATTACAAAGCTTGGAAATAATGCGTCACGTATGCTTGGCGTTGCACTTATGGTTGCATATACGTCGTCCGTACTGGCAGCACTTCTTTCTATGGGAGCTGGATATGCAATTATTCCGAATCTTCCGGTTGTGTCAGAGATTGAAGGCTTAAAAGAATTGCCGGAAGATGTTTTTGGTCTGACTATTCCGCAGATTATGAATGTCATGAGTGCTCTTGCATTTTCCATTTTAATCGGACTTGCGGCAATCTGGACAAAAGCAAAGACGATCATTACTATTTTAGATGAGTTCCAAAATATTGTACTTGCAATTGTGTCAAAGATTATTATTCCAATTCTTCCAGTGTTTATTGCATTTACATTCACTTGTTTATCATATGATGGAACTATTACAAAGCAGCTTCCGGTATTTGTCAGTGCGGTCGTAATCGTTATGATCGGACATTATATCTGGCTGACAGTGCTGTATGTTGTAGCAGGAGTCTATTCTGGAAAGAATCCAATGGAAGTCGTAAAGCATTATGGACCGGCTTATATTACAGCAGTTGGAACGATGTCTTCTGCCGCAACACTTGCAGTTGCGCTTCGGTGTGCGAGAAAATCCAAAGTTTTAAGAGAAGATATGGTGGATTTTGGGGTGCCGTTGTTTGCAAATATCCATCTGTGCGGATCCGTATTGACGGAAGTGTTTTTCTGTATGATCGTGTCCAAGGTATTATATGGTACATTACCAGATATTCAGACATTGGTACTGTTCTGCGTCCTGCTTGCGATTTTCGCCATTGGAGCCCCTGGAGTTCCGGGAGGAACGGTAATGGCATCATTGGGACTCATTACAGGCGTTCTTGGATTTGGTGATGATGGTACAGCATTGATGCTTGCAATCTTCGCACTTCAGGATAGCTTCGGAACAGCCTGCAATGTAACAGGAGACGGAGCACTGACATTATTCCTGACCGGTTATGCCGAAAAACATGGAATAGAAAAGCAGAACATATCTGTGGAATTATAGATTGTCGAGACATTCTTGAATTTTAGAAAATGAAAATATATCATTGGTGTGAGAATAAGAAAATGGAGAGTGGAACAAAACCCCTCTCCATTTCGATATGCAAAGAAACTAAAAACTAATTCAAATATGTAACAAGATCGTCCTGCCTTTTAGCAGCCTCGCGCTCTTCATCAGGATATCCCATTCCTACCATTCCGACAACCTGCATGTCTTTGTCAATTCCAAGACCTTCCAGGTAATCAGCAACTTCTTCTTTGTCTCCACAGTATTTTAACTGGTTGATCCAGCATGCACCAAGTCCAAGTGAGTGTGCTGCAAGAAGCATATTTTCAATCGCGCATGAGCAGTCGCTGACTCCGTTGACAGCTTCTTTCTCACATGCAACAAGTACAATTGCCTTTGCTCCGTATAATGTGTAAGCAGGGTTCTCCATTCCCTTTGCTACAACATCCTGAAGGCGCTTGATAGAATCTGCATTCTGCATTACATAGAATCGGTATGTCTGTAAGTTCTTGCCGCTTGGAGCGTAAGTTCCTGCTTTGACAATCTCATCTACGAGATCCTTTGGAACGTCCTGCTCTTTGAATTTACGAATAGATCTTCGAGTATAAATGTTATTTAATACTTCGTTCATGATTACCTCTCCTTTTAAAATAATTAACCTTTTTATCTAAAGTACAGTATAATATTAAAAATACGAAAAATCATTGTCTATTTTAGATAAAAATACGAAAAATAATTTGTAAATATGGACAAAATGGGTAGATATGTACATTGTTAAGAAATGAACAAAATGTTATACTAATAATATTAAGGATTGAAGAAGTGCATAGCACAAAAATCCGTGGGTAGCGAAAAAATGAATCATGCATCAGTCCGCAAAGGCGCGAGGGAGGAAGAGAAAATGTCAGATTTGAAATTTACTTGTACTGGTTGTCGCAATGGCTGTGTGATCACAGTCTGTTATAATGAGGAGGGGTATCCAGATGTGAAAGGCAATGGCTGTATGCGCGGCGTATTGTATGCAAATGACAAAGTAAGAGCAATGGACGAGAAAGAGACGGACAAGTAAGATGTTAAAATCATATGTTGCATTTGACATAGAGACGACTGGACTTAGCCCGGAGCACAATGAGATTATTGAGATTGGTGCATTGAAAGTACGGGAAGGAAAAGTTGTTGACCGTTTTAGTCGTTTTATCGAACCGGAGGCCGGGATACCTCCGATGATTACGCAACTGACCGGAATTACAAATGATATGGTAGAAGGAGCAGGGAACTGCGGCGAAGTATTGCCGGAGTTCCTTGAATTCTGCGAACAGGATACGCTGATCGGACATAATGTGCAGTTCGACTTCAGCTTTGTGAAGACAAAAGCAAAAGAACTTGGTTACACCTATGATCATATGGGAATTGATACACTTAAGATTGCCAAAGTTGTTCACGCAGACCTTCCATCCAGAAAGCTTGGCGCACTCTGCGAATACTATCATATCGAAAATGCGGCGGCGCACCGGGCATATCATGATGCTCTGGCAACCGCAAAACTGTATCAGTCTATGGCGCATTTTTATGAGGAAAAGGAACCGAAGGTTTTTAAACCACAGCCCTTGGCATATAAAGTGAAGAAAAAAGAACCGATAACCGCAAAACAGATCGAATTTCTCACAAGGCTTATGCAACAGAAGAATATTTCTATGGAAATGGACATACATACACTGACAAAGAGTGAGGCTTCCAGAGAAATCGACCGGATTTTATCCCGACCGTAATGGAAGTGAGAAACCAATATGGAATACAGTCTGACAGGCTGATGTATTGACAGTAATTATCAGATGTGTTAGATTGTAAAAGTAATAGCTAAAGATACAAAAGAATAAAAAATGTGTGAGGTGTCAGTCAGAGAAAGATATTATAAAAAGTTATTTATCTGGCTGGTGAAAAGGGAAACAGGTGTGAATCCTGTACGAACTCGTCACCGTATTTTGCGAGCTTTGAATCCTACATGCCACTGGGAGACCGGGAAGGCTGATTTTAGAGCGCTTGAGCAATAAGCCGGGATACCTGCCTTTCACAGTACAGGAACATATTTGTTCAGGCCACGAGGAACTGGCAGTACGAAATACATAGAAAGGCTATTTGACGGAAGGAAGATCATTTCGTCAATAGTTTGTTTTGCGTACTCTCTGTTCATTTTTTAATGGCAGGGATTTTTTATTATATGAATTTTTATGTAATAAAAAACCTCCGGAAAAATTATTTTGTATCTTAGAAAAAAATGGAGGATGGAAAGATGAAGAAAAAATTGGTAGTCGTATTACTTACTGCAGCTATGAGTATGTCTCTGCTTGCAGGATGTGGAGGAAATTCAGGAAGTTCTGACGCAAAGAGTGATGCAAAGACAGAGGATACGAAGGAGGACAGCGATCAGGTGGCAGCAGACAAGGTGGCAAAACTGATTGATGATATCTATGTTCAGGAGAGAACTGACAAGACAGATGAACAGTGCAAAGAAGCTAAGGAAGCCTGGGACGCATTAACAGATGCCCAAAAAGAATTAGTAGAAGGTGAAAACGCAGATCCTGATTACTTCGGAAGAGATACAGGTGACGCTTCGAAAGATGATCCGTTAAATCAGGACGAGATTGGTGAGAATGAACTTCTCGTTGTAAGTTTCGGTACATCATTCAATGACAGCCGCGCAAAAGACATCGGTGGAATTGAGAAAGCACTTCAGGCTGCTAATCCAGACTGGTCAGTAAGAAGAGCATTTACAGCTCAGATCATCATCAATCACGTACAGGCCCGTGATGATGAGAAGATTGACAACATGGAGCAGGCACTGGAGCGTGCAGTAGACAATGGAGTTAAAAACCTTGTTGTTCAGCCGACACATCTGATGCATGGTGCAGAGTATGATGAGTTATCAGAGACAGTGGAAAAATATAAAGATAAATTTGAATCTGTAAAGATTGCTGAGCCGCTTCTCGGCGAAGTTGGAGCAGATACAACAGTTATCAATGCAGACAAAGAAGCAGTTGCAAAAGCAATCACAGACGAAGCAGTTAAGACAGCAAACTATGACAGCATTGATGCAGCAGCCAAAGATGGAACCGCATTTGTATTCATGGGACATGGAACTTCACACGTTGCAAATGTAAGTTATGATCAGATGCAGACACAGATGGAGCAGCTTGGATATAAGAATGTATTTATCGGAACTGTAGAAGGTGAGCCGGAAGATACAGAGTGTCAGGCAGTCATCGAGAAAATCAAAGAGGCCGGATATAAGAAAGTAATCCTTCGTCCACTGATGGTTGTTGCAGGAGATCATGCGAACAATGATATGGCAGGAGACGATGATGATTCATGGAAGAGCCAGTTTGAAGCGTCAAAAGCATTTGACAGTGTAGAATCACAGATTGCAGGTCTTGGAGAGATTGATGCAATTCAGCAGATTTATGTAGCACATACAAAAGCTGCAATTGAAGCTAAATAGTTGACAGGTCAGATTTTCAGAGTACAATTATAAAGAAAAATAATTAGAAAAGAGAGAATGGACATGTTAAAAAAGAAATTATTAGTTTTATTACTTTCCGCCAGTATGGCAATGACAATGCTTGCCGGATGCGGAAGTAATACGGATAAGAAAGATGACACAAAAACAGAAGCTTCCAAAGATGATGCGTCAGAAGCAAAGACTGACAGCAAAGATGCGAAGGAGCCTGAGCTGGAAGATGGAACTTATAAGGTAGATTTTAATACAGACAGCGGTATGTTCCACGAGAATCCGGACTATAATGACGGAAAAGCAACGCTGACTGTTAAAGATGGTAAGATGACAGTACATATTACATTGAATTCTAAAAATATCGTACAGTTATTCTTAGGCTCAGCAGAAGATGCACAGAAAGACGGGGCAGATCTGATCGATCCGTCAGAGACAACAGAGATTACTTATTCTGATGGTTCCGCGCCAAAGGAAGCATATTCCTTTGACGTACCGGTACCGACACTGGACGATGAATTTGATCTGGCATTGATTGGAACAAAGGGTAAATGGTATGACCATAAAGTCAGTGTGTCCAATCCGGAAGCAGTGCAGTAAAAAAGATGTCGTATAATTTTTAAATAATTAAGAGCAGATGTGTTAAAGCATTTGCTCTTTCTTTGTATTTATAAAGATTTTTGATTTGACTTTTCTGTATAAACTGATAAAATGAGAGAAGTTATCAATTAAATCAAAGGAGAAATGTATGAGAAAGAGAATTGTTGCAGTGATACTTGCACTTGCCATGTCTGTTTCTATGATGGCATGTGGTGCAAAAAGTGACAGTAAACAGGAAAATACTGCTACAACAAAAGAAGTAGACAGTATGGGTTTTGATGAACTGAAGAAAGAGGCGAAAGGAAGTACAGTGACTTTCTATGGCTGGGGTGGAGATGATAAGCTGAATGACTGGCTGGATAATTCATTTGCACCGATTATGAAGGAAAAATATGATATTACTATGGAACGTGTTCCGATGGATATTGATCAGATTTTAAGTCAGCTTTCCGGTGAACTGGGAGACAAGAATGCCAGTGAAGACAACGGTGATATCGACATAATCTGGATTAATGGAGAGAATTTCCAGTCTGCAAAAGAAAAAGATATGTTATATGGTCCATTTACAGACAAACTTCCGAATTTCAATGACTATGTAGATGGTGATTCTGAAGATGTAAAATTAGACTTTGCTTATCCGACTGATGGATATGAGGCTCCATATGGAAAAGCTCAGGTAGTTATGGTTGCGGATACGGCGGTAACACCAGATCTTCCGACGAGTGCAGAAGAACTGAAAGCATTCGTGCAGAAATATCCAGGAAAAGTAACATATCCGGCTCTTCCAGACTTTACAGGAAGTGCATTTGTCAGAAATATTATCTATGAAATCTGTGGATATGAGCAGTTCCTGACTATGGAAGCTGACAAAGAAACAGTAAAAGAGGCAATTGAACCGGCTATGGAATATTTACGAGAACTGAATCCTTACTTATGGAATCAGGGAAAGACATTCCCGGACTCTTCCACAACATTGGACAACATGTTTGCAGATGGTGAAGTGGTTCTTTACATGACATACGGTGCATATGACACAGCAGTAAATATTGCAGATGGAAAATACACAGAGACAACTCAGTCCTTCCAGTTCGATAAAGGAACAATTGGAAATACAAACTTTATGGCAATCGCCAAGAATTCAGCAAACAAAGCTGGAGCAATGGTCGCTATCAATGAGATGCTTTCGCCGGAGGTTCAGGCAGACCGTTATGATCAGTTAAAAGTAATCCCGGTATTAGATAATACAAAACTTTCTGATGACCAGAAGGCAGAATTTGATAAAGTAGATCTTGGAAAAGGAACCATTCCTCCGGACGAGCTTCTTTCCAAACGTCTTCCGGAGATGCCGGCACAGCTTGTTCCGATTATTGAAGAGATCTGGAATGAGGAAGTTGTAGGAAAATAATTTTATGAAGAAAAAAGTGGTACCATATTTATTACTGGTTCCTCAGATTGTACTGATCATTATATTTCTGATCGGGTTAATAACTGGAATCACCCAGAGTTTCGGGGTGATTCCAGCTTTTGGATTAAGGGAACCTACGTTGAAATATTACAAAGAAATATTGATGAAGCCAGAGCTCTTTCAATCTGTGAGCTACAGCTTAAAAATTGCATTTTTATCAGCCGCAATTGCAACTGCAGGTGGTGTGATTCTTGCCGGATTGTGTGTGTCTGTCAGACAAACGTCTGGACTTATGATGCGGATCATACAGATGCCGATTATAGTTCCCCATGTTGTTGTGGCTATATTTGCAGTTAACATCTGTTCTCAGAATGGAATTCTTGCAAGAATTGGTTATGCGCTTGGACTGATTAGTGATCAGCAGCAATTTCCTCTGATTATATATGATGCACATGGATTTGGAATTATTCTGGCTTATGTGTGGAAGGAACTTCCATTTATTGTATATTTTGTTATTGCATTAATGGCAAATATCAATGGAAAACTGGGGGAGGCTGCCAGGAATCTCGGGGCAGGGAAAATCTGTACATTTGTGAAAGTAACGCTGCCGCTTTGCAAAGAGACAATTATCAGTGGCTTTCTGATAATTTTTGTGTTTGCCCTTGGAGCTTATGAACTCCCGTTTCTTTTGGGAGCGACTACGCCGAAAGCACTGCCGATTCTGGCATACCAGCAGTATATTCATCCGAATCTTGAAAACCGTCCGTATGCTATGGCGTTAAATGGAGTTATCATATGCATTTCCATGGTAAGTGCGGTGCTGTATTTTGTAATGTTAAAGAAAAATGTAAGTTATCTGGCAGGTAAGAATCATGAAGAAAAAAAGAAAATCAATACTTAGTTATATTATTATTTTAATCGTGGTGTTTCTGATCTTATTTCCGGTTGCAACGATGATACTTTGGGTATTTACAGAACGCTGGGCATGGCCGGATCTGTTTCCACAGGTGTTTTCTATGCGTGCGCTGGATCAAATTTCGGCGAGAGGGACAGAATTAAGTGCGGTGTTTGCTTCCAGTGCAGAAATTTCGGTTGTTGTAGCATCATTTTCGGTAGTCGTTGCGCTGATGACGGCTCGTGCGGTTGTACTCTATGACTTTCCGGGAAAACAGTTGATTTATTTTTTGACAATCCTGCCTTTTATGATTCCGGTTACAGTGCTTGCCATGGGACTTCAGGTATTATTCATAAAACTGGGGCTTAACAATACAGTGACAGGTGTGATACTGATTCATCTGATCGCGTCACTTCCATATGCAGTCCGGCTGTTAATAGACGGAACGCAGGCTGTCGGTAACCGGTTGGAGGAACAGGCGAGAGTATTGGGAGCTTCTGCGTGGAAAGCATTTTTTCATACTACACTTCCGATGCTTGTTCCTGTCATGCTGTCTTCTTTCTGTATGGCCTATATCGTGTCTTTTAGCCAGTATTTTATGACGTTGTTGATCGGCGGTGGAAAAGTGAAGACATTCACCGTTGTTATGGTTCCATATCTTCAAAGTGGAAATCGTAACATTGCATGCGTGTACAGTGTGATATTTTTAGGGGTGACATTGATATTATTTTCATTATTCGAAGGTCTTGCAAAGCATTGGACAAAGGAAAACAGTGGAGGGTTCTATGAGTCTTAAGGTAGAAAAATTAAAAGTTACAATTCAAAAAAAAGAGATTCTGCATGGTATAAATCTTGAAGTAAAGCAGGGAGAATTTGTTTCGCTGTTAGGACCGTCAGGTTGTGGAAAAACAACATTGCTGAAAAGCATTGCCGGACTTGTGGAAGTGCAGGAAGGCGAGGTGTGGATACAGGGGGAAAAGGCGACAAATATTCTACCAGAAAAGCGAGGCACAATTATCGTATTTCAGGATCTGCGTTTATTTCCCAATATGACTGTAGAAAAGAACATTGCATTTCCAATGGAGATTGCTGGTGTGAAAAAAGACGAACGAAAGAAAAAGGTAGCAGAATTGCTGGCAGCAGTGCAGCTTTCTGGGTTTGAAAAGAGAAGAATAAGGGAAATGTCCGGAGGCCAGATGCAGAGAGTAGCGCTTGCAAGAGCTTTGGCAGCGAAACCCAAAATCTTACTTCTTGATGAACCGTTCTCGGGGCTTGATGAAAAACTCCGCCTGGAAATGGGCGAACTCGTACGAAAACTACACGAAACCTGGAAAATAACGACCATTCTTGTTACTCATGACAAGCGGGAAGCATTGCAGATGTCTGATCGAATCGCGCTTATGGACAGTGGAAGGTTCATCCAATATGATACGCCAAAAGAAATGTTCTATCATCCGACATCGCGTATGGTGGCAGAGTATTTTGGAAAAGTCAACGTTATGAAAAAAGAACATGATGGAAGAATGATAGAAGGAATTCTCAGACTATTTTCAGTACAAATAGCTAAAGTAGAAGGTAAAGAAAACAAGAATGATATTTCCATACATGCAAAGGTGGAAGAAATAACATTTGCAGGGGAACTGGCAGAGGTTAGTTTGATTTTGGAAGAGCCGTATTTTGGCAGACTTGAATTGTTAAGCCAGGTAATGAGCAGTAAAATCAGCGAACTGAATTTGTCGGGTGGAATGATCGTTGCGATAAAGATAAATGAAAAAGATATTGTATGGTTTGAAAGCGGGGAAGTCTGATGAAAAAAATCGTGTATGACTGTGATTTAACACTAGGTGTTCCTGGTTGTGATGTGGATGATGGTCTGGCACTTATGTATCTTCTGGGATGTCCGGAAGCAGAATTGCTTGGTGTAACAGCTACTTATGGTAATAATAAAATTGATGTTGTGTGGGAGACAATGAACCGTATGCTTTCGGAGTTGGGGCAGACAGAACTGCCGGCACGAAAAGGAGGGGCGGCTCGCGGTGAGTTTCAAAGTGATGCGGCTGACTTTCTGGTGGATATGGCAAACCAGTATGCAGGAGAGTTGTCGATTCTTGCAACAGGTTCCCTGACAAATCTGGGCGGGGCGTATACATTAGATCCACATTTCTTTGAAAAAGTGAAAGAGATCGTATTGATGGGCGGGATTACAGAACCTCTTGTCTTTGAAAAAAAGATTATGGATGAGTTGAATTTTTCCTGTGATCCAGAAGCCACAGCAGCGGTACTGACAAAAGGGAAAAATGTGTCCATAATTACTGGAAATAACTGTCTGAAAGTTTTATTTACGAAAGAAGAATATAAAAAGCGCCTTTTGGGAACAGAAAACCCGGCAGCAATCTATATCCGGGAAAAGACAGATTACTGGTTTGGGTACAATGAAGAGGATTATGGAATTGGCGGATTTTACAACTGGGATGTAACAGCAGCAGTTTATCTGATGCACAAAGAGCTGTTTGCGCATAGGAAAAATAAATTCAAAATTACCGAAGAAGACTTACAAACAGGGAATCTGCGAATGCAGACACCGGGCAATTGTACCTTGAATCTTCCGGAGATCAAAGAAGAAAAAAGTTTTAAAGATGAGATTTATAGATCTTGGATGCATGCAGGGGAACGATGTTTTCCTATCACGGAGATATATAAATAAAATGAATAAGTGAATGAAAAACATTGATAATAACAATTGGACGAAAAGAGTACAAAAAGGTATTATTAGTATAGCTGATTTATAAATTCGAATTGTTAATATTTATTAATTTTACATATTGAAAATCTGTTGGTAAAATGAACAGACATTATATATTTCAGAGGGGAATTTTAAAGATATGAAAGAGAAAAAGAACTGGCTGGGGAAAGTTGTATTATTAATCGCAGTGATTGCAGCAGTCGCTGTGTATTTTTTAGTCCCAGGTGTCAATAAAATGATGAACAAGGTATTTGCCATGTTTGCAAGCGGAGACTTTACGGTTGTACGTGATTTTGTGGCATCTTATGGAGCATATGCGGCTGTAATCTCATTTTTACTGATGATCTTTCAGTCCATTGCAGCACCGCTTCCGGCATTTTTGCTCACATTCGCAAATGCGAATCTGTTTGGATGGTGGCAGGGAGCAATCCTTTCCTGGACAAGTGCTATGGCAGGAGCGGCTGTATGTTTCTACATTGCAAGAATTCTGGGACGTGATGTGGCAGAGAAACTTACAAGCAAGAGCGGACTGGCTCAGATTGATACATTTTTTGAACGATATGGAAAGAATACAATTCTGATCTGCCGTCTGCTTCCATTTATTTCGTTCGATATTGTAAGTTATGCGGCAGGACTGACATCTATGTCATTTATGTCATTCTTTATTGCAACAGGAATCGGACAGCTTCCGGCAACAATTGTGTACTCTTACGTTGGCGGCATGTTGACCGGCGGTGCAAAGTTATTTGTGACCGCGCTTATGATTTTGTTTGCCCTCTCAGCACTGATCTTTATGCTGAGAAAAATATATATGGACCGGCAGTCCAAAAAAGAAAAAGGGAGGATATGAAATGGATACTTACTACAATCCGGAAGATCTGGCGAAGTTTGGAACCATTGGGGAAAAAGCACCGGAGTTAGCAGAGAAGTTCTTCAGCTACTATAATGCAGTGTTTGAAGAAGGTGCACTGACAGCAAGAGAGAAATCTCTCATCGCACTTGCTGTGGCACACACGGTACAGTGCCCATACTGTATTGATGCTTATACCAATGACTGTCTGAATAAGGGAGTGACAGAAGAGCAGATGACAGAGGCTGTCCATGTGGCAGCAGCAATCCGTGGCGGTGCAAGTCTGGTTCACGGTGTACAGATGAAAAACATCGTAAAGAAATTAGAGTTCTAAAAATTAAAATAAAACATTTGAGGAGATGAAAAACATGAAAAAAAGAGTCGTAACATTATTATTAGTAGCAGCAATGACAGGATCTATGGTTGTAGGATGCGGATCAAACTCCAGTTCTGACACAAAATCTGAGACAAAGACAGAGTCTGCAGATACAAAAACAGAGGAGAAAAAAGAGTTGGCAGACGATGAGTATCAGTATGTATCTGCTGAGGATACAGCGAAAGCTGACGGAGTTCACGTACTCGATGTAAGAGAGTGGGATAACTATGTGACTGGAAGAGTTAAGAATTCTGAGTGGTGCCCAATCTTCCCATTAGAGGATGATTCCTTAGTTGACGCTATGACAGATTACGCGAAAAAGAACCTGAACGATGGAAAAGATATCTACATCATCTGTAACAGTGGTAAGCGTGGAGCTGAAAAAGCAACAGGTGTATTAAGAGATGCAGGAATCGAGTCAACATCTATCTACACAGTAGAGGGTGGGGCAAAAGCACTTGCTGACGTAAGCGGAGCTCTTACAACAGACCGTACAGAAGAGAACATCGACTGGCAGTATGTATCTGGAAAAGATGCAGTTGCAGCAGTAGATGACAAAGATGTTCAGATTCTGGATGTTCGTGATGATGATACATACAAAGCAGGACACTTAAAAGGATCTTTCCAGTGCGGATTAAAAGAGATTGAAAGTGCAGATGCTCAGACAGCTATGTACAAACTGGCAACAGAGAAGATGGATTCTTCCAAGAAAGTATATCTTCTTTGCTACAGCGGAAACAAGTGTGCTAAGACAGGAATCTCTATACTGAAAGACGCTGGCTTTGATTTAGATAACCTTTACATCATTGAGAATGGTGCAAAAGACGGAGATGTATCTGCTGCATTCGTGACAGAGTAAATTGTGATTGATAGAATACCCCAATGGATGTTGTGGAACGAAAAATGTTCCGATTTGGACATACATAAAAGAACTGGAAGATGATGTCAAGACAGATTCCATAACAGCTATAAGGAGGAATGTACAATGAAAAAAAGAGTATTAGCGGTACTTTTAAGTGCAGCAATGGTTGCATCTCTTGCAGTTGGATGCGGATCAAGCTCAAAATCAGATGAAAAGTCTGAGACTAAGACAGAAACAGCAAAAGACACAAAAGAAGAGACAAAAGATGTTGAGGCTGTAAAGCAGAGAACTGTATATGTAACACCAGAGTGGTTAAAGAGTGCTATGGATGGTAACCAGAAAGGTTATGAGAATGTAGTAGTTGCAGAGGTTGCTTACAGTGATAATGCAAAGGATTGTGAGTCATATCAGAAAGGTCACATTCCAGGAGCAATTTATGTCGGTGATGTTGAAGTAGAGGATGCTACAGGATCTGAGGAAGGTGCATACAATCTTCTTTCAGCAGATGAGATTGAGAAGAATCTTCTTTCTCACGGAATCACAAAAGATACAAAGGTTGTTCTTTACGGTGGAGATATTTCCGGAACAGCGCGTGTAGCCTATGCTTATATCTGGGCTGGTGTTGAGGATGTCAAGATTGTAAATGGTGGAATCGATGCATGGGAGAAAGCCGGATACGAGACAGAAACAAAGGCAAATGAAGGAACAGAAGCAAAAGATTTCGGAACAACTGTACCAGCTCATCCAGAGTACTGGACATCTATCGAAGAAGCAAAAGATAAACTTGCCAATGATGACAACTTCAAATTAGTAAGTATCAGAAGTGAAGAAGAGTGGCTTGGAAAGACAAGTGGATATAACTATATGGACAAAGCTGGTGAGCCGGATGGAGCTGTATGGGGAAAAGGTGCCAAGACTGCAGCAGATGTTGCAGACTTCACGAACGATGACGGAACTGTAAAAGATCTGGACGGACTGAAAGAAGTTTGGAAAGACTGTGACTTTACATTAGATAATCACCTTGCATTCTATTGTGGAACAGGCTGGAGAGCAACGGTACCATTCCTTGTGCTTTATGAGAATGGATACGATAACATTTCTGTATACGATGGTGGATGGTATGAGTGGTTAATGCACGATGACTATCCGGTACAGGTTGGTGATCCTGCAAGTGCTGACTGCCAGCATACAACAGTTGGAGAGCTTCCGACAGGAAAAGCTGCAAAATAATCCGGTACTGAACTTGGAGTAAAGTATCAGATTAATGAAAAGTAATAAAAAATATGAGCGCTGTCACTGGGTTCCGGTGACAGCGTTTAGCAGTATTATGGAGGAAATATGAAAAAAATAAGTTACATTTTTTTTGATTTACTGACCATTGCTTTTTTGATTGGAGCTTATGCAATCCAGTACTTTACAAAGAAGAAGTTAGGCATGCTCCGTTGGGTGAATTATCACAATATGCAGTTTCAGAAAAATGCGGTTTATGGTATAGTAAAGTATATTACAGTAGTTGTGGCAATTGTGCTGATTGTGCTGATTATTGCCGGATATAAAAAGAAAAAAGAGATGCTGGGAAAGATTGATCTGGTTATGATCATGGTGATGTCAGTACTGGGAATTGTCTATCTTGGGATAACAATATTTAAGTCCATCGAAACACTTGCGGCATATTACTTTTTAATGCCGCTTTTTGGGGCGGCTACATTGATGCAGATTGTGAGAAATGGTATTGCAGTGGGGATAACGAAGAATGAAAAATAAAAAAGTGTGGATATTTATCGGAATTATTGTTGTGATTCTGGTACTCAATCACATTTTCGGGTGGTCTGCCTACCTGGGAAATACAGAGAATTTGAAATTTTTGGAAAATATGGTACAGGATGATCTTCTTCTGGCGGTGTTGATCTACACAGTGCTTACGATTGTAAGTTGTGTCGTTCTGGCACTCCCGGGAGTGACATTTGCAATTATTGCGGGGCTGGTATTTGGACCGGTACTTGGAACGATCTGTTGCTCAGTTGCGACAACGCTTGGAGCAATGGTCGCATTTGTTGTGGGACGATTTTTCCTTCAGGACAGTATCAAACCGATGGCAATGAAAAATAAATATCTGAAAAAATGGCTGTTTGATGAGACGGGAAGTAACGAGATTTTTATTCTTATGATTACAAGACTGGTCCCGCTGTTTCCATACAATCTTCAGAATTTTGCCTACGGGGTAACAGATATTAAGTTCTCCACATATTCCATCTGTTCTCTGATTTTTATGCTGCCAGGAACGGCTATGTATACGGTTGGAATAGCCGGACTTGCAGACAAAGAGAAACGGATCCTTTATATAGGGATTGCACTTGTACTGGCAGTAGTTGTTATGGGGCTTGGTGCATTTTTGAAGAAGCATTATGTGCAGGAGGAACAAAGTGAAGAGTAAAAATGATGTGTCGGAGTGTATACACTGCCATGTCTGTCAGAAGCATTGTGAGTTTCTGAAAAAATATGGCATTGATATTGGGGACACTGAAAAGCTGAAGGAATTATCTTATCATTGCTTTTTGTGTGGAAAATGTACAGAAGTCTGCCCGATTGGGATTGACGGGCGGGATTATATTCTAAAGCTTCGCCGGGAAAATGTCCGGGAGGCAGAAGGGACATTTCGTGAAAAAGGGTATGGAATGCTCTTAAAAGAAAAGAAAGATTATATCTATAAAAATTATCGTAATGCAGCTGGAAAATGCATCCTTTTCCCAGGGTGTAATTTTCCTTCATTTTATCCAAAGACAATGAAGAAGCTTGTGAAGCTTCTGAAAGAACATGGAATCGGAGTTGCCTATGACTGTTGTGGAAAGCCGATTGCGGAGCTTGGACTGGAAGCTGATGAAAAGAGAATTATACAGCGTATTAATGATGAGTTTGAAAAAAGAGGCGTGGAAGAGGTTATCATGCTTTGTCCGAACTGTTATACCTTTTTGAAACCCTATTTGAAGGTTAAAGTGACAGACATTTATGCAAAACTTGAAGAACTAGGGATCGGTGAGAAGAATCTGGAGTCCGGCAAAGTATTTTTGCCTTGTCCGGATCGTGAGAAAAGAGAGATTCTTGCATCAGCAGAGCGATTCGTGAAGGGAAGTCTGGAATCGGTAAAAGGAGTACAGTGCTGTGGTCTTGGAGGCTGTGCACCGGTGAAAGAACCGGAAATTGCAAAGCACATGGCATCTGCACTTGCAGGAGAGAAAAAAGTATATAGTTATTGTGCTTCCTGCTCCGGCAATCTGACTCGTGGAGGCTGTCAGAACGTGAGACATCTCCTGACAGAGATTTTAAAGACTTATGAAAAGCCGGATGTGAAGAAATCCATGATCAACCGTGCGAAGACGAAATTTACATAATTGGTAACTGTTCAGAGCCAAGCAAAATTTCAAAAAACAGGTATAAAATGCGTAGCATTTTGGAAGTTGGCTCTGAACAGTTCCATTTGTTTTAAAAATGACTCCGTACCAGGTGACAATTCAACAAAAGAATGGGGATAAAAGATGAGAAGAGCAATCATTGTATTTACAAGAGTTCCGGTGGCGGGGCAGACAAAGACAAGGCTGATGCCATATTTTTCGCCGCAGGAATGTGCCGGGCTGCACACCTGCTTTTTGAAAGATATTGCCGGGCAATGTCAAAAAACACAGGCGGATCTTTATATCTGTTACACTCCGGACGATAAAGGAGCTGCATTAAAGAATATATTTGGGGATGACAAGATTTATTTTCCGCAGATGGGGGAATCTTTGGGAGAGAGAATGTACATGGCAATCCAGAGGGTTCTTGCCAAAGATTATGGATCCTGTGTGTTGATTGGAACGGATGTGCCGGAAATTAAGCAGGCAGATTTAGATTATGCATTTCGTCTGTTAGATGTGCATGACATTGTTCTGGGACCAACGCAGGACGGTGGATATTATCTTGTAGGTATGAAGAAGCCAGTGAGAGAGGTGTTTGAAAAACAGACTTACAGCCATGCAAGTGTTTTGGAAAATACAGCAAAAGCAGCTTTTGAGGCTGGTTATACAGTTGGTTTTGCAAGAACGCTTCATGATATAGATGAGAAAGAAGATATTAGTAAATTTCGAAACCGGATGCGTAAAACTCTGGAATTGCAGAAAAGTGAGACTGGACGTTATCTTCTGAAAAAACAGAAGATTTCTGTTATTGTTCCGATTTATAATGAAGAATCCACGATAAAATCACTGCAAAAACAGTTGATTCCTCTTCTGGACAAATGTGAAATTCTCTTTGTAGATGGCGGAAGCAAAGACCGGACATTGTCAATGATTGATTCCAGGTTCCGTGTACTTCATTCAGAAAAAGGCCGGGCAAATCAAATGAATCTGGGAGCAAAAGAAAGTTCCGGGGATATTTTGTTTTTCCTGCACAGTGACAGCGAGCTTCCGAAGCATCCGCTGGCGGAGATTCGTTATGTGATGAAAGACCATCTGGCAGGGTGTTTTGGAATTGCATTTCATTCAAAGCATTTCTTTATGTGGACGTGCCGTGTCATTTCCAATCACCGGATCAAAGACCGCAAGATTATGTTTGGAGATCAGGGAATCTTCATAGACAGGGAGTTGTTCTTTGAGGCGGGAATGTTCCCGAACCTTCCGATCATGGAGGATTATCAGTTTTCACTGACTCTTAAGGAAATGGGCGTAAAACTTGGAATCGCAAAGCACAGGATTTATACATCTGACCGCAGATTTCCCAAGAAGACGATCCCGAAACTTAAGGTTATGTGGAAAATGAATCGGCTTCGCAAGATGTATCGGGACGGGGTACCAATTGACCGAATATCAAAGATGTACCGAGACGTAAGGTAAAATATAGCAGTGGATTTCAAGAAATAAAAATATCAAGGTAGAGGAAAAATCTATGGAGCGGATCAGAGGTCTGGAAGAATATGTGAAAAATAAAGAGTACAGAGAAGCACTGGGATTGCCAAAAGAGAAGACGGAAAATTACGAATTGCTGGCACAGGGAGAGTATAATATTAATTATGCATTTACACACTCTGTGACAGGAAAGAAATTACTACTTCGTGTGAATTGTGGAAGCCAGATGCATCTGGAGCATCAGATTGAATATGAAGCACATGCGTTAAGGTTAATGGAAGGCTCTGGCAGGACGCCAAAAGTGCTTTATGTAGATGGCAGCAAAAAAATATTGGAGCATGGCGTTCTGGTCATGGAATACCTTCCGGGTCATGCAATGGATTATCATACAGAATTGATGCTGGCAGCCCCATGTCTGGCAGACATTCACAGTGTCCCGATTCCAGAGAGTGAAGAAATCCTTATACACCCACAGAATCCATTGAAAGCGATTCTGGAGGAGTGCGAGGAGATGTTCAAGGTTTATCTGGAATCACCATTAGGAGATGGAGAGAAAAAAACATATATCCGTGAACTTTTGGATCTTGGCTGGAAACGGGAAGCAGAAATCCAGCTTGAAAGTGGTTATCAATGCTGCATTAATACAGAACTAAATTCTACGAATCTCCTGATCAACGGGGAAGGAAAGTCCAATTACCTGATTGACTGGGAGAAGCCGCTATTTGGTAATCCCGCCCAGGATCTGGGACATTTCCTGGCACCTACGACTACATTCTGGAAGACAGATGTCATTCTTACTTCAGAAGAGATGGAGAAGTTTATTGATGCATACATCAAAGCGGTAGGAAATCGGTTTAAGACAGATATGATCCGGGAACATACTCATGCATTTATTCCAATCACATGTCTGCGCGGGATTACATGGTGTGCTATGGCATGGGTTCAATACCAGCAGCCGGATAAGTTGATTTTCAATGAATCCACATTCAAAAAGTTGAATGCTTATCTGGATATGGACTTCTTAAAAAATATACGGGGCTATCTGGAGCGTAAATATTCTTGAAAATGACACGAAAGGAGAAATATTATGGAGAAAAAAGAAATTGCAGAGTTATTTATGAAAGGAATTGATTGCTCACAAGTTGTAGTTGGAGCATTTGCAGAGGAGCTTGGAATTACAACAGAGGAAGCTTACAAGATGTCTGCAGCATTTGGCGGCGGTATGGGTCTTGGTGAGACTTGTGGTGCTGTTGTCGGAGCAATGATCGTTCTTGGATTAAAATATGGACATTGCGAAGTGGAGCATATGGGGCAGAAGGATATTATGAATGCAAAACGTGCAGAATTTTTACAGAAATTCCAGGAAAAATATGCTGTCTGTAATTGTAAAGGGCTGTTAAAGCATGATATTTCCAAGCCGGAAGAGATGCAGAAGATTCTGGATGAAGGATTGTTATTTGATTTCTGTCCGGAAGTCGTAAAAGATAGTATCACTATACTAAAAGAGATATTCTAGCAGATATATGAAGAGGTTTTTATGGATGAGATAATTAATGATTTTCATGATCTGGATCAGATACCTGTGTTTCAGACACAGATTGATCCAGAGATGATGAATACAGCAGACAGGTTGGAAGTGCTTCAGATGAATATTGGCCGTGTCTGTAATCTGGCGTGCAAGCATTGTCATGTGTGTGCAGGACCGAACCGGACGGAAGTGATGCCCCGGGAAGTGATGGCGGATTGTATTCAATTTGCAAGAGAACAACAAGTGCAGACCATTGATATTACAGGGGGAGCGCCGGAGATGAATCCGGATTTTGAATGGCTTGTTACAGAGGCATGTAAAGTCTGTAGTCATGTGATCGTGCGAACCAATCTGACAGTTCTGTTGAATCCGGAATATGAACATTTGATTGAATTTTATGCCAGACAGAAAGTAGAAATTGTATGTTCCCTGCCTTATTATAGGGCAGATCAGATGGATCGAGTACGGGGAACCGGTACATTTGACGGGGCAATACAGGTATTACAGAAATTAAATACACTTGGTTATGGAAAGAATCCTGAGTTGGTGCTGAACATGGTGTACAATCCGGCGGGAGCCTTTCTCCCACCGGATCAGACTGCTATGGAACTAGAGTATAAAGAGCATTTGGAAGCAGATTTTGGAATTGTGTTCAATGCCCTGTATACACTTTACAACAATCCAATGGGACGATTTGGAGCATTTCTCCGAAAATCCGGGAATCTTTCAGGGTATATGAAGAAGTTGTATGATGCTTTCAACCCGGCAACGGTGGAAGCTTTGATGTGTCGTTTTCAGATTTCGGTAGATCATGACGGAAAGCTGTATGACTGTGATTTTAACCTGGCAGCAGGGCTTCCGATCTTTTCGAAGGAGACCATAGCTGATTGGATAGGAAAACCTTACACAGCCCGGAAAATCCGGATGGATAAACACTGTTATGCCTGTACAGCAGGAGCCGGCTCAAGCTGAGGCGGCGCAACAGACTAAGCAGGCTGCTTAAAAAAGAAAAATTATGAATAAAAAGAGGAAAATGCAACAAAATGTTTCTTGCATTTTTCTCTTTTTTCGCGTATGATAATAATCACTCTAATTTATCTGAGAAAACTTCTGCCAGGTCGAAGAGAATCAGAATTTGTCACAATATGAAATCACACCGATAATTCCAAAAAAGTAATACAGATAGGAGGAATGCGGATGGGCGAAAGGGAAGGTTACGAGGTGCTTCGCCTGATCGAACATAATCAAAAATGTTATATCAGCTCTGATTATGTAGAAGGAAAGTCACTTATTCAGTGGTTGAAATATCACCCGAACCTTACAAAAAAACAATTATTTTTATGGATCCGTGATCTTGCAGATCAACTGGAGTGCATACATAAGTGCCGGGGAAACCCTTGTTACCAGTATGTGAATCCGTACAGCGTGATCGTCACGGAGGATATGACACTACATTTTCTTGATATGAGTGTGGAATCCAATGAAAAAATGCTGGTTCAGATGAATCGAAGAAGTGTGAGGGAGAACTTTCTTCCACCTGAAGTCAATTATTATCAGGCTGCCAGCATTGAATTAGATATATACGGACTAGGCAGGACAATTCAGTACCTGTTGTCAGTAACAGATCCGATCCCGGAACTAACCAGACGGGAGACGGTAAAGTTTCAAAAAATAATATCCAGATGCCTGGATGGGCATTCAAAACGGGCATTTAAGCAGATGTCCGAAATTCAAAAAGAAATTCCAAATGTAACAGAGAAGAAAAGTAAAGATAGACGAATATGGACGAAAAAAAGAACGGTTATGGCAATGATAAGTATTTGTGTATTCGTAGCCGCAGTAAGTGTCCGGGTCATTCAGAAAAAAGGAGATGAGAAGAACACAGAACTTAAGATGGAAAGTTCAGACGGTTTAAATATGTCAGAAGTTTCAGAGCGCGAAGCATTCGTAGAAGCGCAGAGATCCATGGGATTATTGTATTTTCTGGAGCTGGAAGATTACGAAAAAAGTATTCAGGCATTTGAAGATGCCAGGGAAGATCAGATGTCGGAAAATCTGGCTGCATTAGTGCGGTATGTGGCTGGGATAGAAGATAAAGAGAGCAGCAATGAGAAAAAGGAATATGCAAATGAAAAGAAAATAGAGAACATATTCAGGAAAATCGAGGAGTGGATGCCGGACGATTCAAGGCTGGATTATGAGCGATGTCTGATTCGGGGCTATGCAGTGGAGGAATCGGAAGAACATGCAAAAGCAATCTTAAGAATTGGTAAGAAAATTCTGGATGAGAAGCCAGAGGAGAGACTGGTAAAAGAATGTACTTCTTATATGGCTTCTGCGGCTGAAACGGCAAGAGACTGGGATATGGCTTTGGAAATGTATACAGATATGCTTGAGTGGGAAGAGGAGTCGAAGAAAGAAGATATTTATCAGAAGCTTGTGAAAATACAGGGAGAAAAAGGCTTAAAAGATCAGGCACTTGAAATATGCAGGAAAGGAGCGGAAGAATTAAAAGATTCAAAGCAGCTTAGAATTCTTTATATGCGTATGCAGTGTTCAGATTCAGATATTTCCAGAGAAATCTGTGCACAGACAGTAAAAGAGTATTTGAATCAAATCCCGGAAATTAAGGAAGAAACAGAATTTCAAAAATTGGCACAGGAATACGGAATAGTCATGGAAGGAGAAAATGTATGGGTAGGAAGATAAGAACCGGAGCGTTATTGATGTTAGTCCTGGTAATGATTTATACACAGCAGGCAGTTATTTATGCGCAGAATGAGGCAGAAAAAAACATGAAAAAGACAACAGAATCGGAAAATTTAGATGGAACTAATGGAAAAGACAAGGAACCAGAGAAGCCAGGAGGGGAAGAAGGGGATAAGGAACAAGAGAAGCCAGGAGGGGAAGAAGGGGATAAAGAACAAGAGAAGCCAGGAGGGGAAGATGAAGACAAAGACAAGGAACCGGAGCAGCCCGAGATTAAGAGATATGAGCTGGAAATCCCCAAGGCTGATGGAAAGAATGGATATTATCTATCAAAGCCGTCCGTTATGATCACACATAATGGCGCCTATGGAACAACTGTGTACGAATTAAAACATAGGGAAGATACTTTGTTACAGGGGAGAATAAAATACATAGTATCACAAGAAGCAGAAGAGCAGAAAACCAAGATTTCTCTTGAGGGTGAAGTATTTGAGGAAGGAAAAAATATTTTACATGTCTTTATGGAAGATGAAGAAGGCAATGTGATTCCGGAATATGATGAGACAATAGAAATACGGATAGATACACAAAGTCCGACAGTGACCTTGGAGGCGCCGGAAGGATTTTCTACCTGGTATCAGAAGGAAGCGTGGATTCGTGTGGTATCAGAAGATGGTGCATGGGGAAGCCAGGTTGATACGGTTACATGTTATGTTGGGAATAAAATTATTGGAAAATCAAAGGAGAATCAGTCAGAGTTTTTAATCACACAGACTTCAAAAAGTGGAGAAGGTGTGCCGGTAACAGTGACTGTCACAGATCAGGCAGGTAATAAAACGGAGAAAACGCAGAAGTTATTCATTGACAGTCTGGCACCGACAGTAAGTTTAACAGGGGCAGCCGATTATCTGATTACCAGTCAGCCCGTGACGATAGAATACCAGGCAACTGATGAAAATAAATTAGAAAGCTGTCGGGCAGTGATTGATTATGAAAAACCGGAAGGAGAGAAAAAAACGGAGGTCATAGATTCGGAAGAAAAGTGGAGTTTAAAGAACGGATCCGCAAGTCTTGTAAAGACATTTCAGGAAGATGGAATCTATAAAACCAGTGTACAGGCTGTGGATAAGGCAAAACAGAAGTCAGAACATTTCCTGCAATTTATGATTGATACTAAGAATCCAGTGATAAAGATGGTGGACGAACTGCAGGGGAAGTATCTGAAAAAGTTTTCATGGGATTATCCGGTGGATGTATTTATCAAGGACTTTACGACATTTGTCCATCAGATCCAGATGGACGGAAGGTTATATCCGATTGGGACAGAGATTGATACGGAGGGGCGTCATACACTACAGGTAAATGCCATAGATGCCGCAGGAAATGAAGCGGTGGCAAGAGCGGAATTCGTAATAGATCACACACCTCCGAAGATTCAGTTTTATCAGGTAGAGGAAGGGGCACAGTATGAAGGGCTCCTGAACTTTCAAGTAGATTCCAGAAAAAAAGAAGACTGGATAGAAGAAGTGTTGATTAATGGAAAAAGGCAGACATTAAAAAAAGAAGACGGGAAGTATACATTTCAGATTACAAATCCAGGCGAATATGAAGTAAGCGTGACAGCAGCGGATCTGGCAGGGAATGAAGCAGAAGAAAATATATCATTTGAAATCGTTCCAGAGAAGACGATATTGGAAAAGGCGGCAGCGCCAATTCAAAAAATATTATCTGGAAAGACAGAAAAGGAGCAGAAAAATCGGCAAGGAGAAAAAGAAAACCGTCATTTTGCCATGTTGAAATGGATTGTGATTGGAAGTATAATAACAATACTATTAATAATAACTGGTGTGGTATTGTGTAGACGCAAAAAAGACAGTGCGAAAGAGGAACAGGCAGACGAAGAATAATATATAAAGGTTCATAAAAGGGAGGATGCCGGGTAACCGCTAAGCGGCACCCGGCACGTATTATGAAAAAGTTTATTCAAAATGTATTACTGAACTTCTGTTGTTGATGATTTTATTATATGTAAGAGTTGTGGAGAAACAATGTTAAAGAGATGAAAGAATTTTAAAATAAACATGAACAAACTATGAACGTAAGGAAGTTTATTATTTCTTAATAAAATTCACAGAATTGTTAGCACTCGATGAAAAAGAGTGCTGATTTTCTATTGACTTTTAAAAAGCAAGGGATTATCATAGATTTAATCGGGGAGATTTCAAGATTTTGTATTTGCTTACTTATGAGTAAGTTCATGTAGGTTTCGATTTTATCCCTGGCATCAAAAACACAAATGATTAAATCAGCTTAAAATATCAGAAACAGGAGTGATTAGAATGGAAGCAAAAAAAGGTAGTCTTTCAATCAGCAGTGAAAACATTTTCCCAATTATTAAAAAATGGGTATATTCTGACCATGACATTTTTGTCAGAGAGATGATTTCCAATGGCTGTGATGCCATTACAAAATTGAAAAAACTGGATGTAATGGGTGAATACCAGTTACCGGATGATTATAAGGCATCAATTCATGTAGAAGTGAATCCGGAAGAGAAGACTTTGAAGTTCATTGATAATGGTCTTGGTATGACAGCAGAGGAAGTTGAAGAATATATTACTCAGATTGCATTTTCAGGAGCTACAGAGTTCCTTGAAAAATATAAAGACAAGACAACAGAAGACGATATGATCGGTCATTTCGGACTGGGATTCTATTCTGCATTCATGGTTGCAGATGAAGTTCATATTGACACATTATCTTACAAAGACGGAGCAACACCGGTACGCTGGGTAAGTAATGGTGGAACGGAATACGAGATGACAGAAGGAGACAAGCAGACTGTAGGATCTGAGATTACATTGTATCTGAACGATGATTGTCTGGAGTTTGCGAACGAGTATCGTGTAAGAGAAGTTATCCAGAAGTATTGTTCCTTTATGCCGGTAGAGATTTTCTTATCAAAGGCAAATGCAGAGCCAGAGTATGAGACAATTGACGAGGCAGACCTGAAAGAGGACGATGAGGTTGTTGAGCACATTCATGAAGATGCCAAGACCGAAGAAAAAGAGAATGAAAATGGTGAAAAAGAAGTTGTAGAAGTATCACCTGCAAAAGATAAAGTAAAGATTAAAAAGCGTCCGGAATCCTTAAGTGATATTCATCCGCTCTGGACAAAACATCCGAATGAGTGCAGTGATGAGGACTACAAAGAGTTTTATCGCAAAGTATTTCTGGATTATAAAGAGCCGTTGTTCTGGATCCATCTGAACATGGATTATCCGTTCAACTTAAAAGGTATCCTGTACTTCCCGAGAATTAATACAGAATATGATTCTATTGAAGGAACGATCAAGCTGTATAATAACCAGGTATTTATTGCAGATAATATTAAGGAAGTCATTCCAGAATTCCTGATGGTATTAAAGGGAGTTATTGATTGTCCGGATCTTCCACTGAATGTATCACGTAGCGCTCTTCAGAATGATGGATTTGTAGGCAAGATTGCTGAGTACATTTCCAAGAAAGTTGCAGACAAGCTTGCAGGTATGTGCAAGACAAAACGTGAAGATTATGAGAAATACTGGGACAGCATCAGTCCATTTATAAAATTTGGCTGTCTGAAAGATGAGAAGTTCTGTGACAAGATGAAAGATGCAGTTCTCTTTAAGGATATCGATGGAAAATATCTGACACTGAAAGACTGCGTAGAAGCAAATGGGGGAGAGCTGAAAGAACTCGATAAAAATGCAGCACCAGACAATGCCGAGGAAAATGCAGAAGAGAAGAAGACAACTATCTATTATGTAACAGATGAGATTCAGCAGAGTCAGTATATCAATATGTTCCGTGCACAGGGACAGGATGCAGTTGTGCTGAAACACAACATTGATTCTCCATTCATTACACAGCTTGAGCAGCGCTATCAGAATGTTCAGTTCCAGAGAATTGATGCAGATGTTACAGATAATGCAAAAGAGGAAGTTGCTGAAGACGAAAAGGAAGCATTCCAGAAGACTGTAGACAGTCTGACTGCAACATTCCGCAAAGAGCTTGGTAATGACAAGCTGGATGTGAAAGTTGAGAAACTGAAAGACAGCAATGTAGCTTCTATTATGACATTATCAGAGCAGAGCCGCCGTATGCAGGAGATGATGAAGATGTATGGAATGGATTCCATGGGAATGGATATGGGTGGAGAGAATACCCTGATCCTGAACGCAAATCATCCACTGGTACAGTATGTGCAGAAACATGAAGATGGAGAAAATACATCTTTGATCTGCAAGCAGTTGTATGATCTGGCTATGCTGGCACATAAGCCATTAAATCCAGAAGAGATGACAGCATTTGTTCAGAGAAGCAATGATATTATGATGCTTCTGACAAAATAGATTCAATATTGGATCCATAGTGATATAAGTATAAAAGAACCTGCCTCACAATTTTGGGGCAGGTTCTTTTATACAGTTTTATTCTGAATGCTCTATTCTACTGGAAGTATGGTATCAATTAATGAAGTGATCTCAGAATCTTCGGCACCGGCCGCTGACAGTGTTTTGAAGTTCAGAGAAACGGTAACCGTTGTCTGTGCACCATAAGTTGGTGCAGCAGCGTATTTTTCCATCAATTCTACAAGAGCACGATCTACTTCTTCCTCAGAATAGTAAGTTCCGGTTTCGAGTTCATTCATAGCACTTTGGAAGCTTGTATTCGGAGTTACGGTTACATCAATCATGTAATTGAATAATCCGTCCTGTTTCTTTGGTGTTCCAACAGAATACTGACAGTTATTACAGATTGCTTTCAGCGCGGCGCTGTAACGCTCTGTGTATGAGGCACTGAGCTCTTCCGGTGGTGCGTACATAGAACTTTCTAATTGAGACTGGACAGAAGACTCGTCTTCGCCAGTATGTTTTGCATATTCAGCCACATCATTTTTAAACAGTGCATTCAGACAGGATGTGAGGTAATCCTGAGCGTCCAGTATCTCGCATACACTATCATATGGTGCCATAATGTTATCCATAGTAGCAGAGAATAATTTCTGTAACTGCTCGTCGTCTAGGCTGTAACCGTCTTTTGACTTCTTAACCTCCAGTGTAAGCTGAGTGGAGTTCTCGTAAGAAGGAGAGCTTTTTACAGCTTCCGTTGCTTTTTCGAGAAGCTTTGTCATCTCGGCATTCAAATCTGTAGAAGAGATGGCCGGACTATATTTTTCGCAAGTGTTTTTCGTCGTTGCTTCAATATCCAGTGGAGTAAAAGTAAGCTGCACGGAATAACGTTCATCGTCAATTTTTTTAGCACCATTTATCTCAAATTCTACGGCATTAAATGATGCCTGAAGGAACTTAAGATAAGAATCTTTTAGCTCGTCCGGAAACTGAAGTACATATGTTTCGTTCTCATCTGAAATTCCCTGTTCCAGAAAAGAAGATAGAGAAGACGGATCCTCTTTTTTTATAGAAGTGATCAAATCTCCTACATACTTGTCTGCGGTCTCACCGCTGGCACATCCGCCAAGTAACAACGCAAAGATAAGCGTTAACACAAGGCATAAATGCTTTTTTTTCATTGTTTCTTCCTCCGTATTCAGATAAATATAAAACCATGTATGAAAATGGTTAAATAGTTATTTATAATATACCACAAATAAGACTGGAAAAACATCATTATTTTTTATATAATAGTTGTGAGAGCGCATAGCGCGTAGTAATCGGTAATCATATGAGGATATAATCAATTATGTGATTTGATCAGTTACTAGAATACTTGTGGAGGAGAATATTCATGGAAATGTTGAATCTTGAAAAAGAATTACAGAGTAATTCCTACCCGGGACGTGGAATTATTATTGGTAGAAGTGCGGACGGTACGAAGGCTGTGACCGCATATTTTATTATGGGAAGAAGTGAGAACAGCAGAAACCGCGTGTTCGTAGAAGACGGAGAAGGAATCCGTACACAGGCATTTGATCCGTCAAAGCTTACAGATCCAAGTCTGATTATTTATGCACCGGTGCGTGTGCTTGGTAATAAGACCATTGTGACGAATGGCGACCAGACAGACACGATTTATGAAGGCATGGACAAGCAGCTCACTTTTGAACAGTCACTGAGAAGTCGTACATTTGAGCCGGACGGACCGAATTATACTCCTCGTATTTCCGGAATCATGCATATTGAGAATGGAACATACAACTATGCAATGTCTATTTTAAAGAGCAACAATGGTAATCCGGAGAGTTCACACCGCTATACCTTTGCATATGAGAATCCAGCAGCAGGAGAGGGACATTTTATCCATACATACAAGTGTGATGGTAATCCACTTCCAAGTTTTGAAGGGGAGCCTAAGCTTGTCAGCATTCCGGATGATATGGAAGCATTTACAGATCTTGTATGGAACAGTCTGAATGCAGATAATAAAGTTTCACTTTTTGTGCGTTATATTGATATTGCAACCGGAACTTATGAGACAAAGATCATAAATAAGAATCAGTAGGAGGAATATCATGAAAGAACTGGAATTAAAATATGGATGTAACCCGAATCAGAAACCATCCAAGATTTATATGAAGAATGGAAAGGATCTTCCGATTCAGGTATTGAACGGCAGACCGGGATATATCAATTTTCTGGATGCATTTAACGGATGGCAGTTAGTCAGTGAGCTTAAGAAAGCTACAGGACTTCCGGCTGCAACATCATTTAAGCATGTATCACCTGCAGGAGCTGCAGTGGGACTTCCGCTTGATGAGACATTGGCTAAGATTTACTGGGTAGATGATCTTGGTGAACTGTCACCGCTTGCAAGCGCTTACGCAAGAGCAAGAGGTGCAGACCGTATGTCATCTTTTGGTGATTTTATTTCACTTTCTGATGTCTGTGACGTCGATACAGCAAAACTTATCAAGAGAGAAGTATCTGACGGCGTGATCGCTCCTGGATATGAGCCGGAAGCGCTTGAGATTCTGAAGGAGAAGAAAAAAGGTAATTACAATGTTATTCAGATCGATCCGGATTATGTACCGGATCCGATTGAACATAAAGAAGTATTTGGAATTACATTTGAGCAGGGAAGAAATGAATTAAAGATCGACAATGATTTCTTCTCCAACATTGTTACAGAGAATAAAGAACTGACAGATCAGGCTAAAATTGATCTTGCAATTTCCATGATTACTTTGAAATATACACAGTCCAATTCTGTATGCTTCGTAAAAGATGGACAGGCAATCGGAATTGGTGCCGGACAGCAGTCCAGGATTCATTGTACAAGACTTGCAGGACAGAAAGCAGATAACTGGTGGTTAAGACAATCTCCACAGGTTATGAATCTTCCATTTGTAGATCATATCCGTCGTGCTGACAGAGACAATGCAATTGATCTTTATATCGGTGAGGATTATATGGATGTGCTTTCAGATGACGCATGGCCAAATATTTTCAAAGAAAAGCCGGAAGTATTTACAAGAGAGGCCAAGAGAGAATGGCTGGACAAACTGACAGGTGTCGCTCTTGGATCTGACGCCTTCTTCCCATTTGGAGACAACATTGAAAGAGCACACAAGAGTGGTGTTACATATATTGCACAGCCTGGTGGTTCTGTAAGAGATGACAATGTTATCGATACATGTAACAAATATAACATGGTGATGTCATTCACAGGTATTCGTCTGTTCCATCACTAAGAAAAAAGAACATAGAATATCAGCTGGGAGATGGATCCCACCTCTATAGGTGGTGAGAAACAAGCTTGTATCAGTGGTGGGAGTCAATCCCCCAGCTGATATAGCCTCCGGCAGGATTGCAGAGGTGCGCAGTAGAAGTATGTCATGCAATTGCATGACGCGCACCTCGCAGCAAGAATGCCGAGGCATTCTTGAATTAAGAAGAACACTTTCTGAAAAATGCAGATTTTTTGGAAGGTGTTCTTTTCTATATTGTGAATCCTATGGCAGATGAAGAACATTTTCTATCAGAGAGTGAGAATGTATACGACATATTTTTATAAATGTAGCATTTGGATAACGCTTCCCACCTTTTGTACATTCCTTTCTTTTTCATGTTTTAATACAATGATGTCAAGGGACGGAACAAAACTTTTTTACTTATTTGTGAGCAAATGCATGAGAAGTGAAAGGTTTTGTTCATCACAACATAATTAAGAGTACAAGGCAGGTGATGGTTATGTCTGTTCTTGAGATTGTAATAATCTCAGCAGGATTGTCTTTAGATGTATTTGTAGCGATGGCTTATATGGGGGCTGGATTTTCAAAGATCAATAAGAAAAATCTATTTGGTTTATGCCTGCTTTTCGGAGGTGTTCAATGGGGGTGTCTGATTGTAGGAAATCTGCTTACTCTGTTGCCAATATTCCGGGATTCTTCAAATTCAAGTTCACGAATTGCAGATCACTGGGAGGCAGTGACAGTTCTGATATTTATAGGATTAGGCATATATATGATCTGGAAGGGACTTAAGAAGCGAAACATTCTTGAACAGCGCAATGATGAAATTGACTGGAAGAAAACGATATTTCTGGCACTTATTACAAGTGTAGATGCATTTCTTGCGGGAATTGGAATGGGGTTTCTGGAAGCGCAAATGATACACCAGTCACTGACGATTTTCCCAATTACGGTACTGAGTGTAATTGGTGGTGTATATGTAGGATATAGGCTTGGTACAGTGCATAATAGTCAGGCATATCTTGCAGGTGGCGCATTGTTCCTGATTGCAGGAGTAGATGTAGTGATTCAATATTGCATGTATTGATGTGCAATGTTGATAATCAGCTCAAATATTGAAAAAATAAGATATACGAGGAGGAAATGTGATATGGGTACATTGACACATAAGGCTGCCAGAGCAGCGTATGGAACCGCGATTGATGCAGTGTTAAAACATGTGAAGAAAGATCGTGAAAAAGGTCTTTTGGAACTGGTAGATCTGACAGAAAAATATATGGGAGACAATTTCCAAAAAGAAAGTTATGAGGCTGCACGTAAGATGATTCAAGATCCAGATAATAAATGGGTAAAATATGTCAACCACATGATTGATGAATTGGATCCATATGTCATTCGTCAGACTGCATTGAATCTGGGATATGAGGCAGCATTTTACGGAACAAAGACAATCCGTGAAATGCGTAAGAAATATGACTGTAATATCCCGTGGCTGATTCTTATGGATCCGACCAGTGCCTGTAATCTGCACTGTACCGGCTGCTGGGCGGCAGAATATGGAAATCGGCTGAATCTTACATACAATGACCTGGACAGTGTTATTACACAGGGAAAAGAGCTTGGAATTTACTTCTATATGTATACTGGCGGAGAACCGCTTGTCAGAAAAGATGACATTATAAAGTTGTGTAAGAAACATAATGATTGCGCATTCCATGCATTTACGAATGGAACACTGGTTGATGAAGCATTTTGCGAGCAGATGAAAGAAGTCGGCAATCTGTCTCTTTCTATCAGTCTGGAAGGATTTGAGAAAGTTAATGATCTCAGAAGAGGCGCAGGTGTGTATGAAAAAGTATTGCATGCTATGGATCTGCTGAAGGCTTCCGGTCAGATTTTTGGAACATCTATCTGTTATACAAGTAAGAACATTGAGACAGTTACGTCCGATGAGTTCCTGGATATGATTATTGAAAAAGGATGTAGATTTACATGGTATTTCCATTATATGCCGGTAGGAAATGATGCGGCAGTGGAACTTTTACCGACAAAAGAGCAGAGAGAATATATGTATCACAGAGTTCGTAAGATTCGTTCCACGAACGGTGGAAAACCTATTTTTGCTATGGACTTCCAGAATGATGGTGAATTTGTAGGCGGTTGTATTGCAGGGGGAAGAAATTATTGCCACATTAATCCGAACGGAGATGTGGAACCGTGTGTATTTATCCATTATTCTGGAGCCAATATAAAAGAAGTATCTTTATTAGATGCGCTCAGACAGCCGCTTTTTATGGCATATCGGGATTATCAGCCATTTAACTGTAATCATTTAAAACCATGTCCGATGCTGGAAAATCCGGAATTGCTGCAGCAGATGGTACATGAGACAGGTGCCAAATCCACAGATCTTCAGTCACCGGAAACAGTGGAGCATCTGTGTGGCAAATGTCATACTTACGCGAAGTGTTGGTCAGAGTGTGCGGATAAACTCTGGAGCGAGCATCCGCGTGAGGCGAAAGGCTATCAGAATTATAAACAGAAATAAACAATGGACTTGGTATTTCATGGAGGGGTGAAATACTGAATCTGATATTTTAGGCACAGGTTCCGTCTTGTTTAGAACACGGAATCTGTGTTATAATAATTCACAGATTATGTTGTGAGGAAGAGATAATCATGGAACGCAAGGGCGAGATGACAAAAGCGCTTCTAGGGCAGAAATTCAAAGAACTGGTCGTGAAGAAATCTTTTGACAAGATTACGATTAAGATGATCACGGATGAAGCAGGGGTAATACGCCCGACATTCTACAATTACTTCCGGGATAAATATGAAGTAATGGAGTGGCTTTTGTGGGAAGATGTATTTAGCAGTGCGACGGAACTTGTGAAGATGAATATGGCAAGGTCTGCATTGGAGATGATATTTAAAAAGATTGCTGCGGATAAAGAATATTATGCACGGGTATTTGAAGTGAAGGGGCAGAATTCCTTTGAAGATATGCTATATCACAACATTTGTAATCTGGTGCGTGTAGTCGTGGAGCGTAATCCGATACATATTAAAGAAGGAGAAATTATAAGCAAAGAGACATTTTTGCAGTATGAGGCTATGACCCTGGTTAATGGGATCAAGTATTGGATCTCGAAGCACAGGAATGAGATATCGGCAGAAGAAGCGGTAAAGTTTTATGAATTTTTAGTCAGTCATTCACTGATTGATATTATTGGGCAGGACACTATGGACAAGGTAATTAATTAACGGAGAAAAATGAGCCGGAAGGCTTACATGGCTTCGGGACTTACCTTGTCTTTTTTATATGGAAATGTTATACTTTTTATTCACAGAAAGGTGGATCAGATATATGAATAAATATGACGTAATTATTATAGGTGCAGGGCCTTCCGGTATTTTCTGTGCCTATGAATTCATGAGACAGAAACCGGATATGAAAGTGTTAATGATTGAGAAGGGACGCTCTATCGAGAAGCGCCAGTGCCCGAAGCGTACGACAAAGATCTGTGTGGGTTGTAAGCCATGCTCTATCACAACCGGATTTGCGGGAGCAGGCGCATTTTCCGATGGAAAACTATCTCTGTCACCAGATGTAGGGGGAACTTTGCCGGAGATCCTTGGCTATGAGAAGGCGGAAGAACTGATCAAAGAAGCAGACAATATATATCTGAAATTCGGGGCAGATGAGAAGGTCTATGGAATTGACGATTACGAAGCTATCGAGAGGATCCGGGCGAAAGCAATTCGTGCCAATCTCAAACTGATCGAATGTCCGATCCGCCATCTTGGAACTGAGGAAGGATATAAGATTTACACAAGACTGCAGGAACATTTGCTGGCTTCAGGTGTAGAGATCAAGTTCATGACTATGGTACAGGATATCATAATCGAGGATGGTGTGGCAAAGGGGGTCGTCACAGACAAAGAGGAAACTTACTATGCGGATGAAATCGTATCAGGTATCGGACGAGAAGGCTCAAGCTGGTTTGAAGGAATCTGTAAAAATCATGGTATTAAAACACAGAATGGTACTGTTGATGTAGGTGTCCGGGTAGAAGTCCGAGATGAGATCATGAAGGAACTCAATGAGAAGCTTTACGAGGCAAAACTTGTATACTATACACCAACATTTGACGATAAGGTACGCGTATTCTGCACGAACCCTTCCGGAGAAGTGGCAACAGAGTACTACGATAACGGACTTGCAGTTGTCAATGGTCATGCTTATAAGTCAAAAGACATGAAGACAAAGAATACGAATTTTGCACTCCTTGTATCTAAGAATTTTACGGAGCCTTTTAAGTCACCAATCGAATATGGTAAGCATATAGCCCAGCTTGGAAATATGTTAAGCGACGGCAAAATTTTGCTTCAGCGTTATGGTGATTTCAGAAGAGGACGAAGAACAACTGCAGAAAGATTACAGAGAAACAATATTACACCGACATTGAAAGATGCTGTGCCTGGAGATTTATCACTGGTATTCCCGCATCGTATCATGGTCGCGATAGATGAGATGATTAAGGCACTCGATAAAGTAACACCCGGAATTGCATCGGATGAGACTTTGCTTTACGGCGTGGAAGTAAAATTTTATTCGAATAAAGTCGTAGTGAACGATAAATTTGAGACAAATATCAAGAATCTGCGCGTCATGGGAGACGGAGCATCTATCACAAGAGGACTTCAGCAGGCATCTGCAAATGGTATCTGCGTGGCAAGGGAAATCTGCAAAAAGATGAACGTATAAGGTAAAGCAGGAAAATATACCAAAAGGTTGTCGAATAAAGAATAAAACAGTATAATAAGAAAAGATACTGTATTTGTCTGAACCAAAGAAGTTCAAAAAATCTGATCATTTATGAGAAAATGTATACAGATTATGAATTTTCAATTTAGACAGATAAGATTAAAAAGTAATTGGGAGATAAGAAAAATGGGTAAATATTTTGGAACAGACGGTTTTCGTGGAGAGGCAAATGTAGTTTTAACAGTAGAGCACGCATTTAAAGTGGGACGTTTTCTTGGCTGGTATTACGGACAGGATCACAAAGCAAAGGTTGTGATCGGAAAAGATACAAGACGCAGCAGCTATATGTTTGAGTACGCGCTCGTTGCCGGACTGACTGCATCAGGAGCGAATGCATATCTTCTTCACGTAACCACAACACCGAGTGTTTCTTATGTGACAAGAACAGAAAACTTTGACTGTGGAATTATGATTTCTGCAAGCCATAATCCATTCTATGATAACGGAATTAAAGTGATCAATGGAAAAGGACACAAGCTGGAGGCAGAGGTAGAAGCTAAGATTGAAGCATATATCGATGGAGAGATTGACGAACTGCCGTTGGCAAAAAAAGAAGATATTGGTCGTACTGTTGATTACGCAGCAGGAAGAAACCGTTACATCGGATATCTGATTTCACTTGCAACAAGATCATTTGAGGATATGAAAATCGGACTTGACTGTTCTAACGGTAGTGCGTTTATGATTGCCAAGAGTGTCTATGATGCACTTGGAGCAAAGACTTATGTAATCAACTGTGAGCCGGACGGAACGAACATCAATACCAATTGTGGATCTACTCACATTGAAGTCCTGCAGCAGTATGTAAAAGAGAATCATCTGGATGTAGGATTCGCTTATGACGGAGATGCTGACAGATGCATTGCTGTCGATGAGAAAGGAAATGTGATCGACGGAGATCTGATCCTTTATGTTTGCGGAAAATATCTCATGGAGAATGGACGCCTGAATGGTGATACCATCGTTACAACTGTAATGTCAAACCTGGGACTTTATAAAGCATGTGACAAGATTGGCATGAAGTATGAAAAGACAGCAGTCGGAGATAAATATGTCTATGAAAATATGTGCAAGAATAACTTTTCTCTTGGAGGAGAGCAGTCCGGACATATTATTTTCAGCAAACATGCAACAACAGGTGATGGAATCCTGACTTCACTTATGATCATGGAAGTAATTCTGGAGAAGAAAATGAGCCTTTCCAGATTGGCAGAGCCTGTAAAGATCTATCCACAGCTTCTTCAGAATGTCCGTGTGGCAGATAAGAAGACAGCACGCGAGAATCCGGAGGTTATAAAGGCAGTTGACAATGTAGCAGCAGAACTTGGTGATGAGGGACGTATCCTTGTCCGCGAGAGTGGAACAGAACCTGTAATCCGTGTCATGGTAGAAGCTGCGACAGATGAACTGTGTGCAAAATATGTGGCACAGGTAGTCGATGTTATGAAAGCAGAAGGATTGGCAGTAGAGTAAAACATATTTTTCGGCAGGTCATACATGATTTGCAGGACAATGGATTTATGCCAACAAAATGAAGTGTGGGCGATTTAAAGAAATCAATTTGCAGTAAGACTCAGGAGAAAAAAGAAATCAGGTCATAAAGAGAGGGGGAGCGGTATGAAAAAAATAGATTTCCCGGTCGGAATATCAGATTTTTCGAAGATACGAGAAAATGAATACTATTATATCGATAAAACGGGACTGATCTGTGAAGTATTGAAGAACCCTGGAACAGAAGTGACACTGATTACACGTCCGAGACGTTTTGGAAAGACCCTTGGAATGAGTATGCTGGCTGAATTTTTCGATATAGAAAAAGACAGCAGAAAAATATTTCAAGGGCTGGAAATTTCCAATCATGAGAAATTGTGTCATGCATGGCAGAACCAGCGGCCGACTGTATTTCTCACATTTAAAAATGTAGATGGTTTAAGTTTTGACAGTGCTTATGGACAATTGAAATATGAAATTGGACGATTATATGAAGAATATGCATATCTTTTAGATGGCGAACATATAAGCGACAATGAGCGGCAGATATATGAGAGAATAAGAAAACAGGCAGCAGGAGAAGTGGAAGTGACAAGGTCATTACAGCTGCTCCTTCAGCTCATGAACAAATATTATGGGAAACAGGCAATTCTTTTATTAGATGAGTATGATGTTCCTTTGGCAAAAGCAAGCAGTCATGGGTATTATGAACAGATGCTGGAAGTTATCAAAGCGATGATGACGACCGCACTAAAAGATAATGCAGCACTTTGTTTTTCAATTGTGACTGGCTGCCTTCGGATCTCCAAAGAAAGCATTTTTACAGGAACAAATAACTTTGTTCTGGATACAATTACAGATGCAAGATTGGATGAATATTTCGGATTTACGCAGAAAGACGTTGATAAAATCTTAAGCGATGCAGGAGTTACAGAATATGCCGGACAGGTGAAAGAATGGTATGACGGTTATCATTTTGGCGAATGTGATGTATATTGTCCATGGGATGTAATGAATTATTTTCAGGAGCTTCAACATAATCCGGATGCAAAACCGGCAAGTTACTGGAAGAATACAAGTGATAATGCAGTAATCCGATCATTTATTGATCATGCAGGAAGCAATATCACAGAAAAGTTTGAAACACTTCTTGGCGGTGGAAGTATTGTTCAGAAGGTGGATGAAGGAATCACATATGATTATTTGAACTCATCAGAGGAGAATCTTTGGAGTCTTTTATATCTGACTGGATATCTGACAAAAGCAAAAGATGATGAATACAGCGGTACATTGCCAGAAGAAACATACGCACTCAAGATTCCAAATGTAGAAATCAGGGAGATATTTGAGACGACCATAAAAAGATGGTTTGAGGACAGTGCAAAAATCTGGGATAGAAAACATCTGTTTGATGCAGTGTGGGAAGGAGATAGCGGAGAAATCACTCTGGAAATGAGCAAACTTCTCCGAAAGACAATCAGTTATCATGATTACAGAGAAGATTTTTATCATGCATTTCTCGCAGGCATATTTGCCGGAGCCGGTTATATGGTGGAATCGAATAAAGAGCACGGCGAAGGACGCAGTGATGTTGTGGTTTATGATTCAATGAATGCCAGAGTTGCAATATTTGAAGCAAAGTATTCAAAAAGTCGTGAAGAAATGGAACGGGATTGCGACCGGGCAATCGAGCAGATTAATAAAAAAATGTATGCGTCAGAATATGAAGATGATTATGATGAAATCTTGTGCTATGGAATTTCATTTTTCAAGAAAAGATGCTTTGTAAAAAAGAAATAAAGAAATTTTAAGCCCCGGTGTTGTGCCGGGGCTTTTTTCTATAACGATTATTTATCAAGTATTTCTAAACATTTTTCAGGCTCTGGTGCAAAGAGAGAAGTTACTTTCACTTTATCCGACAACCCGTTTTCTTTCAGCATTTCTTTTAACACCTGCATAAAGATTCCTGATTTTTTCTCAAGAGTGCATTCGTTGAAAGTTTTATCCAGTCCTTCGCGGCATTCAAATGACCCATACCAGTCAGCGCAACAGGTGTAGTCAACACCACAGCTTGGACTGCCGTCTACCCCAACAATTCCCAACACTTCGAACCAGTCTTCATTTGCCAGATATTCTTTGAGTTGTTGAATACACGGAGCAAGAATTTTACGACAATGATCGCGAAAAAAAGTATTGTCGAACTGATTGCTAACATGTCCCCAGCGTTTTGGACCATATAATGTAAATTCTGGACAAGGCAGTTGAATGATCTGTACTTCCTGATCAATTGCTTTGTGCATGAATTTTTTTCTGAGATTTTCTTCGGCGTCCATGTCAGCCTGATTATAAAGAACAACTTTTGAGGCAGTGTTTAAAATACAATGTGATACAAAAATAATTTTTTTCATATATAAAACCTCCGATTAGATGATAACATCACCATAACGCAAAGAAAGCTGTTCCATTTGTTCCTGATTAATTATAATCTTTCCTTTGTGTAAAGTGATATAATTATGTTTTTCCATATAGTCCAGATAACGATAAAGGGTGCGCAAATTGATATTGAGCTTATTTGCTAATCCCTTTCTCGTTAACGGGCATGTATATGGCAGTTTGTAACATGCCTGTCTGTACAGGTAATGCCCTAGGATATCTTTGGTCGGGAAAATTCTGTGTGTTTCTGCACGATCCATATTGGAACTTGCTATATGAGCAGTGATTATAAGTGTTTGATAGCAGAGTTTCGCATCTTGTTGAATAAAGTCCATGAATTCTTTTGCATTTACACGGAAAAGGACACATGCTGTGTCAGCTACAACAAAAGCTGTATAAAAAGAATCCTTGTTGATGTACTCCATTAATCCCAGAATATGTGGCGGCTCAACATAGTCGATGATATCATTTGTACTGAAAGAAATCTGATTCATTATAACCGTATGACCGGAAAGCAGAATATAAAAATATTCAGCAGAATCGCCCTGGTAAAGTATCGTTTCTCCTTTGGGGACAGTGAGAAGCTGGTTGCCAAGGTTAAGATGCGTAAATGATTGTAAAGGATTTTCTTTATCATACTCTTCTTTTAAGATGATTTCCAGAGCTTTTTTTGTATTTTTGTACATGATCTATAGAAACCTCCATTTTTAATAACTAGATATTGTGAAAAAATATAATAAAAGATGACAACTGTCATTTTTAAAATTATACGACTATGTTATATTGAAGTCAAGTAAAGTCAGACATTAAATAAGGAAAAACGTGAAAATGTTGACAATACTATCTGGAAGAGATGCCAGGAGGGGTAAAGGATTTTTAGAAAATGCAGAGAATGCACAGGGAAATGAAGGAGGACATAGGAATGGAGAAAAAGAAATATTCAATTAAAGAAGATTTTTCAATGTTAGCGTTACTGATTATTCCAGTCGGAGTAGCAGTTAACTTTGTTGGAGGGCAGTTAGCATCTATTTTGAAGCTTCCAATGTATCTTGACACAATCGGAACAATTTTTGCTGCTATGCTTTGCGGTCCATGGGTTGGGGCAGTGACCGGAGGTTTAACCAATGTTGTCACAGGTATCGCAAATCCAGTAAACTTTGCGTTTATTCCAGTTAATGTAATTGCAGGTTTGGTAACAGGTTTTCTTGCCAGAAAACAGATGTTCAGTGTGTGGTGGAAATGGCTGATTTCTATGTTTGTAATGGCTTGGGTATCCATTATTGTTTCAGCACCAATTGTTGTACTTGTATACGGTGGAGTTACAGGTGGAGGTACATCTATTATCACAGCAGCCGCAATGGCAGCAGGAGCCAACATCTGGGCAGCATTTTTCGGTACAGAAGGAGTATTCCAGGTATTAGACCGTATTATTTCATTCTTGATCTGCTGGGCAGTTATAAAAGTAATTCCACCAAGAACACTTGTTAAGTTCGGTTGTGGAAGTAACTATATCAAAGAGAAGAAGTAAGACAGACCCTCCTGGATACTTCTTACAAAAAAATGATGATGACCTGAGAAGGGGATAGATATGGAAAAATCATATTTGGAAAAGATACAGATACATAAAGAAAATAAGCTTGCAGGACTTCATCCGGGGGCAAAATTATGGGTGGTTATTCTGTATACAGTTTGTACGTTTATTTTAAATTCCATACATTTGACGGAAGTCGGATTGTCATTGGCGGTGATTCCATGGTTTTTAGTAGTGCTGATTCTATGTGCTACAAGTGGAGCAATGAAAAAGTGCGTGAAAGCATTTAAGGCTGTAGCATTTATAGCACTTGTAATTTTTGTAGTACAGACATTCATTGTTCCTGGTGGTGAAGTATTGTGGAGATTCGGTATTTTAAGAATCTGTGAGAAGGGACTTCGTACAGCGATTTCATTATCGTTTATGGTTATGGATATAGCGGGAATTTTTGTCTGGTATTTCCAGACGACAAGTAACAAAGAAATTGCAAGAGCATTGGAAGAATCTGGAATGAATTATAAGGCAGTATATGTGTTTACATCTTCCTTATCTATGATAGATATTCTGAGTGGCAATAGCAAAACAATTATGAATGCTCAGAAAGCCAGAGGTGTCGAAACAGAAGGAAATATAATCGTACGTGCGAAAGCATTTTTCCCAACATTGGTTCCACTGATCCTCGGTGCTGTAATTGGATCAGAAGAAAGAGTTTTAACACTGGAAGCTAGAGGATTTTCGATGCAGTGTGAAAAAACACATATGTTTAATCTCGAAAAATCAGGCCTGGAAAGTACTGTTAAAATTGCATCAGTTGTAGTCACAATATTAGTGATCGCAGGGAGGGTGGCATTATGGATATTATAATGGAATGTAAAAATGTTGACTATTCTTATCCACTAACAACAGAACCTGCAATTAAGCATTTAAATTTACAGATTGAAAGAGGAAAGTTTTACGGAGTCATTGGTGAAAATGGATCAGGTAAGACGACATTATGTGCTTTACTGCGAGGATTTGCTCCAAGTTTTTATAAAGGAGAAATAAAAGGAGAAGTTCTTGTAGAAGGAAAGAACATCAATGAGTATGGTGGAGAACTCTCGCAGAAAATAGGATTTGTTTTTCAAAATCCATTCACGCAAATTAGCGGAGTTAAGGATACTGTATTTGAAGAAGTTGCCTATGGACTTGAAAACTTTGGTGTTCCGGTAGAAGAAATCGAGCGCCGGGTAATCGAGGTTATGAAGATGACGAACATTGAATCACTGGCAGAGAAGAATCCGTTTGAATTATCTGGTGGACAAATGCAGAGAGTTGCGCTTGCGTCAGTTATAGTTCTGGAGCCGGATATTCTGATTATTGATGAACCGACCAGTCAGTTGGATCCAGAGGGAACAGAGAGTGTATTTGCAATTATTAAGGCAATGAAAGATAAGCAGAAGACCATTATTCTCGTGGAGCATAAGATTGATCTGATTGCAGAGTATGCGGATGATGTTCTTGTTCTGAAAGATGGAGAATTGATCGCAGTGGGGGATAAGAATGAAATATTAACAGATATTACACTCATGGAAAAAGGAGTGGCATTACCACAGGTCGTTCTTCTGGCAGTAAAGCTTCAGAAAGCAGGACTTCCATTTACTAAAATTCCGGTAACTGAAAAACAGGCCATTGAGATGATTGGTCAGGCTATGAAAGAAAAGAGGGGATAGGTATGAGTGATTTGATTTTAAAAGATGTAAGTTTTTCCTATCCAGGTGGATTTTTGGCAGTTGATCACATTAATATGGAAATAAAAAGTGGTGAAAATGTAGCAATCGTTGGTCAGAATGGCGCCGGAAAAACAACCACTGTGAAGATGATGAATGGACTTCTAAAACCAACAGAAGGGGACGTTCTAATTGGAGATATGAATACAAAAGATTATACAACTGCACAAGTATCAAGGGTAGTTGGATACGTATTCCAAAATCCAGATGATCAGATTTTCCATGCAACAGTTGAAAGTGAGGTTCGTTATGGACCAAAAACTATGAAACTAGATCCTGCAGAGGAAGACCGGAGAGTGCAGGAGGCACTTGAAATTACGGGCATGGAAGAATTTAAGGATGAAAATCCAATGAATTTACCTCTTTCCATGAGAAAATTTGTAACCATTGCAGCCGTAATTGCGATGGGAACAGAAATTTTAATTTTTGATGAGCCAACGGCCGGTCAGGATGTGGAAGGAAACAAAAAATTAAGTGAGATTTTGAAGGTGTTACATGGACAGGGAAAAACTGTTATTACAATTTCTCATGATATGGAGTTTGTAGCTGCCAACTTTGATAAGGTGATTGTAATGGCGAAGAAAAAAGTTGTCCGGTCAGGGACACCAAAAGAAATTTTTTGGGATTTTGAGTCTTTGGAGCATGCAATGCTGAAGCAGCCGTATGTCAGCAGAGTATGTAAAGCGTTGAATATTGGTGGTAATGTCATCAGTATCGCAGACGCAGTAGAAGGGATTATGAGTCAATGTTAAAAAAACAGAATAAATACAAAATGGTAGCATTTCTGGCATTTGCATTGTACTTTTTGACCGGGGCGGCCTGCATTGTAGTAGGAAGCAGTTTGTCCCATCTGGTAAAGATGTATGGGATTGCATTAGATAAAGTAGTACTTCTTGGTTCTGCTTATGCGTTAGGACGAGTTCTTACTGTATATTTTACAGGAAGGATGGTGGAAAAGTTTGGACCAATAAAAGTACTGGCAGTCGGAACCGTGCTGATTGGAGCATTCTTAATCGGAATACCCACTGTGCCTGTATATTATGCAGGTTTGGCTTTTGCATTTCTTGGTGGAGCCGGAATGGGAACGCAAGATACAGTGTGCCCGGTATTATTAAGTATGGCATTTCATGATACTTACGCAGGAGCAATGAGTGCAGGACAGGCATTTTTTGGCCTTGGCAATTTCACTACACCGTTCCTCGTTGGAATTATGCTGTCGGGAAAACTACCATTTTATTATTCCTATTATATTCTGATGATTGTGCCTGTGGTTATGCTTTGCTGTATTCCATTTGCAAAAAAAGAAATACAGGGAGCAAAACAGGAAGGAGAAGAGGAACAGGAACAACAAGTAAAACCGCTTCGGGCAAAGAAAATGAGCGTAGCATTTGGAGCAATTATTGTTGGAGATATTGCATACTGTGCAGTTGTCAATGGAATTATGACTTATACGTCAAGTTTTGCAGAAAGTCTGGGAATTGCATCTTCAACAGCAGCATTTATGCTGACAGTATATAATGTGGGCTGTTTTGTTGGCTCTATGGCATTTGTTGTAATCTTAAGAAAAGTAAGGGAGCAGACAGTATTGCTGGTCAATAGTGTTGGTGGTGTTGCAGCAATTATTCTGATGCTTTTAGTAGATCAGATTCCGGTATATTTTGCATGCCTTGCAATTGCAGGATTCTTCCTCGGAGTATTGTTCAGCGTCTATGTGACAATTGCGACAAGGATTGATTATAAACATGTCAGTAGAGCGGCATCGCTTATGGGAACAGCCGGTGGCGGCTCTGATATTTTGACACCTGTAATTACAGGTGCAATGGTAGGGTTATGGGGTGTGAGAATTGCGTATGTATATGTCATTATTATGAGTGCGGTCAGTATCCTGGCAGCAATTGTACTTCGCATGAACACATCAGAAGAGGAGGATTTGTAATGGCAATTCAGAGTAAAGAAGTATTAAATGAAGAAGGAAAACAATATCATATTCAATGTAAAAAAGGTGATGTCGGAAAATATGTGTTGGTGCCGGGTGATCCATTCCGTACAGATGCAATTGCACAAATGTTTGATGATCCAGTATTGGTTGCCCATAATCGTGAGCATAAGACATGGACGGGAACATTAAACGGCGAGAAAGTATCTGTTACAAGTACAGGAATGGGAGGACCTTCTGCAGCAATTGCGATAGAGGAACTAATCCATTGTGGTGCTGAAACATTTATCCGTGTAGGTACTTGTGGAAGAATCTGCCCGGAAAGTTATGATGAAAGTCTGGAAGGTGTTATTATTACAGGTGCAGTCAGAGATGAAGGCACGACAGTTCATTATGTACCGATTGAATATCCGGCAATGGCAGACCGTCATGTGACAGATGCTCTTGCAAGAGCCTGTGAAGCAAAAGGCTATAAATTTGCAGAAGGAGTGGCTCAGTCAAAGGATTCTTTCTATGGTCAGTATGATCCGGACAGTATGCCAAACAGCGGAAGACTTCATCAGAGATGGGAAGCATGGGAAAAGAGCGGTGTTATGGCTTCAGAGATGGAGACAGCAGCATTATTTATTGTATCCATGATTCGTGGAGTGAGAGCAGGAGCAATTATGGCTTATGGAAGTATGAATGACCATACAATTGAACTTGCATGCGATGCAATCAAAATTTTAATTGAAGAAGATAAGAAAAAAGCAGGAAAATAAACTCCGTTTATAACAATTAATTATAAGAAGACAGGGAGGAGTTGAATGATGGAAAAAGAAAAAAAGAAAATCATTATTGATACAGATTGTGGGTCTGATGATGCAATGGCGATTGCGATGGCACTCAATGATCTGACCTATGAGATTCAACTGATAACAACGGTATCTGGTAATGTACCGGTACAACAGGCGACAATTAATACACTCACTACAATCGAATATGCAGGAACTTATGAGCCTCCGGTTTATATGGGATGTGAAAAAATGCTGCTACGTGAATTAGAGTGTGCATATGAGACCCATGGACAAGATGGCATGGGAGATATTGGGCTTGTGCCGAAACGACTGAAAGTTGCAGAAGGAAATGGTGTTATAAAATTAATAGAAGCGTTAAGAAACAGTGAACCAGGTGAGATTGATATTGTAGCGCTTGGACCATTGACAAACCTTGCAATTGCAATTCGTCTGGATTATGAAGTTATGAAAAAAGCTGGACGTATTGTGATTATGGGAACCGCAGGACTCGGAGATGGAAATGTAACTCCAGTAGCAGAATTTAATATCTGGCAGGATGCAGAAGCGGCGAAGATTGTTACAGAATCAGGTTTGGACAATATTATTTTTGTAGGCTGGGATGCATGTCTTGGAGACTGCATGTTAAATCCAAAAGAAATCAAGGAGATTAGGGAAAGTGGAAAGTTAGGGAAATTTGTCATTGACTGTAATAAAAATCTCCTGGAAATGAATCGGGAACGGTTTGGAGACGATTATCTGGATATGGCGGATCCATCTGCAATGTCAGCAGCGCTTTATCCTGAATGTATTGAGAAGTGTGAAAAATATTACTGTGAAGTTGATGTATCAGCCGGACCAAGTTATGGCGCTGTACTGGTAGATGTAAATAATGTTACTGGAAAAGAACCAAATGTATATATATGTAGTAAACTATATGCGGACAAATATAAAGAATATATATACCGTACTTTGAAAGTGAAATAAGTTTTGCCCCGCCATGGATTGGCGGGGTATTTTACAATTTTAAATAGGAAGGATAATTTGACTATGGAAGAATTAAAGGTAAAATTTTTGATGGGACCTCCGGATTGTAATGATCCGCATATTCCAGAATACAGTGAAAATTATTTGAAAGAGCTTGGGAAAGTATTGGGAATGCCGGTAGTCTGTCGGGAAATCGAAGAGGTAAAGAATCAGGCTCTTTCGGTTTACTTTATAGCCTCTGGTGGTGCGGAACCGGGATTTAAAGAAGTATACAAACAAGTAGAAGAACCGTATATTTTATTAACAACACCAGCTTATAATTCACTAGCAGCTGCAATGGAAATTATGGGTTTTTTACAGGAACAAGGATTGGAAGGAGAGATTCTTCATGGTTCTTATGAAGAAATATCCAAAAGATTACATATATTATTGCGGACAGCAAATGCGAAAAAGAAATTAAATGGAATGAGACTGGGATGTTTTGGAGAACCAGGTGGTCTGATTGCAAGTAATGTGGAGTTTCAAATGTTTCAGTCTGCAACTGGTGCAATTATGGAAATATATGATTTAAATGAATTGATTGATGAATACAGGGATGGTGGATATATAGAGAATAAATATACACAACAGTTATTGGAAAAAGGTTATAATTTAGAAGAAACGGAAAAAGCATTAAATGTGTATGGTGCTTTAAAAAGGTTAATAAAAAAATACGATTTGAATGCTGTGACGGTAAGATGCTTTGATTTATTAAAAGCAGTACATACAACGGGATGCCTGGCGCTTGCAATACTAAATGCTGAGGGAATTCCTGCTGCATGTGAAGGCGATCAAAAAAGTCTGATTAGTATGGTAATTTTAAATGCTTTAACAGGTGGGTCAGGCTTTATGGCCAATCCAAGTTGTATGGATTCTGAAAAGAAAGAAATCATCTTTGCACATTGTACATTGCCGATTGATATGCCGGATGATTATAATCTTACCACTCATTTTGAATCTGGAGTTGGAGTAGCAGTAGCAGGAAATCTTGAATCGCAGGAAATGACAATTTTTAAATGTGATGAAACAATGAAAAGATACTATGCAGGAAGAGCTACTTTGCTAGAAACAATGCATAGGAAAGATTTGTGCAGAACACAGATGAAATTATATTTGGAAGATGGAACAGAATATTTTGCTAAATACCCAATTAGTAATCATCACATTATATGCAAAGGTGACTGGAAAGAAGTTATTGACCAGTTTTTTGAACAAATGTAAATAAGAGCATGATTTGGCAGATTTGGCGCATACTATCTCTACGAAAAGGAGGGCATCAGTATGTATAAATATCTGCCAATTACAGATGTATACGCAAGAGAAATATTAGATTCCCGCGGGAATCCGACGATAGAAGTGGAAGTGCTGGCAGGAGATGAATTCTGCGGACGGGCAAGTGTACCGTCGGGCGCTTCCACAGGTCAGTTTGAAGCACTGGAATTACGTGACGGGGAAAAAAGATACGCCGGGCTTGGTGTGGAACGGGCGGTAGATCATGTGAATGCAAAGATTGCACCTGGTATTATCGGAATGAACGTATTTGACCAGGCGGCTTTAGATACATTTCTTATAGGTTTAGATGGTACAGGGGATAAATCAAACTTGGGAGCCAATGCTATGTTAGGCGTATCCATGGCAACAGCAAGGGCGGCGGCGACTGCGATAGGACTTCCACTCTATTCCTATCTTGGCGGGGCAAATGCAAAGCGTATGCCGGTTCCGATGATGAATATTATGAACGGTGGCAGACATGCCGACAACACCATTGATATTCAGGAATTTATGATTATGCCGGTAGGAGCGAAAAACTTTAAAGAAGGACTTCGTATGTGTGCAGAAATCTATCATTCTCTGAAAAAATTGTTGAAAAAAGAAGAATTATCCACCGCTGTTGGGGATGAAGGTGGATTTGCCCCGAACCTTCCAGATGCCCAGGCAGCACTTGCCTATATCGTGCGCGCAACGGAAGAAGCCGGATATAAGGCAGGTGAGGAAGTATCACTGGCACTTGATGTGGCAGCAACAGAACTTTATGATAGAAGCTTTAAGAAATATGTATTCGAAGGGGAAAGTAAGACAAAAGATTACAAAGTCATTCGGTCATCAGAAGAGCTGATCGATTATTATGAAGGGTTAATTGAACAGTTCCCAATTGTATCGATTGAAGATCCACTGGACGAAGAAGATTGGGATGGATGGGAGCTTCTGACAACAAGATTGGGATTGCACACACAGCTTGTTGGAGATGATCTGTTTGTGACAAACACAAAGAGATTAAAAAAAGGAATCGAGAAAGAAGTTGCCAATGCAATTCTCATAAAAGTGAATCAGATTGGAACACTGACAGAGGCACTGGATACGGTAGAGATGGCGCAGAAAGCCGGTTACAGAACGATTGTATCACACCGTTCCGGGGAGACAGCAGATACCTTGATAGCAGATCTTGCAGTAGCAGTAGGGGCAGGTCAGATCAAGACCGGAGCGCCATGTAGAAGCGAACGGGTAGAGAAATACAACCAGCTTCTTAGGATAGAAGAACGGCTCGGAGATGTGGCAGAATATCAGAATCCATTTAAATGATAGAAAAAATGTTATAATTGCACAAAAGGGACACTGTTAATCGTTGAGGGGGACGTAGCATTTTGTCAAAATGCTACGTCCCCCTCAAAATAAAGTGCTTGCGAAATCAACCTTACTGTGCTAAACTAAATATGGTTTTATCTACAGGAGGTGTGTGTAATGGATATTTTAAAAATTGTTCTTATGATTTTATTTGCAATAGATTGTATCGCATTGACAGCCATTGTACTGATGCAGGAAGGTAAGTCTGCAGGACTTGGAGCTATCAGCGGAATTGCTGATACTTATTGGGGTCAGAACAAAGGTCGTTCAATGGAAGGAGCACTTGTAAAGTCTACAAAGTTCCTTGCGATTCTGTTTGTTGTACTGGCAGCAGTGTTGAATTTGAAAGTATTTGCTTAAGAGAAGAGGAAAAGCACTCCTGTATAGGAGTGCTTTTTTTGACAGTGGAGGAGCGATGAGCGATAAGACATTTGAGAAAAGAAAGAAAATTATATATGATTTTATCTGTGATGATATGTATGTGCCAATGAAGTTCAAAGAGATGGCTATGGTCCTGCAGGTGAATAAGGAGCAGCGGGATGAGCTTCGTCAGGTGCTGGAATCATTGGAAGAGGAAGGTAAGATCTGTCTCAGTAAGCGTGGAAAGTACTGTAAAGGTGAGGCGAAGCGTCTTCAGGGAACTTACCGTGCGAATCAGAGAGGGTTTGGTTTTGTTATCATTCCTGAGGAGGATCAGGATATTTTTATCGGGGAGGACGATGCCGGCGGAGCGCTGGACGGTGACATAGTAGAAGTGATTATTACGAAGGCTTCTGATCGTGATGGAAAGCGCCGGGAAGGTAAGATTGTAAAGATTGTGGAGCGTGGTCTTACAACAGTTGTCGGTCTTTATCAGAAGAAGGGCAACAAGAGTTATGGCTTTGTCATTCCGGATAACCAGAGAATTCTTCAGGACATTTTTATTCCAGAGGGTAAGTCAAAAGAAGCTGTAGACGGGCATAAAGTTGTAGTTGAACTGACTTCTTACGGTGAGAAAGGCAGAAGTCCGGAAGGAAGGATTGTAGAGATTATCGGTCATGTCAATGATCCGGGAACAGATATTATGTCTATTGTAAAAGGATATGATCTTCCGGTAGAATTCCCAGAGAAGGTGCTGAATCAGGCAGAGCGTGTATCAAAGCCGGTCAGTGAGGCAGACATGCAGGGAAGAAAAGACATCCGTGACTGGCAGATGGTCACCATTGATGGCGAGGATGCGAAGGATCTTGATGATGCCGTGTCTGTTGTGAAAAATGGTGAAAATTATATTCTTGGTGTGCATATTGCTGATGTTACGAACTATGTACAAGAGAATAGTGCGCTGGATCGGGAAGCGCTGAAGCGTGGAACAAGTGTATATCTGGCAGACCGTGTTATTCCGATGCTGCCACATACATTGTCTAACGGAATTTGTTCGTTAAATGCCGGAGAAGACCGTCTGGCGCTTAGCTGTATTATGACAGTAGACCAGAAAGGAATGGTCATTGACCATGAGATTGCAGAGACGGTTATCCATGTGGACCGCCGTATGAGTTATACAAGTGTGGCAAAGATTCTGGAAGACGAGGATCTGGCAGAAATGCAGGAATACGAGGAACTGGTGCCGATGTTCCAGCGTATGCTGGAACTGTCAAAGATTCTGAGAGCCAGAAGAAAACAGAGAGGTTCCATTGATTTCGATTTTCCGGAAACGAAAATGATTCTTGATGAGAATGGCCATCCAATCGATATCAAACCTTATGACCGAAATGTTGCGACAAAGATTATTGAGGACTTTATGCTTCTGGCAAATGAGACTGTTGCAGAAGATTATTACTGGCAGGAGATGCCTTTTGTATACAGAGTACATGAAGCTCCAGATGATGAAAAGATCCGGGCGCTTGCAACATTTATTAATAATTTTGGATTCTCTATGCATATCGGGGCCAATGAAGTGCGTCCGAAAGAGATTCAGAAATTACTTGGAAAAGTAGAAGGAACACCGCAGGAAGCATTAATCAGCCGACTTGCGCTGCGCTCTATGAAACAAGCCAGATATACGCCGGAGAACTCCGGACATTTTGGATTGGCAGCGAATTATTATACACATTTTACATCACCGATTCGTCGTTACCCGGATCTTCAGATCCATCGGATCATCAAAGATAACCTGCGGGGACGGATGAATGGTGAACGCATGGAACATTATCGCAAGATATTGGAAGAAGTGACGAAGCATGCCAGTGAGACGGAGCGGCGCGCTGACGAGGCAGAACGCGAGACTGTGAAGCTTAAGAAAGTAGAATATATGTCAGACCGTATTGGAAATGTTTACACAGGCGTAATCTCCGGTGTGACGAAATGGGGCATGTATGTGGAACTTCCGAATACGATCGAGGGTCTGGTTCATGTTGCCAATATGCGTGATGACCATTATAATTACGATGAAAGCCGTTATGAGATGGTGGGCGAACGCACCGGAAAAGTCTACAAGCTTGGACAGGAAGTTCGTGTAAGAGTTGCTGATACAGACCGGTTGATGCGTACCATTGATTTTGTAATTGCGAAGGAGAGGGACGAAGAAAATGGCGAAGACGAATGGTAAGATGATTGCTAATAACAAAAAGGCATATCATGATTATTTTATACTGGATACTTACGAGGCCGGAATTGTGCTTCATGGAACCGAAGTGAAGTCACTTCGTATGGGAAAATGCAGCATCAAGGAGTCTTTTATCCGCATTGAAAATGGGGAAGTATTTATCTATGGTATGCATATCAGTCCATATGAAAAAGGAAATATCTTTAATAAAGATCCTCTTCGTGTGAAGAAGCTAATGTTGCACAAAGCAGAGATCAATAAATTGATTGGCAAGACAAAAGAAAAAGGAATGGCAATCGTACCATTAAAGGTATATTTTAAGGGAAGCCTTGTAAAAGTGGAGATTGGTCTGGCAAAAGGTAAGAAACTGTATGACAAGAGACAGGATATTGCCAAAAAAGACCAGCAGAGAGAAGCAAGCCGTGACTTTAAAATCCGCAATCTGGGCTAAGATGAAAGAAAATGTGCAGTAAATGTGGATAAGAATTGTAAAAGACGTAGAAAAGGTGGATAATATATGGTACCTGTAAAAAAAGAAGACTTGAGAAAATTAGTGACAGATACAACGGTTGAGATTTATGAGGAGCTGACACCTCAACTGGTGAAGCTGATTCAGGATACGAAGAAGAATACAGAACTGACAGAGGGGCAGAAGCAGGATGAGATTTCTCTTCATATGATGGGATATGTAAAATCCTGTACAAATGAGATCATCATACAGGTTCTGTCAGAGATTCTGGGACTTGAAGACGAGGATGAAGAGTAAAATTGTCCTGGCCAGGTATAAATGTGATTTGTCAGAAAAAGAGAAAATATTGATTCGAAAAACAGAATTGTTGTTAGATAATACTGAAATGATAAAAAATATGAAAAAGTATAATAGATAGGACTTGATTTTTTGAAGTATTAGTGTTAGTATATGTATACAAACGTCTGCCGACCAGTAAACTGGATTGACGACAATCGTCATTTTTAGAAGTAATTCAGGGCTTGTACTGGTTTCGACGGGGGTCTGGAAGTTGGAGAAGCCATCCGTAGCGGGACACTACGATAAAAGTTCCACTTTAAAATTAAACGCAGACGAAAATTTAGCGTACGCTGCCTAATTGCGGCAGCAGTCGGCCTTAGGTCATCCGTTGCTTAAGTAACCGGCTTCAAATAGACGGAGCACTTCGTTCTCAAAGCTTTGAGGGAATGGAAGATTTTATGAAGCTACTAAGATCAGTAACCCGTCATTAGGTGACTGATGGAGGGAATGTCAAAGTAATGACTGTGATGGGAGAAGCTCTGGTGGATGGGCTTTCGGACGCGGGTTCAACTCCCGCCAGGTCCACTAAACAAACAAGTCGAACTTTTTGTATGAAGGAATCATATAAGAAGTCCGGCTTGTTTTTGGTAATGAAGAAAATTATAATAGAACTGAATTTAAAGGACAAAAGTATATGACGTTTTGCGGACGTTATTGTAGGAAATGTCTCAGTGCCATAAATGAAAATAAGGAGTGTGAAAACTATGCACCAGACAGGACAGATATATAGACCGCCATCAGAAGCCAGTGTACAGAGACTGGAGGTTACAATAGGCTGTTCTCATAATAAATGTTCTTTTTGTACCATGTACCGGAAGACACAGTTTCGTGTTGCGCCGCTTGAAGATGTGGAGATGGATTTAAAAGAACTTCACGACAGAGGCGAGAAGATTACGAGAATCTATCTGACGAACGGAGATCCCTTTGTACTTGGGACCGACAGACTTGTAAAAATTGCAGAGTTGGTTCATCAGTATCTGCCGGAAGTAGAGGTACTTACCTGCTATGCTTCTATTCAGAATCTGAAAGCAAAATCACTGGAAGAGTTGAAGCTTCTGAAAAGTGTCGGATATGATGAGCTGTATGTAGGACTTGAGACGGCATATGCCCCGGCGGTAAAACTGATCAATAAGGGCTTTACGGTCGAAGAAGCTTATGAAAATATCGGAAAGCTGAAAGAGGCAGGAATGAAGTATTCAGCGCTTTTAATGCTTGGAATTGGTGGAAAAGGGCATAGCAAAGAAAGTGTAGAAGCCACGGCGGCTCTTCTGAATAAGTATCCGCCATACCGTGTATCTCCTCTTTCAACAGCGGTTTTACGCGGAAGTGAGCTGGAAGAGCTTTGCGATAAAGGAGAGTATGTACAGCTTACAGAGCGTGAATTGATAGAGGAAGAAAAAATGCTGCTTCGTGCATTAAAGATAAATGACTGCATTTTCTTCGGAAGTCACCCATATAATCTGATTACGATTAGCGGAGTCCTGCCACAGGACAGAGAGAAGATTATTAAGCATCTGGATTCTGAGATGGCGGCGTGGGATAGAGATCAGCCGGGATTTCTGGATACAGTTTGGAAGAGGACAGATATGTAGAAAAAAATTTTCACACATAGCACATATTTTCCTGTTATACTATAAAATATGACGGGAAATATGTGCTATTCGCGTCTAAGCGTAAGAAATAAAAAATCAGAATGTACAGTTCGTACAGGGAGGGTTTATGATATGGAAAAGATCAAGATATTAGTTGTAGATGATGAGAGCAGAATGCGTAAGCTTGTGAAGGATTTTCTTGGAAGAGAAGGATATCAGGTGCTGGAGGCAGGAGACGGTCTTGAGGCTATGGAGGCGTTTTACGCAGAGAAAGATATTGCGCTGATCATATTAGATGTCATGATGCCGAAGATGGACGGCTGGCAGACTTGCCGTGAGATCCGTCAGTCTTCTAAAGTACCGATTATTATGCTGACGGCACGCGGCGATGAGCGGGATGAACTTCAGGGATTTAATCTTGGCGTGGACGAATACATTTCTAAGCCATTTAGTCCGAAGATTCTTGTTGCGAGAGTGAATGCACTTCTGAGACGTTCGAATGTGTTGGATGCAGATGAGCATGTGGAAGCAGGTGGTATCGTTGTAGATAAGGCAGCTCACCAGGTGCAGGTAGACGGAAAAGATGTGGAACTTAGTTATAAAGAATTTGAATTATTGTCTTATTTCCTTGAGAATCAGGGAATTGCACTTTCCAGGGAGAAGATATTGAATAACGTATGGAATTATGATTATTTTGGAGATGCAAGAACTATCGACACTCATGTTAAGAAGCTTCGCAGCAAGCTTGGAGAAAAGGGTGAATACATTAAGACAATCTGGGGAATGGGCTACAAATTCGAGGTAAATTAAGATGAAGCATTTTAAACAAAAAGAAAAAAGAAAGCATTCTATTAAGAGGCAGATGATCGCAGTTTTTGCAGGCATGGTCATCTGTCTGCTTGCTATTTTGCTTGTTGTTAATGTAAAGTTCTTAGAGCCGTATTATATCAGAGACAAGGAAATGCAGTTCATTCATGTATATGAAGAACTACAGAATGCTGTGAAAAAGGGGACGATCAGTAATGATGAAGTACAAGATGAATTACATGTCCTTTGTGAGAAGAGCAACATTTCCTATATTGTATTGGATATGGATAATGAAAAACTGATTACAAATGTGCACGATACGAATATGCTCAAGCAGCAGTTAGCGGGATATCTTCTGAACCAGGCACAAAAAGGTGGAAAGGTGCTGGATAGCACAGACAATTACCAGTTGATGAGAAGTCAGGATCCATGGAATCAGAGCGAATATATTGAGATGTGGGGACAACTTGACGATAATGTGAATTTCCTCATTCGAAGTCCTGTAGAAAGTATCCGTGAAAGTGTTGCATTATCCAATCGTTTCCTAATATATGTAGGTATGGGAACACTGATCATCTGCATGGGACTTGTATGGTATTTCTCCAGAAGGATTACAAAGCCGATCCAGGAACTGGCAGAGCTGTCTGACCGTATGGCAAATCTGGATTTTGAAGCGAAGTATACAAGCGGTGGTAACAATGAGATTGGTGAACTGGGTGATAACTTTAATCGTATGTCGCAGAAGCTGGAAAAGGCAATTTCTGAATTGAAGCAGGCAAATAACAGTCTGCAGCAGGATATTGAGCAGAAAGAGAAGATGGAGCAGATGCGTACGGAGTTTATGGGAAATGTATCTCACGAGTTAAAAACTCCGATTGCTCTGATCCAGGGATATGCAGAAGGACTGAAAGAAGGAGTTAATGATGACCCGGAGAGCCGCGACTTCTATTGTGATGTTATTATGGACGAAGCAGGTAAGATGAATCGGATGGTCAAGAATCTGATGACACTGAATCAGTTGGAGTTCGGGAATGATAAAGTAGAATTTGAGCGTTTTAATCTGACAGAGCTGATTGGCGGAGTACTTCAGAGTATGGACATTCTGTCACAACAAAAGGATGTTAAACTTATTTTCAGGGAAGAAAATCCAGTTTACGTCTGGGGGGATGAGTTTAAGATTGAACAGGTCGTGCGTAATTATGTAAGTAATGCCTATAATCATGTCAATGAAGAAAAGATTATTGAAGTGAAGATTTTGCGGGAAGACGGACTTGCAAAAGTGACTGTATTTAATACCGGAAAGCCAATACCGGAGGAAGATGTTCCGCGTATCTGGGATAAATTTTTCAAAGTGGACAAGGCTCATACACGCGAGTATGGAGGCAATGGAATCGGACTTTCTATCGTAAAAGCCATTATGGAATCCATGCATCAGCAATATGGTGTGAAAAATTACGATAATGGTGTTGAATTCTGGTTCACACTTGATGTACGATAGAAGAAACCACAACAAAAGAGAAAGATGTGCGTTAACAGACATAAAGGAATGAGAAGAAAGGGACACGAGCACATGATAGCAATTATTGACTACGATGCAGGGAATATAAAGAGCGTGGAAAAGGCCATGCACCTTTTAGGACAGGAAGTTGTTGTAACAAGAGACAGAGAGTCGATTTTAAAGGCAGACAAAGTAATTCTTCCGGGAGTCGGAGCATTTGGAGATGCTATGAGCAAAATCAGACAATATAATCTGGAAGAAGTGATCCATGAAGTCGTGGAAAAAGGGACTCCATTTCTTGGAATTTGTCTGGGACTTCAGCTTTTATTTGAACGAAGTGACGAGACACCGGGAGTAGAAGGACTTGGTATTTTAAAAGGAGAGATTCTTCGGATTCCGGATCAGCCGGGACTTAAGATTCCTCATATGGGCTGGAATTCTCTGAAGTATCCGAATGAAGGCAGATTATTCCGTGGAATACCGGAAGATTCTTATGTATACTTTGTACATTCTTATTATCTGAATGCAGAAGATGAGAGTATTGTAACAGCCACAACAGAATACAGCACATTGATCCATGCATCTGTAGAAAGTGGAAATGTATTTGCATGCCAGTTCCATCCGGAAAAGAGCAGTGATGTTGGAATACAGATTTTGAAGAATTTTGTTGAGTTATAGACAGGAGGAACGGTATATGCATACAAAGAGAATCATCCCATGCCTGGATGTAAATAACGGACGAGTTGTAAAAGGTGTGAACTTTGTAGATTTGAAGGATGCTGGCGATCCAGTGGAAATTGCTAAGGCTTATGATAAAGCAGGAGCGGATGAACTTGTTTTTTTGGATATTACAGCTTCATCCGATCGAAGAAACACAGTTGTAGACATGGTCAGAAAAGTAGCTGAGACAGTATTTATTCCATTTACTGTTGGTGGAGGAATCCGTACGGTAGACGATTTTCGGGCACTGTTGCGAGAAGGAGCAGACAAGATCTCGATTAATTCATCAGCCATTGATACTCCGAATCTGATTTCGGATGCGGCAGACAAGTTTGGAAGCCAATGTGTGGTTGTAGCAATCGATGCAAAGAAACGTGCAGATGGCAGTGGTTGGAACATTTACAAACATGGTGGAAGAATTGATGTAGGAATTGATGCACTGGAGTGGGCTCATAAGGTGGAAAAACTGGGAGCAGGAGAGATACTCTTGACCAGTATGGATTGTGACGGAACAAAGGCAGGGTATGATCTGGAACTGACTCGTGCAGTTGCAGAAGCAGTTAATATTCCGGTCATAGCCTCCGGCGGTGCAGGCAATCTGGAACATTTTTACGATGCGCTGACAGACGGAAAGGCAGATGCAGCATTGGCAGCATCTCTGTTCCATTATAAAGAATTAGAGATTAAGGAAGTAAAAGAATATCTTCGTGGCAGAGGTGTTTCTGTGCGATTATAACAGATAAAAGGTATGGGTAATTGTAACTTAAAGTTGCAATTACCTATATCTCTATCTAGGAAGTAAAAAGGAGAAAAGAAAATGGCAGCAATTAATAATGACTGGCTTGAGGCTTTGCAGGGGGAATTTAAAAAGCCGTATTATAAAAAACTATTTGAGACAGTAAATGAAGAATATCGAACAAGACAGATATTTCCACCGGCGGATGACATTTTCAATGCCTTTCATTTGACACCATTACACAAAGTAAAGGTTGTGATTCTTGGACAGGATCCATATCATAATGTAGGACAGGCTCATGGACTCTGTTTTTCTGTAAAGAAAGGTGTGAATATTCCACCATCACTGGTAAATATCTATAAAGAACTTCACGATGATCTGGGCTGTACCATCCCGAATCATGGCTGCCTGACAAAATGGGCAGAGCAAGGTGTTCTGATGCTCAACACAGTATTGACTGTACGGGCACATCAGGCGAATTCACACAGAGGCATTGGCTGGGAGGAGTTCACGGATGCAGCAATTATGGCACTTAATAGCCAGAATCGTCCGATTGTATTTATTCTTTGGGGAGCTCCGGCACAGAGAAAAGCCAGCATGTTGAATAATCCGAACCATCTGATTCTGAAAGCACCACATCCAAGTCCGCTTTCCGCTTACCGTGGTTTCTTTGGAAGTAAACCATTTAGCAAGACGAATAAATTTCTGGAAGCAGGCGGTGTGGAACCAATCGACTGGCAGATTGATTAGTAATAATTAAGAGAAAATAAAGGAAGACTATTGACAAACAGACATATCAGGAATATATTTAAAACAAACATATGAACAAATGCTCAATTATTAATGCGATGTGCAGGAGGATAAAATATATGAAAGATATGGAGAAAGAATTACACGAGCACCATCACCATGAGGAAGCGTGTGAATGTGGTTGTGGTTGTGGACATCATCACCATGACGAAGAGCATGAACACCACCATGAGGAAGAATGCGGCTGTGGTTGCGACTGTGAACATCACCATCATGAACATGAAGCTCATGAGCATCATCATCACCATGAGGAAGAATGCGGCTGTGGCTGTGGTTGTGGACATCATCACCACCATGACGAAGAGCATGAACACCATCATGACCATAAGCAGGAGCATGAGCACCATCACCATGATGAGGAGTGTGAATGCGGCTGTGGACATCATCACCACCATGATGAAGATCATGAACATCATCATGAAGCAGTGGAGCATGAGCCTTGTGTTATGCCGGCAGGTGTAGCGCAGAAGACATACATTTTGGAGAATCTTGGATGTGCGAACTGTGCAGCTAAGATGGAGAGAAAGATTCAGGCGTTACCGGAAGTTGAAGGTGCAACATTGACTTATGCAACAAAAAAACTAGTTGTCGCATCAGATCATCAGGAGCATCTCCTTTCCAAGATTCAGGAAATCTGTTCCTCTATCGAGTCAGAAGTACAGGTTGTTGCAATGCCGGATGATCAGCCGATCAAAAGAGAGAAGAAGACCCCGTTTGAAGAGAATAAAAAGGATATAGTACTTGTCGGAGCTGGAGCGATTCTTTTTGCCGCAGGTATTATTGCAGAAAAAACATTTCCGAATCCGATGATCAGTGCATGTATTTTCATTATTGCGTACTTACTTCTTGGACTTGAGATTGTAATGAAAGCGCTGAAGAATATGGCGGGAGGACATTTGTTTGATGAAAACTTTCTGATGGCAGTTGCGACAATTGCAGCGTTTGTGATTGGTGATTTTGCAGAGGCAGTCGGAGTTATGCTGTTCTACCGTATCGGAGAGTTGTTCGAAGATATTGCCGTGGAAAAGAGCCGTGGACAGATTATGGATGCCGTAGATATGCGCCCGGAAGTTGTTAATCTTGTCGTTGGTTCCGAAGTAAAAGAAATTCCATCACAGGATGCAAGGGTAAAAGATATTATTATGATCCGTCCTGGTGACAGAATTCCGCTGGATGCAAAGGTTATCGAGGGTGAGAGCCGGGTAGATACTTCACCGGTCACAGGAGAGCCGGTACCGATAAGAGTTGTTCCGGGAGACGAACTGATTTCCGGTTGTATCAATGAACAAGGTGTATTAAAGGCTGAGGTTACAAAACCACTGAGCGAATCCATGGTCACAAAGATTCTTGATTCGGTGGAAAATGCAGCGGCAAGTAAGCCGAAGATCGATCGTTTTATCACAAGATTTGCGAGAGTTTATACGCCAGTTGTTGTTGTGGCAGCAGTTCTTACTGCAATTATCCCTTCCATTGTAACGGGAGACTGGAACCACTGGATTTACACAGCGATTACATTTCTTGTAATCAGTTGTCCGTGTGCACTTGTATTGAGTGTACCATTGGCTTTCTTCTCGGGAATTGGAGCAGGATCTAAGAGAGGAATCCTCTTTAAAGGCGGTTTGGCTATGGAGGCATTGAAAGATGTTAAAGCAGTCATTATGGATAAGACAGGAACCATCACAAAGGGGAATTTTGCTGTACAGAAAGTCACGGCAACAAGAAAACTGACAGAAAAACAGGTGCTGACTATGGCGGCGGACTGTGAGCTTGGTTCAACACACCCAATTGCGGTCAGCATTGTTCAGGAAGCAAGAAGACAGAATCTGACGCTTACAAGACCGAAAGAAGTGGAAGAGATTTCTGGTAAAGGTATCCGTGCAACATTCCCGGAAGGAACCGTTCTCCTTGGAAATTATACACTGATGGAAATGTATCAGGTAGATACGACAGGATACGAAAAAGGCGGTTATGGCTCAGAAGTCTTACTGGCAGTTGATGGTGTGTTAGAAGGATTTGTAATTGTAGCAGATGAAATTAAGACTGATGCAGCTGCTTCTGTAACTAAGATGAAAGCTCTTGGAATTGCAACAGTTATGTTAACTGGTGATGAGAAGAACAGCGCGCAGGCAGTTGCAAAAGAGACAGGAATTGATGAAGTTTATGCACAGCTTCTTCCACAGGAAAAACTGGAGCATCTAAAGAACGTTCGTAAGAATCACGGTGCTGTCATGTTCGTTGGAGACGGAATTAATGATGCACCGGTACTGGCTGGTGCAGATGTGGGAGCAGCAATGGGAAGCGGAGCAGATGCCGCAATAGAGGCGGCCGATGTGGTATTTATGAATTCTTCAGTAGAAGCAATCCCACAGTCTATCGCGATTGCGAAGAAGACAGGAAGTATTGCAATTCAGAATGTAGTATTTGCGCTGGTGATCAAAGCAATTGTTATGATTCTTGGTTTTCTTGGATTTGCGAATATGTGGCTTGCAGTATTTGCTGATACAGGTGTAGCAATGCTATGTGTATTGAATTCCATACGCGCAATGCATGTGAAAACAAAATAACGATAACATAACATTACAAAAGTGTTAAATTATGCCAAATGGTTGAAATAGTTTTCTCCATTTGGCATAATTAATATAAACAGGCATTTGTATAGGCATAGTCTGGCTTTGAAAATTGTAATTTTTAAGATTTAAGCCTTACAAAAAACATGACAGTCGGGTCGTGATAGTCTGTAGTTTGAAAGGATGAAATATATGGGAAAGACAGAAGTTGAATGCTGCGATGTGACATGTATTCATAATGAGAACGTAAAACTGGCTTTGGAGCAGATGCCGGATGAAGAACTGCTTAATAGTCTGGCTGATTTTTATAAAGCATTTGCAGATGGAACAAGAGTGAAAATTCTGTATGTATTGCAAAAATCAGAGATGTGTGTGTGTGATCTGGCGGAGATACTGGGAGTTACACAGTCAGCAGTCTCCCATCAGCTTCGTATGTTAAAGCAGATGAAACTTGTGAAGAACCGAAGAGACGGGAAGACTGTTTATTATTCGCTTTCAGATGGACATATCCAGTCTATTATCAGTCAGGGTATGGAGCATATTACAGAATAAAAAGATATATCAGTTGGGAGATGACTCCCACCTCTATAGGGACGCCACTGAAAAAGTCCTTATTTTGCGCAAAGCAGCACAAGATAAAGTATATTTATATGTTTTACGCTACTATATATTGTATGTAAAAACAGTTTTTCAGTAGCGTCCTATAGGTGGTGAGAAACAAGCTTGTATCAGTGGTGGGAGTCAATCCCCCAGCTGATATAGCCTCCGGCAGGGCGCACATTGTCCGGTGGACAATGGTTTTGCGCCGACCGAAACGGAGTGTAGACTTGCAGAGGTGCGCAGTAGAAGTATGTCATGCAATTGCATGACGCGCACCTCGCAGCAAGAATGCCGAGGCATTCTTGAATAAGATGACTGACCAAAGCGTTTTCCTGCATCTGGGCGAAGCAAAGATGCAAGTCTCAAAATAAGAAAGAGAATGTGGGAATAGAGTTATGAAAAAGCAGTTAAAGAGAAAATGTATAGTCTATGGATTGGGGATAATCGTATATGCAGGTGCTGTCTGGGGGGCAGCCCGATTTATGCTGTCCGATCAAGAAAAATTCGCAATATTTCTGGGAATCTATTTACTGACAGGATATGGGGCATTTCAGAAACTGAGTGAAGAGATTATGGAAAAGAGATTCCCGGTAGAATATATATTAGTTATCTTTGCAACAATCGGAGCATTTGGCATAGGGAAATATATGGAAGCTGTGATTGTTATGCTTATGTTTGAACTTGGAATGCTTGCGGAACAGATTGCGACAGACCGGACAAAGAGATCTATTGCAAAGATGATCGATCTGAGACCGACATATGCTATTCGTAAAGTAAAAGGGCAGGAAGTACAGGTAGATCCTTCGGAATTGAAGATGAGCCATATTATTGTGATCAAACCAGGAGAACGAATTCCAGTCGATGCGGTTGTTCTGGCTGGAAGCTCAACTATAGATACAAAGGCAATTACAGGAGAGGCAATGCCAGTGGAAGTGTATAAAGGGGATAAGATTTACAGTGGCTGCATTAATCAAAGCGGTGTGCTGGAAGCGCGAGTGACAAGAATTTACAAGGATTCAATCGTCTCAAGAATTATGGAAACTGTGGAGGAGGCGCAGAACCGTAAATCCCAAAAAGAAGCATTTGTGACGAGATTTTCCAAAGTATATGCACCGATCATGGTATTGCTGTCTGTGTTGATCATGGTTATTCCGCCGTCTACATTTTCTTATGGAAACTGGGAGACATGGATATATAAAGGACTTATTTTTATAATCGTGGCATGTCCATGTGCGCTTGCAGTGGCAGCACCACTTGCATTTTTGGGTGGAATTGCTTCAGCAGCCAGACAGGGAATTGTGGTCAAAGGTGGTAATTTTCTGGAAAGTCTGGTGAAAGCAGATACATTTATCTTTGATAAAACAGGAACTTTGACACAAGGAGAGTTCCGGGTGGCAAGAATAAAAGCAGTGGGTATGACAGAAGAAGAACTTTTAAAGCTGGTCGCTCATGTGGAGAGTTATTCCAATCACCCACTGGCAAAATCACTGGCAGATGCATATGGAAAAGAGTTGGATACTGACAGTGTCAGAAGCGTAAAAGAAAAGCCTGGATTTGGAATCAGTGCGACCTATGAAGGACAGAGAGTGCATGTTGGAAGCCGTCGTATGATGGATGCAAAAAAGCTGCTGGTAGATGAAATTAATGAACCGGGAACAGTCGTCTACGTATGTGTGGGCAGAGAGTATGCAGGATATGTACTCGTTCAGGATCAGGTGAAAGAAGAGGCGAAAGCGACGCTTACATGGCTGAAGGAAAAGTATCGGGCAATTTTGGTGATGCTGACGGGAGACACAGAAAAGACGGGACGGGCGGTTGGACGCGAACTTCATATGGACTATGTTTATACGGACTTACTTCCGCAGGATAAACTGGAACAGTTAGAAGATTTCATGTCTATTCAGGGAGAGGCAGAGAAGCTGGTCTGTGTCGGTGATGGAATTAACGATGCTCCGATGCTGGCGAGAGCAGATATAGGAATTGCCATGGGAAATCTCGGGTCAGAAGCGGCAATTGAGGCAGCAGATGTGATTCTTGTAAAAGATGACCTTCATGGAATAGTAGCTTTGATGAAAATTGCAAAAGAGACACTGCGCAGTGTTTCACAGAATATTACATTTGCAGTATTTGTAAAGATACTTGTGTTGTTTATGGCAGTTATTGGATACTTTGGTATGTGGGAAGCAATTTTAGTAGAGATGGTCGTGGTGATACTGGCAGTGATTAATTCAGCAGGAGTTGCAGGATATACTGCTTAGACAGGAGGAAAAAAGACAACAATTATGAAATGCTATAAAAGAATTATACCACTGATACTGGCGTGCATGATGCTTGCCGGCTGTGGTCAGAATGTATATAAAAAGGGTGTGGAAAGTCTGGAAAATAAAGATTATGCAGCAGCACAGGAGAATTTACGGAAAGCAGTAGAGGATAAGAAAAATGTGGCCGATTCCTATCGTGGACTGGGAATTGCATATTATGAACAGGAAAAATACAAAGATGCGCTTGCTGCATTTGAAAATGCAGTTTCAGCCGGAACGAAGGAGACAGGAACAATCTGTAATATGATGGCAGTGTGTAAGATGCAGACAGAAAACTATGAAGATGCTATTTCTTATTATGAAAAAGCATTGGATCATTCAGATTGTTCTGACGATATGAAGCAGGAAATTCAGTTTAATGTAATAGTCTGCTATGAAAAACTGGAAGACTGGGACAATGCAAAAGCAAAACTGGAAGATTATGTGACCGCATATCCAGATGACGAGAAAGCTGCTAAAGAAGCAGAATTTTTAAAAACCAGATAAGGGAAGTTTAAATGATAGAATTAAAGAAAGAGACAGAACGTGTTATATTGGTAGGGGTATGTCTTCCGGGGCAGGAGGATATCGATGCTTCACTGGAAGAACTAAGTGAGCTTGCGAAGACAGCCGGTGCTGTTACAGTAGGAAAAGTTGTGCAGAGCCGGGATCAGGTACACCCGGGGACTTATGTCGGAAAGGGAAAGATTGATGAGATCAAAAGCCTTTTGTGGGAGCTGGATGCAACAGGAATTATCTGTGATGATGAATTGTCGCCGGCACAGATGAAGAATCTCCAGGATGAACTAGATGCAAAGGTTATGGATCGGACTCTGGTTATTTTGGATATATTTGCTGCAAGAGCATCTACCAGTGAAGGAAAGATTCAGGTTGAGCTGGCGCAGCTTAAGTACCGACAGACGAGACTTGCCGGATTTGGAACTGCCATGTCAAGGCTTGGCGGTGGTATCGGTACGAGAGGTCCGGGAGAAAAGAAGCTGGAGATGGACAGACGTCTTATTAAAAATCGGATCGCACTTCTGAATCGGGAGCTAAAGAGTGTAAAGCAACACCGTGAAGTGACAAGAGAAAAAAGAGCAAAGAGCCGGATTCCGGTCGCAGCAATCGTGGGATATACGAATGCCGGAAAGTCAACACTTCTCAACGCTTTGACTGGTGCAGATATTCTGGCGGAAGATAAGTTGTTTGCAACACTGGACCCGACGACAAGAAGTCTGAAGCTTCCAAGCGGTCAGGAGATACTTCTGACAGATACCGTAGGTTTTATCCGGAAACTGCCACATCATCTGATCGATGCATTTAAAAGTACACTGGAGGAAGCAAAATATGCAGATATGATTCTGCATGTGGTTGATGCCTCGAATCCTCAGGCGGATGAGCAGATGTTTACTGTTTATGAGACACTTCAGGGATTAAAAGTCCAGGATAAACCGATTATTACCGTATTTAATAAACAGGACCGACTGGAAGGAAGGCCAGTTATTCGAGATTTTAAGGCAGACTATACGGTTTCAATATCTGCAAAGACTAAAGCAGGACTCGGGGATCTGCTGGAGACGATTGAAGCGCTTCTTCGCCAGCAGAAGGTTTATATAGAGGAAGTATATCCGTACAGTGAAGCCGGGAAGATCCAGCTTATTCGAAAATATGGAGAATTACTGGAAGAGAATTATACAGAAGAAGGTATCCAGGTTACGGCATATGTACCTGCTGATATTTATCCGCAAATTGTTGTCAACAGGTAAATCTTATTATGTTTTATAGTGTATCATTTTTTCATACATTTAAACGACAGAAAAATCATTATATACATTGAAAAAGAAATTGATGCCTGTTATGATAAGAATAGTGAAAATTGTCTGAAGATTTAAAACGGAGGTATGTTATGAAAGTGGTATTAGAGCGTTATCATGGATTAAGCAATGATTATGTAGTATTTGATCCAAATAAAAATGAACTGGAACTGACACCGGGAAATGTTAAGATGATTTGTGACCGTAATGCAGGACTTGGAGCAGATGGAGTCCTGGAAGGTCCGGTTATAAAAGAAGACGGCATGCATGTCAAAGTATGGAATCCGGATGGAAGTGAATCTGAAACAAGTGGAAATGGTGTCCGTATTTTTGCAAAATATTTAAAAGATGCAGGCTATATCCAAAAGAAGAATTTCAAATTATATACCAGATATGGGGAGGCAGCAGTTACATTTTTAAATGAAGACGGAAGCAGACTCCGCGTTTCTATGGGAAAGATTTCTTTCTGGAGTGATGAAATTCCGGTGACAGGAGAGAAGAGAGAAGTGATCAATGAAGATATGGTATTCGGAAGGACATTGTATCCGGTTACTTGTGTAAGTGTCGGTAATCCGCACTGCGTGATTCCGATGAGAGAAATCTCTAAGAATATTGTATGTAAGATTGGTGATTACTCCGAGTGTGCGAAGTATTTTCCACACAGAATCAATACACAGATTATGAAAGTCATCGACAAAGAGAATATTGCTATTGAGATTTATGAACGTGGTGCAGGCTATACTCTGGCATCTGGAACAGGTGCATGTGCAGCCGCAGCCGTGGCACATAAGCTTGGTATGACGAATAACAAAGTAATCGTACATATGCCGGGAGGAGATCTTCAGGTGGAAGTGGAAGATGACGGAACGGTCTTTATGACAGGAGATGTATTCTACGTGGCAAAGATTACGCTCAGCAGTGAATTTACGGAGAATTTAAGAAGCCTGTAAGAAGGAGAGATATGTCTTTAAAATTCGTATTTGGGCCGTCTGGCTCAGGAAAATCTTATCAATTATATGATTATGTGATCCGGGAATCTGTAAAGTTCCCGGATCGTCAGTATATTGTCCTTGTACCGGAGCAGTTTACGATGCAGACGCAGAAGGATCTTGTCATGCAACATCCGAATCATGGAATTATGAATATCGATGTACTTAGTTTTGTGAGGCTTGCTTACCGCATCTTTGAGGAGACCGGTGGGCAGGCCCTTCCGGTGTTGGATGATGAGGGAAAGAATCTGATTCTGCGAAAGATTGCCGGTGATTATGAAAAGGATTTAAAAGTCTTAAAGGGAAATATGAAAAAGCTTGGCTATATCAGCGAAGTCAAATCAGTGCTTTCAGAATTTGATCAGTACGATATTGGGGAAGAGGAACTGAGGCAGATGAAAGCAGCAGCAGGGGAGAATTCAAGGCTTTATTATAAACTTCAGGATCTGGAAGTTCTGTATATTGGTTTTAAGAAATATCTGGAAGATAGATTTATTACGAAAGAAGAACTCCTGGACGCACTTTGCCGTGTAGTGAAAGGTTCGGATATTTTAAAAGAAAGTACGATTGTTCTGGACGGATTCACAGGATTTACACCAGTACAGAACCGGCTGCTTGGAGAACTTCTTGAAGTATGCCGGGAAGTGATCGTAACTGTAACGATGGATGATCGGGAAAATCCGTACGTTTATAAGCACCCATATCAGTTATTTGCACTCGGCAAGCATACCGTGACATCGTTAATACAGATTGCGGCAGAGAGAAAAGTGAGTGTGGAAGACCCATTGTGTCTGTACGAACGTCCACTCTATCGATTCTGTGACAATTCGGCTATGGAGTTTCTGGAGAGAAATATATTCCGCTATAGCAAAGAATGTTATAAGGAAAAACAGGGAGCAGTCCAGGTACATGTGGCCAGAAATCCAAGAGAAGAAGCGATGAAAGCAGCAGGAAGAGTTCGGAACCTGGTTCGGACAAAAGGATATCGTTACCGGGATATCGGAGTTATTGTAAGCAATATGGAGGTGTATGGTGATGACCTGGGACAGGCATTTGACCTCTACGAAATTCCGGTGTTTATGGATCATAAGCGGAGTATTCTTTTGAATTCTTTTGTAGAATATATCCGGAGTCTTCTGAATATGGTGAAAGATAATTTCAGTTATGAGAGTGTATTTCGTTTCTTAAGAACAAATCTTAGTGGTTTTACTTATGGGGAAGTCGATGAACTGGAAAATTACGTAATTGCACTTGGAATCCGTGGATATAAGAAATGGCAGGAGAGCTGGATCCGCCGCCCGAAATATATGGAAGAAGAAAATCTGGAAATTCTGAATCATAACCGGGTTCGTCTTGTGGAAAAGGTGGACACGCTTGTGTATGTATTAAGACAAAGGAGCAAGACAGTCAAAGATGTGACAATGGCGCTTTATGAGTTTATGGTGAGAGAAGAACTTCAGTTAAAATTGCAGCGTCAGTCTGAAGCATTTCAAGAGGCAGGAGAACTTGCGCTTGCCAAGGAATACAGTCAGGTTTATCGTATTTTGATTGAACTATTTGATAAATTCGTAGAACTTCTTGGTGATGAGAAGGTGACCATGGATGAATATCTGAAGCTTTTAGACGCGGGTCTTGAAGAAGCAAGAGTCGGAGTCATTCCACCTGGAATTGATCAGGTTGTTGTTGGAGACATGCAACGTACAAGATTAAAAGATATGAAAGCACTTATTTTTGTCGGGGCAAATGATACATTTCTTCCGGGAGCATTAATAAGGAGTGGTCTTCTTACAGAGCGCGACAGGGATAAGTTTGCAACAGGAAAGATCCATCTGTCACCGGGAGGTAAAGAGAAAGCGTACGAGCAGAAATTTTATCTTTACATGAATCTGACAAAACCTTCTGAGACATTGGATATTTATTACAGCAAGGTTTCCGCGGACGGAAAAAGTATCCGCCCATCATATCTGATCCAGGAGATGCAGAGATTATTTTCGGGTCTGGAAATAGAAGACGAAGAAAAACAGGCATTTTCTGCCCAGGAGTGGACCCCCAGGCTTGGTATGCAAAAAGTTATCAGAGGATTTCAGGACGGGAACGCTATGGATCAGGAATGGCAGGAATTATATTCCTGGTACAAGAGACAGCCACAGTGGCAGTATCGTGTAGAAGAACTTATGAAATCGGGATTTTATACCCGGCCGGCAGATGGACTGACAAAAGAGGTGGCTAAGCAGCTTTATGGAGAACATTTTCAGGACAGTATCACGAGAATTGAACGGTTTTCAGCCTGCGCATTTGCGCATTTTCTTACTTATGGACTGCGCCTTCGGGAGCGGCAGATATACGAATTTCAACCAATTGATCTGGGAAATGTGTGTCACAGCGCCCTGGAGTATTATTCCAGAAAGCTAAAAGAAGAGCATTTGTCCTGGACAGAGATAGAGGAAGAAAAAAGACAGGAATACATTGACGATAGTGTGGAACATGCCATTTCCGACTATGGGAATTCGGTGCTTTACAGTTCGGCGCGCAACGAGTATATGATTGAGCGCATGAAGCGTCTTCTGACGAGAACCATATGGGCGCTTACAAAGCAGCTAGAAGCAGGAGATTTTGTGCCGGTGGCTTATGAAATGCGTTTTGAGAATGGTAAGATTGACCGTGTGGATCTGTGCAAAGACAAAGACAAGGTCTATGTCAAGGTTCTGGATTATAAGACCGGGAGCAAGGCCTTTGATGTGGTGGCTTTGTATCACGGGCTCCAGCTTCAGCTTATGGTCTATATGGACGCAGCAGTAAAAATGACTCAAAAACATTACCCGGACAGTGAGGTGATTCCGGCAGGTGTCTTTTATTACCGGTTAAATGATCCTCTTGTGGAGAAGAAAGTGGTTGGAGAGGAAGAAGAAATCTGGCAGAAAGTACTAAAAGAGCTGAAGGTGGATGGCGTGATGAATTTGAAAGATGAGACACTGGAGCATCTGGATCATTGTCAGGCCGGAGAATCTGCTGTCATTCCTGTGAAATATAATAAAAATGGTAGTCTGTCAAAAAATTCAAAAGTTGCATCGGAGCAGGAATTTGAAGTGATGATGCGCCATGCCCTGGGAAAAGTATTAAAGGTACATCGAAAAATATTAAGTGGAGAAGTTGCGGCATTTCCATACCGGAGAAAACAGGAGAGTGGCTGTGATTATTGTGCATACCGGCATATCTGTGGTTTTGACCAGAAAATACCGGGATACAAATATCGGGATATTTTTGAGATGACACAGTCAGAGGTGATAGCAGCCATGGAAGCAGATGCAGTCAAAGAGAACATGAATCGGGACGATCATGAAAAGGAGCAGGAGAAAGGAACGGGCTCATGGGAGTAAAGTGGACAAAACAGCAGCAACAGGTCATTGATCTTCGGGACCGCAATATTCTTGTGTCTGCAGCAGCAGGTTCGGGAAAGACAGCAGTGTTGGTAGAGCGTATTATTACCATGCTGACTGATGAGGAACACCCGGTCAATGTGGACGAACTTCTGATTGTAACATTTACAGAAGCAGCGGCAGGTGAGATGAAAGAACGAATCCGGGGTGCCATTGAAAAGGCATTAGAAGAGAATCCGGAAAATGAACATCTGAAAAGACAGGCGACTTTGATCCACAATGCGCAGATTACAACAATTCACAGTTTCTGTCTTTCTGTGATCCGTGATCATTTTCATGTAATTGACATTGATCCAGGTTTCCGTACTGCAGAAGAAGGAGAACTGAAACTTTTGCGGCATGATGTATTAGATGAACTGCTGGAAGAAAAGTACGCGCAAAAAGAAGAGCGGTTCTTGCGGTTTTCTAATGCCTATGGTGGAAGAAGAAATGATAAAAAGCTAGAAGAAATGATTGAGAAGGCTTACGATTACAGCCGGAGCTATCCAGACGGAGAGGGCTGGCTTGATTCATGTGTTGATGCATATAGAGTCGACTGTGCAGAAGATCTGGAAAAAAGTGATTATGGAAACAAAATTGTAACCTGGGCGAAAGCCTACCTGGAAGAAGCAAAACTATTGAATGAACAGGCAACGCAAATTAGTCTGGAAATAGATGGCCCGGCTGTGTATGAAGAGGCTTTGAAGCTGGATGCTCAGACAATAAGAGAGCTCTTAAGTGCAAAAAATTATAATGAGCTGTCTGGGCGCATCCAGAATGTAGAGTGGAGCAGGTTCGCATCATGCAGAGATAAGACTGTATCGAAAGAAAAAATAGAAGCAGTTAAGGATCTTCGTGAGCAGGTGAAGGAAATTGTCAGTGGTCTGAAGAAAGATTATTTTTATCAGAAACCGGAAGAAATGGCAGCAGATATGCAGATATGTCTTCCTTATATAGAAGAATTGGTGGGCCTGGTAAAATGTTTTTCACAAAGATTTGACGTAAAGAAGCGCCAGGAAAATGTTATTGATTTTTCAGATATGGAGCAGTTTGCACTTCAGATCCTGGCAAAAAAAACAGAAGAAGGGTTTGAACCTTCTGAGGTTGCAAAGGAATATCAGGATCAGTTCCGGGAGATTATGATTGACGAATATCAAGATAGTAATCTGATCCAGGAGACGATTCTGACCAGTATTTCCGGTGTTTCGAAAGGAAAATATAATATTTTTATGGTGGGAGATGTCAAGCAGAGTATTTATAGCTTCCGGCTGTCCAGACCAGAGCTTTTTATGGAAAAATTTGACACGTATGATTTGGAAAAAGGACCAAAACAAAGGATTGATCTTCATAAAAACTTCCGGAGTCGAAAAGAAGTACTGGACAGTGTGAATTACATTTTTCGGCAGATTATGATGCGAAATCTTGGAGAAATTGATTACGATGACAAGGCGGCATTGCATGTGGGTGCAGAATATCCTGAAAATCCGGGGTGTGAAACAGAAGTACTTGTATTAAATACAGAATTGAAAAAATATGACCGTTCCATAAAAGCCTCCAAACAGGAGATGGAAGCCCGGATGATCGCAAGCCGGATCCGCAGGCTAATTGCAGAGCAGAAGGTTCTGGATAAGAAGACAGGGAAGCTGCGTCCGGCAAGATATTCCGATATAGTCATTCTCACAAGAAGTGTGAAAGGGATTGCTGACATATTCGTACAGGAACTGAATCGGGAAGGGATTCCGGCATCTTCAGGTACAAAAGAAGGATATTTTGCAACGCAGGAAATCGGTGTGCTTCTGGATTATCTGAGAGTGCTGGATAATCGGAAACAGGATATTCCACTGGCGACGATTCTTATGTCGGCATTTTGTGGACTGAACGAACAAGAAATGGCAGTGATCCGAAGTTCTGAAGCTTTTGAAATTCCATTTTACCAGGCGGTAGAAAATTATCTGGAAAACGGAGAAGATACAGTAATATGTGAGAAACTCAAACATTGCTATGGAAAAATGAATGATTTCCGGGAAATTGTTCCTTATACACCAATCCATGAACTTCTACGGAGCATTCTGACACAAACCGGGTATGGTCAGTTTATTTCAGCAATGCCGGGAGGCGCGCAGCGTGCGGCAAATGTAGAAATGCTGATTACAAAAGCGCAGGCATTTCAGTCTTCCAGCTATAAAGGACTCTTTCATTTTGTGCGTTATATTGAGCAACTTCAGAAATTTGAAGTGGATTATGGTGAGGCAAGTCTGGAAGATGAGCAGTCAGACACAGTCCGTGTCATGACGATTCATAAAAGTAAAGGACTGGAGTTTCCAATCGTGTTTGTAGCAGGAACTGGTAAAAAATTCAATGTGACGGATCTTGCCGGACAAGTGATCATTCATGCCAGACTAGGAGTCGGTATGGATGTAGTAGACTTAGATAGAAGAACGAAAATTCCAAGTCTGGTAAAAAAAGTGATTCAAAAAGAAGCGAAGCTTGATAATTTAGGAGAAGAACTTCGTGTGCTTTATGTTGCACTGACAAGAGCAAAGGAAAAGCTGATTATTACAGGAACCTGTGATAATCTAGAGACAAAAATGGCAAAGACACTGACTTTTGCACAGAGAAGTAGTGCTATTCAATATCTGGACTGGATCATACCGGCACTTGCATATATACCAGAAGAGATACCGGTCACTTTCGAAGAAGTGTTGCTAGAAGAGATTGTCCGTGATGAGGTGGAGACGGAAGTATCCGGAAAAATACAGGAAGAAATATTACGAAGATGGGACACTTCAGCAGAATATGATGCAAATGTGAGACAGACATTAGAAGAACAGTTCGCATATCAGTATCCTTATCCAAAAAGTCATGCCAGAAAGATGAAATTTACAGTATCTGAGCTAAAAAAAATGGCTTATCAGGCAGAACTTGACAATGAGGAAAATGCTTTGGGGGAAGTAGTTTTTGAAGAACCGGAAGTTGTACCGCTTCTTCCTAAATTTATGACAGAAGAAGAAACGCTGACCGGAGCTCCGCGAGGAACTGCTTATCACCGCGTCATGGAACTTCTTGATTTTGAAAAAATGTATGATAGGCAGACACTGGAGGCAGAGATAAACACATTTGTAGAACAAGGGCGAATGACGCGAGAAATGGCAGATTCCGTCCAGACAGCCGATGTGTTGGGATTTCTTGATAGCTCTGTGGGAAAACGAATGAGAACAAGTGCAGATTGTGGAAAACTGTGGAAAGAACAGCCGTTTGTTCTTGGGATACCAGAGCAGGAATTATATAAAGATGAGCCGGAAGGCGACTTTGCTCTTGTACAGGGAATCATAGATGTGTACTTTGAGGAAGAAGACGGACTGGTCGTACTGGATTACAAGACAGACAAAGTATATAAGATAGAAGAACTGGTGGAAAAATACCATGCTCAGCTAGATTACTATGGCAGGGCGCTGGAACAGATCACCGGGAAGAAAGTGAAAGAAAAGGTGCTGTACTCTTTTACACTGGGGGAAGCCTGCAGTTTGTCTTAACAAATATTAATTACTAAAAAGGATGCATCAAGTGCATATTCTAAGCTCCCCACACAGGGAATTACGATGAACCTCTAAAAACAAACATCATATTCGGCAGAGGCCTCTATGATGTTAAGAGTTTCATCTCCATTGTGTAGAAGTCGCGTAGAATATGCACTTGATGCTGTTTTTATTGAAAATATCTGTTAAAATGCAGGTTATTCAACTTTTGTGTCTGCGTTCTCTTGACTTATAATATTATATGCCGTATAATATACAAAAGCATATATTATACGGCATATAATATATGAAACGAAATAATATAGCGAATCTGTAAAGATAATTGCATAACAATTTTTAGGTAAATCCAGATTTTGCAGAAAGGGTGTGGTGAAATGGTCTTTAATACAGGTGCAGCTCTTTTAGATGCGATTGTTCTGGCAGTTGTGTCACGGACAGAGGAAGGCACTTATGGTTATAAGATTACACAGGATGTGCGGGAGACAATAGAAGTGTCTGAATCAACCCTCTATCCAGTTCTTCGAAGACTCCAAAAAGATGGTTGTCTTGAAGTGTACGACAGACAATACGATGGGCGCAATCGAAGATATTATAAGGTGACTTTGGCAGGAAGGGAAAAGTTTGATATGTATCGGACAGAATGGACACAATATACGAACAAGATCAATCAGTTATTTGCAGGGGGTGAGAAGTAATGAACCGAATTGAATATATGACAAAACTGGCATCGCTTTTACAGGACATTCCTGAAGTAGAACGAAGAGATGCTATGAAGTATTATAACGATTATTTTGATGAGGCCGGCGAAGAGAATGAAGAACAGGTTATCCGGGAATTTGGCGCTCCGGAGGAAGTGGCAGAGAATATAAAAGCAGATTTAAAAGGCAAGACGGAAAATACAACGCATGGTCAGCAGGAAGAATATCAGTCAGCAGGACAGCAATATCAGATGAATCATCAGGAGAATAAGCAGTCATCGGAATATCAGTATGGGACATCAGATGATCAGAAAAAGAAAAATGCCCGTATTGGAAAAATTGTTTTAATTGTGGCTCTTGCGATAATTATAGGACCGGTCTTGATTCCAATTATCGGAGGTATTCTGGCTGCAGGACTGGCAATGGTGTTAACTATCATTGTTGGAGTATTTGCATTGGTTATTGCCGGGGCTGCCATTGCAATTGTAGGAATTTCGCTGGTAATATCCGGTTCCGTTATACTTCTGCCACAGACAGCCGCAGGATTGGCATTGATTGGCAGCGGTCTGATCATAATGGTTCTTGGTGTGATTGCAACAGTAGGATTTGGAAAACTCTGTGAAGTAGTACTTCGTGGACTGGCAAAGGGAATGAAGTACCTCTGGGGAAAGATTTCTCATAGAAAGGTGGTAGCGTGAAGATGAAAAAAGGATGGAAAATATTCTGGCTGACCTGTGGTATTACGTTGGTAGTCGGTATTGCACTTTTGGGCATTGGACTGGGAATGGGCGCAACGATGGAAATAGTGAAAGAACGTGCTCCAATAAAAGAGACTTATAGTCCGAATATTCAGGAAAGCTATCAGGGCATCCGAGAATTGGATCTTGACATAGCAACAGGCGAGATAAAAATATTAAAAGCACCAAAAGAACAGCAGGAGATTACTGTAGAAACACAAAAAATATCCAAAAGTCTTAAGTTTAAGTGTTATGAAGAAGAGGGAGTATTAAATATTACAACAAATAAAAAAGTCTGGAACTGGATTTACGCGCGAAATCATGCACAAGATGCAAAAATATATATTTATATTCCAGAAGGCTATAAGCTGGAAGAAGTAGATATGAATCTGAGTGCAGGCAGCATTTATATAGAAGATATCCATACAGAAGATTTAGATATAGATGTAGATGCCGGTGAGGTTCAAGTGGATTCTTTCCTGACAAATGATCTGACAATGAATTGTGATATGGGGCTGATCGAAGCGCTCGGAAAGACGCTGGGAGATGCAGATCTTGAAAGTGGCGTCGGAGAGATTAACTTTACTGCCATCGGTAATGAGACAGATTATAATTATGATCTGAATTGCGACATAGGAAGTATTGTGTGTGGCGAAAGAGAATTTACAGAGATTGGAAGTGAATATCAGATTGAAAATCAGTCCGATAAGACCATGTCAATCGAATGTGGAATTGGGAAGGTAAATGTTCAATTTCAGGCAGAACAATCATAGGAAATGTAAAAAAATAAGCCGAAGGTAAATGTTTTGGCGAATAAGAAATACAGATGTGTTAACAATACTGGTGTAGAAAAATATGCTTCGGTCATAGGAAGGAAAGGAGTTTGCCATGGCAAAAAAGAAGGATACACCAGTTCGTCTGGATCAGCTTACAGAAGAAGAGAAGATGAAATATGAGATAGCCGATGAGTTAGGACTTTTAGATAGGGTTATGAAAGACGGTTGGAAATCGTTGTCATCAAAAGAAACCGGGAGAATTGGTGGAATACTTGCCAGAAAAAGGAAAAATCGAAGTAAGAAGTAACAAAAATATTACAAAAAATATTACGAATATTAACAAATGTGAACATTTTACAAGAAACCTTGAAAAACAAAGAATCGTTTGCTATAATCGAACAGCTACAAGATGTTGACAAATATGAGTGAGATTATGAGCAAAAAGATAAGTGTTTTAGATATATCCATTGATAATTTTACAGCAAAAGAAGCTATGCAGGAAGCGCTTGCTTATATGGAATCGGATCTGGTGAGTGTAATCGAACTTGTGACGATAGAAAGTCTTATGGAACTGGGAACAGAGGCTGAGCTAAAAGAAGAGATCGAGAATTTCGATCTTATACTGGCTGGTAACAAGACAATTCTGGAAGCAGCAGAGATTACAGATCACAAGTGTTTGCGAGAGACGCAAGATAAGACATTTTTAAAGATGTTTTTAAGATATCTGGCAAGAAAGCATAAGCGGGTATATCTTTTGGTGGAATCGGAAGAAGAAGGACAGAAGATGTTCGGACATTTTGAAGAGTATTACAGAGGGACCCAGATTGTAGGTATGGCGAAGGTATCTGCAAAGAATCGGGCAGATGATATGCTGATCAATGCGATTAATGGCGAGGAAGTAGATTGTGTCTTGTCGGCACTTTCTTCACCGCTGCAGGAAGAACTGATTTCCAAGAATCGTAATGTAATGAATGCAAGAGTATGGCTTGGACTTGGAAAAGATGGAATTCCAGTGGCGGCGAAAGGTATTGGTGGGGGCAGAATCGGTCAGTTTTTTATGAAACAGATTTTTAAGAAGGAAATTGAAAAGAGTAAAAAAAGAGGAAACTAACAAAAAAACTGTAGTTTTCTCTTTATTTTTTTGTTAAAATATATTAATATAGAATTTGAGAATATGCTCTTTTACTAAAAAGCGGGGTACTTTGTTGTGAAAAATGCATATTGATATGAGTGGAGGAGATGGATATGATATCTAATCAGATACTTCAAAACACAATTGAAGGATTGAAAGGAATTACAAGAATTGACTTCTGTGTGATGGACACAGATGGAAAACCGCTTGCAAGTACGATGACAGAACAGGAGAATTATGAAGAAGAAGTGCTGGCCTTTGTGGATTCTCCGGCAGATAGCCAGGTTGTGCGTGGATATCAGTTTTTTAAGATCTTTGAAGAACATCAGTTGGAATATGTGCTGTTGGCGAATGGTGGCAGTGATGATGTGTACATGGTTGGAAAGATTGCAGCATTTCAGATCCAGAATCTGTTAGTTGCATATAAGGAGCGTTTTGACAAGGATAATTTCATTAAGAATCTGCTTTTGGATAACCTGCTTCTTGTAGATATTTACAATCGTGCCAAAAAATTACATATTGACACAGAAGTGCGTCGTGTTGTATTTATAATTGAGACGGATCATGAGAAGGACAGCAATGCTCTTGATAACGTACGTAATCTTCTGGGAAACAAATCAAAAGATTTTGTGACAGCAGTAGATGAGAAGAATATTATCATTGTGAAGGAACTTGAGCTTGAAGACGGGCACAAGGAACTTGAAAAGATGGCGAATGGTTATCTGACACTGTTGAAAGATAATGGGGAAGAAGACGCCCTGATTGCATATGGTACCGTCGTACATGATATCAAAGAAGTATCTAAGTCTTATAAAGAGGCGAAACTGGCGCTTGATGTAGGTAAGATATTCTTCAGTGAGAGAAATGTTATTGCTTACAGTGCGCTTGGAATCGGAAGATTGATTTATCAGTTGCCGATTCCACTCTGTAAGATGTTCATCCGTGAGATTTTTGAGGGGAAATCGCCAGATGACTTCGACGAAGAGACATTAGCAACTATTAATAAGTTCTTTGAGAACAACCTGAATGTATCAGAAACATCCAGACAACTGTATATTCATCGTAATACGCTTGTATACAGACTGGATAAACTTCAGAAGAGCACAGGACTTGATCTTCGTGTGTTTGAGGATGCCATTACTTTTAAAATCGCTCTTATGGTAGTGAAATATATGAAGTATATGGAATCGATGGAGTATTAAATAATTAGGAGGAAACTATGATCGAATTAAAGGACGTAACCAAAGAGTACTCGAAGGGAATCTCTGCGCTAAATGGCATCAACCTTAAGATCGAGCAGGGCGAATTCGTATTTATCGTAGGTGACAGTGGATCAGGTAAGTCAACACTTATCAAATTGATCATGAAGGAGCTGGAGCCTACATCAGGTACTATTATTGTGAACGGACATAATCTGGGTCGCATGCGCCATAGAAAAGTCCCGATGTACCGAAGAAATATTGGAGTAGTGTTCCAGGATTTCAGACTTTTAAAGGATCGTAATATCTATGAGAATATTGCTTTTGCACAGAGAGTTACAGAGACCTCTGCAAGAGTGATCAAGAAAAAAGTACCGGCAGCATTGTCACTGGTGGGACTTGCACAGAAGTACAAAGCATTTCCAAAGGAGTTATCCGGTGGAGAGCAGCAAAGAGTAGCGATTGCAAGAGCAATCGTGAATGAACCGGCGATTCTTCTCGCTGACGAGCCTACAGGAAATCTGGATCCGACAAATTCATGGGAGATCATGAAGCTTTTGGAGGAGGCGAATGACAGAGGAACTACCGTTTTGGTCGTAACTCATAATCAGGAAATTGTAAACGAGATGAAGAAGCGAGTTGTTACGATGAAAAAGGGAGTCATTGTAAGCGACGAGAAAAAAGGTGGGTATAATAATGAAAATTAGTACTTTTGGATATTCTATGAAGCAGGGTGTCAAGAACATAGGGAGAAATAAGATGTTTTCCATTGCATCTATTGCGACTATGTCAGCTTGTATTTTCCTGTTTGGCCTGTTTTATTCTATTGTTATGAATTTTAATTATATCGTACAGAAGGCAGAAGAGGGAGTTGCCATTACGGTATTTTTTGATCAAGAAGCAACACAGGAACAAAAAGATAACATTGGAGCTCAGCTTAAGAATGAAGACGGAGTATTAAGCGTCACTTATGTGAGTCCTGATGAAGCATGGGCAAAGTTCCAGAAGCAATATTTCCAGGGATCAGAAGAAGCAGCAGAAGGATTTAAAGATGATAATCCGCTTGCAAATTCTGATAACTATGAAGTATATATGTCTGATGTTTCCAAACAGAAAGATGTAGTAAGTTTTGCAGAAAGCCTGGATGGAGTCCGTAAAGTCAATAAATCAGATGTCGTTGCGAAGACGCTGACCAGTGTAAATAAACTGGTAGGTTATGTATCAGTTGCCATTATTGGAATTCTGTTAGCGGTATCAATTTTCCTGATCAGTAATACAGTTACCATGGGTATTACTGTCAGAAGAGAAGAGATAGCTATTATGAAATATATCGGAGCGAAGGATGGATTTGTCCGAGCACCGTTCGTGTTTGAAGGATTGCTCATCGGAGCAATCGGAGCTGTGATTCCACTTGGAATTCTGTACTTAGTATATGAGAAGGCAATTCACTATATTCTTGAGAAGTTCCATCTTCTTCAGAATATCATTAATTTCCTTCCGGTCACACAAGTATATAGAACACTTTTACCAGTAGGAATTCTTTTGGGAGTGGGAATCGGTTTTGTAGGAAGTTTCTTTACAATCAGAAAACATCTGAAAGTATAATAACATACGTACTGAATTGATAAGGGGGTACATATGATAAAGGGGAAGAAAATTATCAGTGCTTTACTGATCGGTACATTATGCCTGGGGATGTCGACACAAGTAGGAGCTGCCGAGATTGATGACACGAAGCAAAAGGCTGAAGAACTTCAAAAACAGAAGGAAGCGGCAGAATCGGAACAGAAGTCACTGGAAACGCAGCTTATGGCAATTGTTTCGGAGATGGAAGATACGAAAAATCAGATTTCTCAGAAGGAAGAAGAGCTGGGGCAGAAAGAAGAGGAGCTTTTTGAGGCTCAGGCTCAGGAAAATGATCAATATGAGAGTATGAAAAAGCGTATCAAATATATGTATGAGAATGGAAATACTAAATTTGTTGATATTTTATGTCAGTCAAAAGATATTAGCGAATTTTTAAATAATGCAGAATATATTTCCACTATATCATCATATGACAGAGAACAATTGGTGGCATATCAGCAGATTCGCAAGAAAGTTCAGGAACAGCAGGCTGCACTGGAAGAGGAGTATGCAAAACTAGAAGACTTGCAGAATGATCTGATTGCAAAGCAAACGAATGTCGAGAGCTTGAAAGCAAGCAAGGAAAGCGAGATTTCAAGTATCAGCGGAGAGCTGGAGCAGACGAATCAAAAGCTTGCAGAACTGCAGGCGGCCGCAGAAGAGGCGGCAAGAAAACAGAAAGAAAAAGAAGCCGCAGCTGCAGCAGCAAAGAAGAACAATAATAGTGGAAGTGCGGGAGGAGCTGTAGTCAGCGGAAATGGAATGTTTACGCATCCTTGTCCGGGATATAGTCGTATTTCCAGCACATTTGGATATCGTAATGCGCCACTTGCCGGGGCCAGTACAAATCACAAAGGAGTTGATTTTGCAGCATCAACTGGAACACCGATTTATGCGGCAGCAGCCGGAACTGTAACTTCAGCAGGTTACAGTGGTAAGGCTGGAAATTTGATTATTATTAACCATGGAAATGGACTTCTGACTTATTATATGCACTGCAATACAATTTTTGTATCAGCAGGACAGAAGGTCAGTAAAGGACAGAATATCGGGCAAGTAGGAACAACAGGAAACTCTACGGGACCGCATCTGCATTTTCAGGTGATGAACAATGGAACACCGGTAAATCCGATGAATTACTTGTAGAAAAATAAGCCTCTGGCAGGATTGCAGAGGCATTCTTGAATCAAATTGAATTTAAGACAGACGGGACTAAAAATATGAAAAATAAAAAAGGATTTTTACAGGGGGCGCTTTGTGGCGCCCTTGCCATGTTATTGGCAGCAGGACTGGTATCATGTGGATTAAAAGCAAAAGACAGCAACAGTGGAGAGAAAGATACAACAGAAGCAATCAGTTCAGAGACCGATAAAAAGCTGGAAAAACTGGAATCTTTGATTAACCAGTATTATCTGAAAGATGTAGATCAAGATGAACTTCAGCAGGGAATTTACGAAGGATACATTGCCGGATTGAATGATCCGTATTCTGTATATTATGATGAAGAAGCTACGAAGAGTTTTCAGGAATCTACAGATGGAGAATATGACGGTATTGGTGCGGTGATGTCGCAGAATAAGGAGACTGGAATCATTACCATCAGCCAGGTATATGAAGGTTCACCTGCAGAACAGGCTGGAATGAAGGATAATGATATTCTCTATAAAGTAGAAGATGAGGAAGTGACAGGAAAAGATCTGACAGAAGTCGTCAGTAAGATTAAAGGAGAAAAGGGAACGGATGTTAATTTGACAGTTCTTAGAGGTGATGACAGAGAAGAGGTTACAGTAACGGCAACCCGTGATACGATTGAGTATCCCACAGTAAGCTCTAAGATGCTGGATAATGGAATTGGGTATCTTAGAATTACAGAATTTGATTCCGTGACATACGACCAATATAAGAATGCCTATAATGACCTGAAAAGCCAGGGAATGAAAGGAATGGTCGTAGATTTGAGAAGTAATCCAGGCGGAAGTCTGAGTATTGTGTGTAAAATATTAGATGAGATTCTTCCAGAAGGAAAGATTGTATATACTCAAGACAAAAGCGGAAAAGAAGAAGACTTTACATCAGATGAAGAGCATCAAATCGATATTCCAATGACTGTTCTTGTAAATCAATATAGCGCCAGTGCTTCTGAGATTTTTGCAGGTGCGATTCAGGATTATGATCTGGGTGCAATTGTGGGAACGCAAACTTATGGAAAAGGTGTTGTACAGCAGATCTTTGATTTGAAAGACGGAACTTGTGTGAAACTTACAATTGCCAAATACTTTACGGCAAAAGGTCAGGACATTGATGGAAAAGGAATTACACCGGATGTAGCAATTGATTATCAGGCAGATGAAAACAATCCGGAAGCAGATAATCAGTTGAATAAAGCAATTGAAACCCTACAGGGAGAGATGCAGTAAGCAGTTCAATTGGGAACATCGTTAATCGCAGATGGGGACGTAGCAAATTTTTAAAATGCTATGTCCCCAATTAAGTTAAAACTGTGAAAATTTTGATCCCATCCACGGCCGGATTCCGGCAATCATTTCTTCGTCAGGCTCAATCAGAATATGATACATCTGCTGATTTAGAAAAATAATGATGGAATAAATTGCCGCATTTCCCTCTCCGGAAGTATAATCGCAGGTTTTTACTGGCTTAAAAGAAGCAAGCTTACTGGATCCTTTTGGGGCAATCATCTCAGCTTCTTTGATATCAAAAGAGCAGAGTTCTTTTCTTTTTGACTTGCTGTAAATTGCGGTGATATCCAGTTCATGGTTGACCAGTGAATACTCATACTCAACACTAAGATTTGGAAAAATGTAAAAATAAGCAGTGACACCAAGTACTACAGCGATGATAATAGACAGAAATCCTAGAAACAGAGCACCGATCGTTAAAAATAAAATTATGAAAACTACAACGATGATGCGAATAACTAACGGATTTCCTTTTTGCTTTTTTGTTATAAGTTGTTCATGAAAATTATCATTCATGTGAAACATTCCTTTCTGATTGTAAGTAATTCAGTATCATGATCGCAATTTTAAAGGTCATAGCGTCCTCGAACTGACGAAGGTCAAGACCTGTTCTTTTTTCGACTTGTTCCAGTCGGTAAATAAGTGTATTGCGATGCATATGAAGCTGTCGTGCAGTTTCTGCAATGTTCAGGTTGTTCTGGAAGAATTTGTCGATGGCAGCTAAAGTGTCCTTATCTAAATGTTCGGAAGTTATATCACCGAATATCTCAAAAAGAAAATCTTCGCAAAGTTTTTCAGGCAACTCGTGAATCAATCGTCCAATCCCTAACTTGTTAAAAGGAAATACAGATTGTTCTGAATAAAAAAGTTTACCAACTCTCAATGCAAGCGCAGTCTGTTTATAAGCAGAAGGCAGGGCGTGCAGATCGGGAATAAGATCGCTGTAGGCAATCTGTACATGAGTCAGCGCTTCCATACTCAGAGTATCGATCATGGTATGTGCCAGATCGTGAATATCTTCGGATGTGCAGCCATCTTTTACCGGATAAAGCATTGCAAGTTGAAATTCATTTACAGGAACGAGATATATTTTTTCTTGAAATGGAAACAACTGTTTCAATACCTCTGTAACTGTTTCGTCCATTTTTTTTGGGGATTCGAGCAAAAAAAGATAACGAGGTTTTACAACACGAATATGTAATCTGGCGGCACGTTCACTAATCTCGCAATCCTGTGCAGTACCTGTCATGAGATTTAACAAAAAATAATTCTTGTTATACTTCTCTTTATAAGCAGCGCAAAGAGAACGGATCTGCCGGATTGATTCGTTTATCTTCTCTTTGGAAGCTTCCGGTTGTATGTGAATATCCAAAGCGATGCCGGTTGCCCGTGTAAGTTCTTCTAATGCTTTGGAAAGTTCCTGAGATTGCTCCATAAAAATAACCCTCTTTTGCATAAATTAGAAAGAGCTGCACCTTCGTACAGCTCTTTCATTGTATCTTCCATAACAGTAGAACCGTTATTGTTATTTTATACGATTAGTTTGAAATCGTCAACTCTGTCTCTTTGTCGAAGATATGGATCTTGCTCATGTCAAATGTGAAGGAAGCTTTATCTCCGCTTCTGAGCTCTGTACCGGAACCAACTCTTGCAGTTACCTGAGTTCCTGCAACATCGAAGTATAAGAATACTTCAGCTCCAAGAAGCTCATATACGTTAATTGTAGAGTGAACAGTACCTGCATTCTCACCTGTAAATGTAGATGCAACATGTACATCCTCCGGACGGATTCCGAGGATAACTGTCTTTCCGTCATATCCTTTATCGATGAGAGCCTGTTTTTTATCAGCTGGCACTGGAAGCTCATGTTCACCAACAGAAAGTGTAACATCAGATCCATTAACCTTAACTTCAGCATCTAAGAAGTTCATCTGAGGTGATCCGATGAATCCAGCTACGAACAGGTTGCATGGTTTTGTATAGAGGTTCTGAGGTGTATCTACCTGCTGAACAACTCCATCTTTCATAACAACAATTCTTGTACCAAGAGTCATAGCCTCTGTCTGGTCATGTGTTACATAGATAATTGTAGCACCTAAATTCTCATGCAGTTTTGCAATCTCAATACGCATCTGAACACGAAGTTTTGCATCCAGGTTTGAAAGAGGCTCGTCCATAAGGAATACCTTTGGTTTACGAACGATTGCACGTCCCATAGCAACACGCTGTCTCTGTCCACCGGAAAGAGCTTTTGGCTTACGGTCAAGAAGTTTCTCAAGGTCGAGGATTCTTGCTGCCTCGCGAACTTTTTTGTCGATTTCGTCTTTTGGTACTTTACGAAGTTTCAGTCCGAATGCCATGTTGTCATATACTGTCATATGTGGATAAAGAGCGTAGTTCTGGAATACCATAGCGATATCTCTGTCTTTTGGCTCTACATTATTCATTACTTTTCCATCAATCTTCAGTGTACCGCCGGAAATATCCTCAAGACCTGCGATCATACGAAGTGTTGTTGATTTTCCACATCCGGAAGGTCCAACGAAGATGATGAACTCTTTGTCAGCGATTTCAAGATTGAAGTCTTTAACTGCCTGGAATCCATTAGAATATACTTTCTGGATTCCCTCTAATGATAAACTTGCCATTTTGTGTAATCCTCCTTAAAGAAAATAAATAGTTCTCTTGTAATCTGATATCAGTATAGAACAAATGGGAGGGAGGTACAATGTAAGCAGTGACTAAAAAATTGGTGAAATGATGTACATTTTGACTAGTTGAATCTAATATCTTATTAAATATTGTCAGAACCGTACTACATATCTCCCAGCATTCATCTGTTCTCCATACTCTGAGCATTCTAATGAGCCATTTAAAGCAAACATCATGTTCGCATGAGTGTTCCATGATGTTTATGTCTCATTTTCATAGAGTATAAGTCAAATAGATGAAAGACTGGGAGATTTTATATGCGGAAGGATTTGATATTTTGTTTTATGATAAAATATTAGATTAACTGTTTAAAATGCAAAGAGGGATTGATTTCTTGTCAAGTGAGCTACTAGTGTGGTAAAATAAATTAAATATGTAATTTCTAACAAAAGTAATAAAGATAGAAGCAGGAGGATGAGATTGTGATTAATCAGTTAATTGCGAATATTAAGAAGACGGGCGCGCCGATCGTGGTTGGTCTGGATCCAATGTTAAAATATATTCCGGAGCATATCCAGAAGAAGGCGTTTGCTGAGTTTGGTGAGACACTTGAGGGAGCTGCAGAGGCTATATGGCAGTTCAATAAGGAAATTGTGGACAAGACTTATGATCTGATTCCAGCTGTGAAACCTCAGATCGCTATGTATGAGCAGTTCGGTATTCCGGGACTTGTTGCATTTAAGAAAACAGTAGATTACTGTAAATCAAAAGGATTGGTTGTAATCGGAGATATCAAACGTGGAGATATCGGATCAACCTCTTCTGCTTATGCGGTTGGACATATTGGTAAAGTGCAGGTAGGAAGCAAGACTTACGCACCATTTGATGAGGACTTTGTGACAGTCAATCCATATCTTGGATCTGACGGTGTGAATCCGTTTATAGATGTATGCAAAGAGGAAAAGAAAGGTCTTTTTATCCTTGTTAAGACTTCTAACCCGTCAAGTGGAGAGTTCCAGGATCAGATGATCGATGGACGTCCGCTCTATGAGCTGGTCGGTGAAAAAGTTGCACAGTGGGGAGAAGACTGCATGGGTGACGAGTACAGCTACATTGGAGCAGTTGTCGGAGCTACTTATCCGGAGATGGGAAAAGTACTTCGTAAAGTGATGCCGAAATCTTACATCCTTGTGCCGGGATATGGTGCGCAGGGAGGAAAAGGAAAAGACCTGGTACATTTCTTTAATGAAGATGGACTTGGAGCAATCGTAAACTCTTCTCGTGGAATCATTGCGGCATACAAGCAGGAAAAATACGCAAACTATGGTGAAGAAGCATTTGCAGATGCATCCAGAGCAGCAGTAGAGGACATGGTTGCTGATATTAGAGGCGCATTGGAGGCAAGATAAGATGGCGGATAAGAAAAAAGAACAGGCAATGGTTGTTTCTCAGGAGCAGATCGCTGATGGGATTTTCAGTATGTGGATTCATACAGAGGCAGCGCAGAGCGCCAGACCTGGACAGTTTATTTCTATGTATACAAAGGATGCAACAAAGTTATTGCCTCGTCCGATCAGTATCTGTGAGATTAACAAAGAAGACAGTCGCCTTCGTGTTGTATACAGAGTGACTGGAGAGAATACAGGAACAGAAGAATTTTCAAAGTTAAAAACAGGAGATGCAATCCCGATCATCGGACCTCTTGGAAATGGATTCCCGTTTGAAGCGGCTGAAGGAAAGAAAGTATTTCTTATGGGTGGAGGAATTGGTGTACCACCGATTCTGGAACTTGCAAAACAGATGAAATGCGACAAAAAACAGATTGTCGCAGGCTATCGTGACGCACAGACATTTTTAAAGGAAGAGTTCGAGCAGAACGGTGAGTTATACATTTCCACAGAGAATGGAAGTGTCGGAACAACGGGAAATGTTATGGACGCAATCCGTGAAAATGGATTGGAAGCGGATATGATCTATGCCTGTGGACCGACTCCTATGCTTCGTGCGATCAAGCAGTATGCCGAGGAACATAAGATTGTATGCTATATATCTCTGGAAGAGCGTATGGCATGTGGAATTGGTGCCTGTCTTGGCTGTGTGTGCAAGACAAAAGAGAAAGATGCCCACAGCAATGTGTGCAACAAGCGAATCTGTAAAGATGGTCCGGTATTCCTTGCTACGGAGGTGGAAATATAATGAATATGAATGTAAACATCGCCGGAGTAGAATGGAAGAACCCGGTTACAGTAGCATCTGGAACATTTGGTTCCGGAGAAGAATTTTCTGAATTTGTGGATCTGAATAAACTGGGAGCTATCACGACAAAAGGTGTAGCTGATGTGCCATGGGCTGGTAATCCGACCCCGCGTGTGGCAGAAGTTTACGGCGGTATGATGAATGCAATCGGACTTCAGAATCCTGGAATTGATCTGTTCTGCGAAAGAGATATTCCTTATCTTCAGAAGTATGACACGAAGATTATTGTAAATGTATGCGGTCATGCACCGGAAGAATATTTCAGAGTTGTAGAACGTCTGGCAGATGAGCCGATTGACATGATGGAAATCAATATTTCATGTCCAAATGTTAACGCCGGATTTCTGGCATTTGGGCAGGATGCAAAGAATGTAGAGAAGCTTACCGCAGATATTAAGAAAATCGCAAAACAGCCGATCATTATGAAGCTGACACCGAACGTAACAGATATTACTGAGATAGCAAAAGCTGCAGAAGCGGGTGGAGCAGATGCAATTTCTTTAATTAATACATTGACAGGTATGAAGATTGACATCAACCGCAAGACATTTGCGCTGGCAAATAAGACAGGAGGAGTGTCAGGTCCAATCGTGAAACCGGTAGCTGTGCGCATGGTATATCAGGCAGCACATGCAGTCAATATTCCAATCATCGGAATGGGCGGAATCGCAAGTGCAGAAGATGCAATTGAGTTTATTTTAGCAGGAGCGAGCGCAGTATCTGTCGGAACAGCAAACTTCCATAATCCTGCAGTGACTATGGAAGTCATTGACGGAATCGAAGCTTATATGAAGAAAAACGGCTTTGAGAACGTGGCTGATATGGTTGGCATTGTGGAGTAGTTTGAAGTCGGACACAAGCGAGATTTGTGGATGATGTTAATTACATCAGATATCAAATGATGGGATATAAAATATAAAAAATGGTACAGTCCTTCCAAGCATTACATTTCTGGAAAGTTGAAGGTTTGTACCATTTTTGTTTTCAAAGAGTTTAATCAATATCCTGATTGGTATCTTGACCATTATCTAAAATGGTCAGGACGGTTCTTTTTTGAATTTGTCACGGATATGCATGCCTTTATTCCTCAAACCGGCATAATGCTTTCTGCTGTGCCCCGTAAATAGAACGATTTCCGTTGACCAGATAGGCAATGATGCATACCAGCACCAAAGGAATGATGTTCTGACTGCCGAAGACCTCAAGGCCAATCAGAATCGGGGCAAACAGGGTATTGGTTGCACTTCCGAAAACTGCGGCATACCCCAGGGCGGCACAGATTACAGGTGGAATACCAAGAAGTGATCCGAGGATAATTCCGAGGGAAGCACCGATGGAAAATAAAGGTGTGACTTCACCGCCCTGGAAACCAATTGCCAGTGTGAAAATCGTAAAAAGTAATTTTAAAATCCAGTCATATCCGTAGATCGTTTCTCCGGCAAATGAAGCGGAGATCAGATTGGTTCCCAGTCCGGTATAGCGTCCGCTGTGGATTGCAAAAAGGAGGATTGCAAGCGGAACTGCCAGGGTAGCGATTCGGATAAAGGGATTGGAAATCTTTTCGCCGAACAATTTCTTGGCTTTCTGTAAAAGAGCAGAAAAGAATCTTCCTGTAAGACCGAAAACTACTCCAAGAATAATCAAGATTAAAACATCTCTGCTGCCGGAAATGTTCCAGTTTTCCGTAATATTTACTGCAAATTTTTCAAGCCCAAGCATATGTGAGGTCATAGAGGCAGTATATGCTGCAATCAGAGCCGGGAGAAGTGCGTCATACTCCATATATCCGGCAACAATCACTTCCATAGCAAAAAATACAGCCGCCAGCGGGGTCTGGAATAAGCCGCCGAATCCTGCTGCCATACCGGTGATGAGCATGACCGGTGTTTTTTCTTTTATATGAAGTCTGCGCCCTGCTTCATGTGAAATCGTAGCACCAATCTGTACGGCAACACCTTCGCGACCGGCACTGCCGCCAAAAAGATGTGTGATCCATGTGCAGATCATAACTAATGGAACAAGCGCCAGTGGAATTTCTTCTCTTTTTTTCTGCCCTGTTTCAAAAATCAGTGACATGCCTTTCAGGCTCAGACTGCTGAAATGCTGATATAACCAGATGATCAGAAGTCCCGTCAGTGGAAGAAATGGAAGCAGGAATTGATAATGGGTGGTGCGAAAGACAGAAATTGCTAACAGTCCCCGGCCAAATACAGTATCTACAATTCCTACGCATATACCTACAATTAATGCGAGAAATGCATATTTAATCTGTAAAATCAAATGTTCTTGTTTTTCCTTTGTCATTGTAAACTCCTTTTTTAATAAGAATAAAGAATGTGCCTTGGCACATTCTAGCGCCTGCGGTGGTTACTTGCAACATCATCATTGTACGCCGCAGTGCACATCTTGCCGGAGGCTTTTATATAATTAGGAAATGAAATTTCCTAATTATATAAAAAAAGCTGGTAACTCTGTGTAAATCACAGAAGTCATCAGCCATTTGGCGGTTTCAATCGTAATTGAGGGGGAACCTCATTCCCTGTCTGAGAGTATAGCATTTAGAAAAGTAAGTTGTCAATGTGAGTTTCAGTTACAAATTGAAAACTCAAATAAATCTAAAATGAATTTTTAAGTTTATAGTGAGATTGAAAAAGTATTAGTGTACATGATATAATGCAAATTATTGACACGAGCGGTAGGTATTGTTGGGAAAATAAAAAGTGGAGCCCACGCACGGAACTCCACCGGCCACGCGCCTCGCAAGCTACGTAGCACAACCACTATAGATACTATACCATTGATATCCTGTGATGTCAAACAGTATTTTTTTCTAGTGGTATTAATAGTTTATGCGTTTCTGTGTGTAATATTCTTACTTTGTTTAATTCTTGCATTCAGTTGTAATTTGTATTAAAAAAATATAATATTTAAAATTAATATAATCATCATAACATAAAACAAACATATATTCTATAATTTTTTGCTGCTTTTTGAAAAACAAAGGAGTGTTATTGAATGCCAGTAGAATCTGCGAAGATGTTTCTAGTAGGAAACGGAGAGAGGTTGGTAATGCGAATATGTTGTTATGTGAGTTCATCAATGTGAGTTTCAGTTACAAATTGAAAATGTTTTGGTGTTATGGTAAGATAAAGAGAAGTAAAGGACAACTGCCGGTTGCAGTACATATGTAATAATATAAAGCAGTTTTCTGAAAAAGAACGTATCAGGTATATGCACCTGTAGAATATGGAGGAAGAATAACAATGGAAGCTTACAAACAGGAATTTATTGAATTTCTGATAATGCCTTTCCATAAGTTGATGTAACTTCTTAAATCCTTGTATTTACTGGTATTCTGCAAGATTTTGAAAAACAGTAAAGTGATGTATTATATCATAAAATGGTATAGTTTGATACGAAAATGGTGTACTAAATGGTGTAGTAAATCGGAGAGAATTATTAAATTTAATAAATGAGAATGAGCGGAAGAGTTTAGGTATTGATAATCTTCCGCTTATTTATTGATGTATGTTATGATGTTGCAAAGTAATTATGGAAATTAAAAAGAATATAAAGGGAATTAGAGAAAGAGGTTAAATATGCTTTTCTATTCGTTATCGACTATAAATAGGTGAAAAACCTTGAATTTTCACCTGTCAAAGATTATTTGCGCTACTTTTTTTAGGTGTGTAAAGGTAGGTTGCTAGCTTTTTTTTGCTATGGACTTAATAATATAACTCGAAGGAGGTAACAAGATGAATATCGGTGCAAAAATTATCGAAATAAGGAAAAAAAGAAATATGACACAGGAAGATTTTGCAAAAATCTTTCATGTAACAAGACAAACGGTTTCTAATTGGGAAAATCAAAAAAGTTATCCTGATTTACAAACGCTTGTTCAAATTAGCGATGAATTTGATGTTTCGCTAGATACTTTGTTAAAGGAGGATATGGTCATGGTTAAAAAAATTGACAACTTTAAAGTTTACAAAAAGGCATTTATAGGTTTGACAGCAGGTGTTTTAACTGTTGGGATTTTGGGGTGTGCATATATCGGTATCTGTAAAGTTCAACACAATAATATGTATAAAAGTGTTGAGCGTGCTGGTTTCACTAAAGAATTAAATGAAAATTTCATTGAAAAATATCAAGGAAATTATGCTTTGACAGAAGATGGTGTTGATTATTTGGTAACGCCTAAAACTATTGGAAAATATGAATTAGATACTAATAATTTTTGGCTTACTGCTCGTAAAGGCGATATGGACATTACTATAAACATCGATGAGAATAGAAAAATATTTTTGGCATTATATCCGGGAGAAATTGAAATAGACGAAAAAGGGAATGAAATTGATACATCTAAAAAATTAACAGACGTACAAAAAACACACATGAATAATTTGTTGATAAATAGAAAGGAAGAAATTCTTCCGATTATCAATAGAGCATTGGAATTGTGGGACACTATCAATAAATAAGCGATTTTAATTTATAGTTTTTGTTCATTTACTGTTTAAGCACTAAGCTAAAAAACAATTCAAGTATTGGGAAACTGGCAGTGATAATTTTGAGAAAGTAGTGAGGTCAAGGAGCAAGGCGAAGCCGATACGCCGTAGGGCAGTCCTTGACGGAACGGACACAGCCAACAGCACCATGATACAGCAGAGGACTTGAAAGGTCGGAAACCTTGCAAGTCCTCTTGTCTGTTACTGGGCGTTATTCTTTAAGTAAAGTGCTTCTTTTACCACTTCTTTTTCAAATGCTTTGATATGACAATCATGTACTTCATTGTCGATATAAAAGCAATCGTCAGCCTGTGAGTAGGAAAGTTTGGTAACTTTCGGTTCATAGGTCTTTGTATCAATTCCGTAATAGTAAATCGTGGCGGTTGTTAATACCATGTGAATACTTTCAAAATCTCTTGTAAAAATGGTATGTCTGTCCGAATAGAAGAAATCAGACGGACATTCATAGAATTGGGAACTATCCTCTTTCAAAAATAATGGCAGTATGTGCATTGCATTTCCAGCACGATTGACAAGAACATAAAAGCGTGGAATGAGGGCGGCATATTGCGTCATCATGGCAATATATATATCGTCTAAATTATCAAGGAGATACTCGGAGCAGGAGTTGTTATAAAAGATATATTGCAGGGCATTGTTATTTTGGTTTGTATGTTCCATAGGTACATTTTGTCCGTAAAGCCACCGCAAGTCTACATCTAAGGAGTCAGCAATCAATTCCATTTTATCGGCTTTCGGGTTGTACTGTCCCGAAAGATAGGAACTGAACGCCCCTTTGCTGATACCGGTATCTTTGACGATATCCACCTGTTTCTTATTTTTTGCTTTCATGGCAAATTTAATCCGTTCTGCGATTGTATTCATCTGAAAAACCCTCTCTTTCCATATCTCGTTATAACTTCTCATATCTTATCGTCTAAGGACACTATACCACAAGTTCAGAAAAAAGAAAACAGAAAGTTTATAAAAAACTAAACTTTGTATTGCAAAACGAATATGTCTGTGCTAATATACAATTAAGTTCAGAAATAACTGAACTAAAACGACGTCGTAATAGGAAAATGAAAATATGAGCAACTGCCCTATCGGTTCAACGGGGAGAAAGGAACGTGTATGCAGATTACATTGACAAAAGAACAGGTAAAAGAAGCCTTTGGAGAACTTCGTTTCATGGGTGCGGATAACTGTTATCGCTATGATAAAGACAGTAAGAAGAAAACAGAAGAAGTAGAAGCCTTAAAACTTCATCTTGGAAGCATGAAGCTTGGGAACAGCGTGGATATTCGTTTGGAAGCAACGGAACTTCCAAAGATTGAGCCTTATGCTGTGGTGGAACTGGAAGAACCAGTTTATGCCCCTTATGTGCAGAGAGGAAATTTTCCTGTATTAGTGGAGAAGATTACTTGTAAGGGTATCCACTCTGTTCCAAATAAAACTATGTAGGCGGTCAAAGTTCCTGTCCTCGTTCTGACGTACTAAACGGCAGGTTGAGGGCAGGGCAATGGCAATGCCATTGTAGATAAGGAGGTTTGATAAATTTGGAAGAAAGAAGCGGAAGTTTTCTTCCAGAACTCCCCTACACTAACAGGGGGGTAATACGACAGAAAGAAGCATTAAGTGCTTTGATAGATTGGTGTCAGATAACCATTAAGGAAGTTCCGTTAGAAGCGGTTATAGAAGATGTGCTGAGAATACCTTTGGAACTTATGACGGTAACAGGTTATGAAAAGGGGATTGCAGGACATGAGGTTGTGGCAATCTTCGATAATATCAAGGTGCTAAAGCCGACAGGAAATGCACAGTATCAAGGCTTTCAGATTTTAATGAGTGGGAAAGGCTGTCGCAACTATGAGAATTTTTTACAACTCAATGAGGAAACATGGTTTGATTTCTTAAACAGAGTTTGCCAGTATCACATCAATTTTCCTCGGATTGATTTGGCGATAGACGACAGAAAACTGTATTTGAGTATTCCCGATTTGATTATACGGACAAAAGAGGGATTGCTTTCTTCAAAGTTACGGGATATAGATTTTCACGACTCGGGAGAACTGAAAGAGGAAGTGTTTCAGAGCAAAGGTGGTAGTCTTTATCTCGGCAGTTCAGCCAGTAATTTAAGATTGGTATTTTATGAAAAGGGATATGAACAGAATAAAAAGTATGGAATAGAATTAGATGAAAATTGGAACAGATATGAATTGAGATTTCGGCAGGAAATGGCAGTAAGTGTCGTACAGGAATTATTGAGATATAGAGATGTGGCAGGACTGGCAATGGAAGTATTGAACAGCAAAATACGATTTTTAGAAAAGCCGACAGACAGCATGACGACACGAAAAAGGCTTTATCCAACCTATCAAGCATGGGCGGAACTGATGAAAGATATAGGTAAGGTAAAACTTACCATGCAACCACAGAAGAAAAGTCTGCAAAAGGTGTGGGAGTGGTTGGAAAAGTATGTTGCCCCGTCTTTGAAACTGTTTGCAGAGGTTGGGAAGATAGAGCAGAGAGATTATATCGGTAATCTTGTAAAAAATGGAGAAATGAATATCACACAGAAGCAGTTGTATGATGATTACATAAAAGCAAGAAAATTAGACGAAAGGGGGTAATCGTATCGAAAAAGCATTATTAAACGTAAAGGAACTTTCAGAATATCTAGGGATTGGTGATACGAAAGCAAGGGAGCTTTTACATAATCCATATAATAATTTTACGGTTAAGATTGGAAATCGTCTGTATGCTCACAAAGCAAGATTAGATAAATGGCTGAATAATCAAGTTGTAGAGTAAGAAAAGGACTATTTGACAGTTTTTCGTACATTTTTAAGGAAGTTCCTCGATTGAAATAACAGGAAATATATGATAAAATTGAGAAGATTTAATAGTTCTTTTCCCGATTTTGCTAGGAAAGGAGGCAGTGATGGGTAAATCACTTAACGGGAAAGAATTAGGGAATGGTATATCTCAAAGAAAAGATGGATTATATCAAGCCCGATTTATCAATCGTTTCGGTAAAAGACAGACAATTTATGCAAAAACTTTAAATGAGGTAAGACATAAGTTGCGAACCGAACAGTATAATGATGAAAAAGCCATCAATGTTGTTGATAAGAATATGACATTAGATGAATGGTTCGATATATGGCTAAGCACTTGCAAGAAAAATTGCAGAAGTTCTACAAAGGGTTCTTATATTACCCACTATAAGCGTATTCAAGAAGAATTAGGGTGGCGAAAATTAACGTCGTTGAACCTAATTGTTATGCAAGAAGCGTTTAATAAATTGAAAACAGATAATGCAAGGAAAAATTCTAAAAAGATACTGGTAGATATGCTGAATAAGGCAGTTGATACAGATTTGCTTGTAAAGAATGTCGCAAAACAGATAAATACTGTGATTGCCAAAGAAGAGAAAAAAGAAAGGCGTGTTCTGACAATAAGGGAAACAGAGCTTTTCTTGGAACAGGCAAAAGGAACATTTTATGAAAATTTGTTTATTTTAGCGTTAGAAACAGGATTGCGAGTGGGAGAGTTATCAGCTTTACAATGGGAAGATATAGATTTTAAGAAAAAAGTTATCCATGTAAAGCATACATTGTGTTATTTCAGTAAAAATGGAAAATATGTATTTGAAATGCACGACACCAAAACAAATAACGGAAAAAGAACCATTCCATTGACTGCAAAAGCAATCAATAGTCTAAAATGTCAAAAACTGCAAAAACAGGAAATTATTCTAAAAGGCAAAACTGCAAAGGAAGAATTTCAAAATCTTGTTTTTGTTACAAAGAATAATCAGCCGACACAACAGTTTTTAATCAATCAATGTATGCAGTTGGTTATTCAGAACATGAACAAAGCAGGTATAGATTTTTCCCCCTTTACATTGCACACACTTCGGCATACTTTTGCTACAAGAGCAATCGAATGTGGCATGAACCCCAAAACATTGCAGAAACTTTTGGGACATGGCACATTACAAATGACAATGGACTTGTATTGCCACGTAACAGAGGACACGCTGTTCTTGGAAATGGAAAAGTTCGAGAAAAGGTGTAGTTGAGTGTGAAATGGTGTAAAAATGGTGTAGTAGGGGATAAAAATAGAAAATAAGGGCGAGAAAAGCCTATAAATACGGAGGTTTTAGAAGATATGGAAGCATACAAACAGGAATATATTGACTTTATGGTAGAGAGCGATGTGCTCAAATTTGGAGAGTTCACATTAAAGAGTGGAAGAAAGTCCCCATTCTTCATGAATGCGGGAGCATATGTGACTGGTTCACAGCTTAAGAAGCTCGGAGAGTATTATGCAAAAGCGATTCATGAGACATATGGAGATGACTTTGATGTACTGTTCGGACCTGCATACAAGGGAATCCCGCTTGGAGTTGTAACAGCAATCGCTTACAGTGAATTATATGGAAAAGAGGTTCGTTATTGTTCTGATCGTAAAGAAGAGAAAGATCACGGTGCAGATAAGGGAAGCTTTCTTGGAAGCAAGTTAAAAGATGGTGACCGTGTGATTATGATCGAGGACGTAACAACTTCCGGAAAATCTATGGAAGAGACTGTTCCGAAGGTAAAGGGAGCTGCTGATGTTACAATTGTAGGACTTATGGTATCTTTGAACCGTATGGAAGTTGGAAAAGGCGGAGAAAAATGTGCCCTTGATGAGATCAAAGATCTGTATGGATTTGAAACAGCAGCAATTGTAAGTATGGTAGATGTAGTAGAGCATCTGTATAACAAAGAGTGTCAGGGAAAAGTTGTCATCGACGATACATTGAAGGCAGCAATCGACGCATACTATGAACAGTACGGTGCAAAATAAATGATGCCAGAGGATTGCGGGAGTGTGAAGCACGTAGCAATCCGTAGGCATCACAAAGCTCTGACAGGGTTTGAATGATAAGAAATAGAAAGAGGATAATATGAACGAGAAGGCATATAAGACAATGAGCCTTGCAGGTGCGGCCGGAATCACAGTCGGGATTATTGTGATGGTCACAGGCGTGGCTGCAGGAATTATCTCCATTGTCAGCGGAGCAAAGTTATTAAAAGACAAAAAAGGACTTACGTTTTAAAATCTGATAAGATCAGAGAATAAGACATTTGATTGGACGGAAAGGAAGCAATATTTTTGAATTCCAGAAAAAGAAAGGCACTCAGAGGACTTGGAAAAGTATTATTTGTCCTTTACATCGGGTTCCTGATATATTTTCTTATATTTTCCGACTGGTATGGCAGAACGGGCGAGATGCAGGAATACCATTATAATCTCGTCCTGTTCAAAGAAATCAAGAGATTTTGGCAGTACCGGCATCAATTGGGATTTTTTGCCATGTTCACGAACCTGTTTGGAAATGTAATTATATTTATACCATTCGGGTTCTTTTTACCTATGGCAAGCAAATATCGTAGCTGTTTTGCTACACTGTTCTGGAGCTTTGGATTAAGCTTGTGTGTAGAAATATTTCAGCTTCTTACGAAAGTCGGAAGTTTCGACGTAGATGATATTCTACTCAACACGATCGGAGGAGTGGCAGGTCATATTATATTTGTGATCTGTGTAGCAATAAGGAGGAGACATGTTCGGAAAAGATAAGAAAAAACGAAGCAGACGTGTAAATACAAAATATGGCCAGAAGACTTTGAAACATGCGAGAAAGGGAATCCAATCCTGCATGATGGCTGTGCTTTGTGCAGTGATTTTAATTGTGATGATTCTTGTGTCATTTCTGATGAAGGGAAATGTAAATATAATCGTAGGATTTCTTTGTTTTGCACTGCTTGCACTGGCAGTTTATGGATTCAGACTCGGACTTCGGGGTCTGAATGAACGAGATAAGAAATACATAACCTGCAAAGTCGGAATCGGGGTCAATGGATTGGTTCTTGCAGGAGTTGCAGCAATATTTATCAGGGGGCTTGTGTAGATGACAGAGATGAGATATGAATTAGCAATCGAGAGAATTGAGAATATAAAGGGTGAAAATACAGTCAGTGAAAAATACCGGGATTATTTCCGGACACTGGCTGATTTTGCACTTTTAGTTGATAAATTAAAAGAAAAAATTGAAAATGGTGAGTATTATAAGTTTTCAATTGAAGAATTAGAGTGTTGGAATACACATTTGTATGATGACGTGCTTGGAGAGCATTATAAGACAAGTTATGCCAATCCGGCATTTGCAACAGAAAAATTCGGCATAGAATACGGCCGGCTTTTGAGTTTTCTATATACAGAACTTCGTGGTGTGATTCCATATGCATTTGAAAAGAAAACAGAATATCTAGATATTTTGTTTGAATTATTCATTGAAGTTTATAATCAGTTTGAGGAAGAAAACGAGCCGGAATATGAGCATGTGAGACAGACGATTTATTGGTATGCCAGCGATTATTGTGACGTATTTTTGGCAGACCGCATCAAAGAACAGATTGACCCGGAAGATAATTTTGCTGCGGATCTGATTATGAACAGTGATTTTAATGATGTGCGTTATCTCTATTATTACGGAGAGTATGTCAGTGAAAACGAGAAGCGCACTGCCATGCACCTGAATGAGCTGCCACTTGAGACAATACAGAAAATGGCAGATGTGTATACAGAAGGTTACCGGATTGGATTTGTAAATACAGGCAAGAATCTGTCAAAGAAAGCAACAGTCAATATTCGCTATACGCTTGGGTTCGAGCGGGTGATTCGGATTGCTATTGAGAATTTTCGAAAAATGGGACTAAAGCCGACGATTTACCGTGCCGGTGTCAGTGTCCTTACAAAGAGGCAACATTTGAAAATCGGATATTACGGAGGTATTGCAAATAAGCAGTACGAGTATGACCACAAGGACGATCAGGCACTGATCTTAGATCGTCAATTCATGGAACGGAAGCTGGAAGTCATGCGGACAACTTACGAACAGTATAAAGACCTGGCAAGACGTCATGCAGGTCCGGCATGCATGGAGACATTTGGCGAGGAACCATTTACACCAGTGTCAAAATCAGAGGCGGTAAAACTTAATGATAAGCAGAAGGAAATCTCGCTTGAATATGACAGTAAATCCAGTCAGATTGTAAATAGCTATATTCCGGGAGACGAGAGAAGTTTCACAATCGTAGCGTATCCTGTTCCGGAGATTGGAGATCAGTACGAAGAGATTTTTGATGAGATTATCAAGATCAATACATTAGATGCAAAAGTTTATGAGAAGGTTCAACAGACCATTATTGATGCATTAGATCAGGGAACAAGTGTGCACATTCTTGGAAACAACGGTAACCATACAGATCTTCGGGTGCAGCTTTATAAATTGAAAGATCCAAAGAAGGAGACGATTTTTGAAAACTGCGTGGCAGATGTTAACATCCCAGTGGGAGAAGTTTTTACATCACCGGTTCTGGAAGGAACGAACGGGGTTCTTCATGTAAGTCAGGTTTACCTGAATGAACTATTATACAAAGATCTGGAAGTAACGTTTTCAAATGGAATGGTAGCAGATTACAGCTGCAAGAACTTTGAACATGAACTGGAGAATAAAGAATACTTTTTAGATAATGTTCTTTATCGTCACCCGACATTGCCGCTTGGCGAATTTGCAATCGGTACGAACACGACTGCGTATGTAGCAGCGAAGAAATACAATATTGCCGATAAGATGCCAATTCTGATCGCCGAGAAAATGGGACCGCATTTTGCAGTTGGTGACACATGCTATAGCTGGGCAGAGGACATAAAAGTTTACAATCCAAATGGCAAAGAAATTGTGGCAAGAGATAATTCGGTATCCATTCAGAGAAAAGAAGACGTCTCAGCAGCATATTTCCATTGTCATACGGATATTACGATTCCTTATGAAGAATTGAAGAGTATTACCGTAGAATGCGCGGATGGAAAAGAGATAGAAATTATCCGTGACGGAATATTTGTGCTTCCGGGTACAGAGATTTTAAATGAACCATTGAAAAATTCTAATAAATAGGGTATGATTTATTTGTTGAACTTATAAGAAAGGGTGAATGCTATGCCAAGAGTAGGAATTATAATGGGAAGCGACTCAGACCTTAAGGTCATGAGCAAAGCAGCAGTTATGCTGGAAGAATTAGGAATTGATTATGAGATGACAATCATCTCCGCACACCGTGAGCCGGATGAACTGATTGAGTGGACACGCAGTGCAGAAGGACGCGGAATGAAAGTTATGATCGCGGGAGCTGGAATGGCAGCGGCCCTTCCGGGAATGTGTGCAGCATTGTTTGCCCTTCCGGTTATCGGGGTTCCGCTTTCGGGAAAGAATCTGGACGGAATGGACGCAGTCTTTTCTATTATGCAGATGCCACCGGGAGTTCCGGTAGCAACAGTAGCAATTGACGGAGCAAAGAATGCAGCGATTCTTGCGGCAAAGATCCTTGCAGCTTCCGATGAGGCATTACTTCAGAAGTTAAAAGATTATACAACCGGACAGAAAGAGGCAGTGAAAGCAAAAGCAGCAAAATTAGATGAAGTTGGATATGAGGCATATCTGGCATCTAAGTAAAAAGATCAGTAAATAAAAATACAATAAACGTACATAAGGAGACGAGTTATGGATTATAAGAATGCAGGTGTGGATATCGAGGCTGGTTACAAATCAGTAGAACTTATGAAAGAGCATGTAAAGAAAACTATGCGCGAAGAAGTACTTGGCGGTCTTGGTGGATTTTCCGGTGCATTTTCTCTTGCAAAGATTAAAGAAATGGAAGAGCCGGTTCTTCTTTCAGGAACAGACGGATGTGGAACAAAAGTAAAACTGGCTATGATCATGGACAAGCATGATACCATCGGAATTGATGCAGTTGCAATGTGTGTAAATGATATCGCTTGTGCAGGTGGAGAACCATTATTCTTCCTGGATTATATTGCATGCGGAAAGAATTGCCCAGAGAAAATTGCTTCTATCGTAAGTGGTGTGGCAGAAGGCTGTATCCAGTCAGAAGCAGCACTGATCGGTGGCGAGACTGCGGAACATCCGGGACTGATGCCGGAGGATGAGTATGATCTGGCAGGATTTGCAGTTGGTGTATGTGATAAGAAGGATATGATTACAGGTGAGAATTTAAAAGACGGAGATGTTCTGATCGGTATGGCATCTACAGGAGTACACAGCAATGGATTTTCTCTTGTAAGAAAAGTATTTGACATGACAAAAGAGTCTCTGGACACATATTATGATGATCTTGGAACAACACTTGGCGAGGCACTTCTTGCTCCGACCAGAATTTATGTAAAAGCATTAAAGAGCATTAAGAATGCCGGTGTGACTGTAAAGGCATGCAGTCATATTACTGGTGGTGGATTCTACGAGAATATTCCAAGAATGTTAATCGACGGTGTGAGAGCAGTGGTGAAAAAAGACAGCTATCCAATCCCGCCAATCTTCACAAAACTTGCAAAAGAAGGAAATGTTGATGAGCATGCGATGTATAATACATACAACATGGGTATCGGAATGATTGTTGCAGTTGATCCGGCTGATGTAGATAAGACTATGGAAGCAATTAAAGCAACAGGAGACAAACCGTATGTGATTGGTCATATTGAGGCCGGAGAAAAGGGAGTTACATTATGTTAAATGTAGTAGTTCTTGTATCTGGTGGCGGAACGAATCTTCAGGCTATTATTGATGCGGTGGAAAATGGGACAATTACGAATACGAAGATTGCAGGCGTGATCAGCAATAATAAAAATGCATATGCACTTGAGCGGGCTAAAAAACATGGAATTGCAAATTGCTGCATTTCCCCAAAAGATTATGCCAACAGAGCAACATTCAATCAGAAATTTCTGGAGAAGATGGATGAACTGAATCCAGATCTGATTGTGCTGGCAGGATTCCTTGTAGTGATTCCGCCAGAAATGATTGCAAAATACCGCAATCGCATCATTAATATCCATCCGTCTCTCATTCCGTCATTTTGCGGAACAGGCTATTATGGATTGAAAGTTCATGAGGCAGCACTCGCAAGAGGAGTCAAAGTTGTGGGCGCGACGGTTCATTTTGTAGATGAAGGAACAGACACCGGTCCGATTATTTTACAGAAGGCAGTGGAAGTTGAAGAAGGAGATACACCGGAAGTATTGCAGAGACGTGTCATGGAGCAGGCAGAGTGGAAGATACTTCCGAAAGCAATTGACTTGATCGCAAATGGAAAAGTAAAAGTAGAGGATGGAAGAACTCATATTGTATAGTAAGAATACGAACTGTGGGGAAACTTGCAGTTCGTTTTGATGCATGAAAACCTATATCGTAAAAGCAGCAGGAGGGAATAAAATGAAAGTATTAATCGTAGGTGGCGGCGGAAGAGAGCATGCAATTGCACAAAGTGTTGCAAAGAGTGAGAAGGTCGATAAGATTTACTGTACACCGGGAAATGCCGGAATTGCAGCACTGGCAGAATGTGCACCTATCGGAGCGATGGAGTTCGATAAGATTGTAGCCTTTGCTAAGGAAAAAGAAGTAGATCTTGTAATTGTAGGAATGGACGATCCGCTTGTAGGTGGCCTTGTAGATGAACTGGAAAAAGCAGGGATTCGTGCATTCGGTCCAAAGAAAAATGCAGCAATTCTGGAAGGCTCCAAAGCATTTTCAAAAGATTTAATGAAAAAATACAATATCCCAACTGCAGCATATGAGAATTTTACAGATCCGGATGCGGCAATTAAGTATCTGGAGACAGAGGCAAAATTTCCAATTGTATTAAAAGCAGATGGACTGGCTCTTGGGAAAGGAGTTTTGATCTGCAATACACTGGAGGAAGCAAAAGATGGTGTCAAAGAGATTATGATGGATAAGAAATTCGGTTCTGCAGGAAATGAGATGGTCATTGAAGAATTTATGACAGGTCGTGAAGTTTCCGTACTTTCTTTTGTAGATGGCAACACAATTAAGACCATGACAAGTGCTCAGGATCACAAGCGTGCCGGAGATGGAGATACTGGACTCAACACTGGAGGAATGGGAACATTTTCACCAAGTCCATTTTATACAAAGGAAGTTGAAGATTTCTGCAACAAATATGTATATCAGGCAACAGTCGATGCCATGAAAGCAGAAGGCCGCCCATTCAAAGGAATTATTTTCTTCGGACTCATGCTGACACCAGACGGACCGAAAGTACTGGAGTATAATGCCAGATTTGGAGATCCGGAGGCTCAGGTCGTACTTCCAAGAATGAAGAATGATATTATTGAAGTCATGGAAGCCTGCATTGATGGAACATTGGATCAGATTGACCTTCAGTTCGAAGACAATGCAGCAGTGTGTGTCGTGCTTGCAAGTGACGGATATCCGGTAAAATATGACAAAGGCCTGCCAATCACAGGATTGGAGGAATTTGATAAACACGATGGTTACTATTGCTTCCATGCCGGAACAAAATTTGACGGAGACCAGATCGTTACAAACGGAGGCCGTGTCCTTGGTGTGACAGCAAAAGGAAAGAACTTGAAAGAAGCGAGAGCTAATGCTTATGCAGCAACAGAATGGGTAAAATTTGACAATAAGTATATGAGACATGATATTGGAAAAGCTATTGATGAAGCTTAGTTTACTATTATCGGAAGTTTGACTGGAAGTAAAAACTTGACAAATCATTTCAAAAGGATAAGATAAAATAGACAAGATGTAAGTCTTGTCTATTTTCGTATAGGAAAAGGCATTTTGTTAAAAAGAACAAGTACAATAGAAGCAGGAGGGCGTCATATGGATTACATACACGAGATTGGAAAGCGTGCAAAATCAGTTTCTGCACAGGTTCAGCATCTTTCCCAAAATCAGAAAAATGAAGGACTTCGAAGAGTAGCGGAAGAACTGGAAAATCAGAAAAGCTATCTTATGGCAGAAAATGAAAAGGATATTGAAAAAGCTAAGAAAGACGGTATGAAAGCATCTCTGATTGACCGTCTTCGCCTGACGGAAGAAAGAATTGCCGGAATGGCTGAAGGTCTCAGACAGATTGCTGATTTGGAAGATCCAATTGGTGCAACATTGTGGGAAAAGGTCAGACCGAATGGCCTTCGTATTGGAAAAAGAGTGGTTCCACTTGGGGTAGTCGGAATCATTTATGAATCGCGCCCGAACGTAACGGCAGATGCTTTTGGACTTTGCTTTAAGACAGGAAATGTTGTAATCCTACGTGGAGGTTCTGATGCAATCCATTCCAATCTTGCCGTGACAAAGGCGATTCGGGAAGGTTTGAAAAAATGTAATCTTCCAGAGGATGCGATTCTTCTTGTTGAAAATACAGATCGTGCAGTTGTCAATCAAATGATGAAGCTAAATAAATATATTGATGTATTGATACCAAGAGGAGGAGCAGGACTCATTGCAAATGTAGTGCAGAACAGTACGGTCCCGGTTATTGAGACAGGAACCGGAAACTGTCACATTTTTGTGGACGAGACTGCAGACCTTGACATGGCAGTCCCGATTGTTGTCAATGCAAAGACACAGCGTCTCGGCGTATGCAATGCATGTGAATCACTTGTGGTTCATGAAAAAATCGCAGAACAGGCCATTCCGGTTATTTATAAAGCGCTTTGTGAAAAAGGCGTAGAAATCCGGGGGGATGAGTGTGCTCGCAAGATTGTACCGGAGATTGTGACGGCAACAGAAGAAGACTGGGGCACAGAGTATCTGGATGCGATCATTTCCATGAAGATTGTTTCTTCCATAGAAGAGGCAATTGCACATATTAACAAATACAATACCGGACATTCCGAGTCCATTATTACAAAAGATTATACAAATGCACTAAAATTCCAGGACGAGATTGACGCGGCAGCTGTTTATGTCAACGCATCGACCAGATTTACGGACGGATTTGAATTCGGATTCGGAGCAGAGATAGGAATCAGCACACAGAAATTGCATGCAAGAGGACCAATGGGATTAGAAGCACTCACTACGACAAAGTATGTGATTTTTGGAGATGGACAGATTCGCCCGTAAGAAACAGAAAAAACTATGAATTTGCTTACGAAAGTATTTGAGCCGTCACTCCGTTGCACAAAGCATTCCGACAAGCCTGACAGAACAAAAATCATGTCAGCAAAGGCTACCATGATTTTTACAGTCTTGTCTCCATAATGCAAAGTCGGACGGTCATAATACTTTCGATAGCAAATATGGAGTTCTACGAATTTTGCAAGTTTCTTAGAGAGAATTAAGAGGTAGACTTGGGGACGAAAGTTTATCATATGTCGCACTTTTACAGGTAGAAGGATAAAGAGTAAAGATTAAAATATGCTGTGAAATTGTGCAAAAGTATTCATGAGATTGGATAATATGCATAATATTAAAAAGTTATGCATGAACACTTGAATATTATACATATAAGTTGTATAATCATGCACATAGCTTGAAGTGTATACAATGATAGTTTGACCAACAAAGTAAAGATGGAGCATAATGATACTTTGGTCAACAAAGCAACGGGGAAAGAACCAGCTCATTTTATCCGGTAAAGGTAAGGTGGAACGCCCCTGGTTTTGACGCCATATTTAAGTAGTAAAAGTATAATTGGTATGTGAGAGCTGATTTCAGACAGTCAATCAGTTTTTTGGTAAGCCCGTGAGCATAGCCTGACTTCTGAAGCACTGTTTGAGCCACCTTTTGGCGAGTTTGCGGAAGAAGTCAGAGATAAGCGGCACAACGGGCGAAAAAAACTGGTTGTGTCTGCAATTAGCTGTCACATACCTTAGATAGTTTTAGATTTTACAATATAAGGAAGGTACAAAAATGATAAAAGTAGGAATCATCGGAGCCACAGGCTATGCAGGTGGAGAACTCGTTCGTATTTTAATGGGACATAAGGAGGCAGAAATTGTGTGGTATGGCTCAAGAAGCTATATTGATCAGAAGTATGCAGATGTATATCGCAATATGTTTCAGATTGTAGATGCAAAATGCATGGATGACAATATCGAAGCATTGGCAGATCAGGTAGATGTGATTTTTACAGCGACTCCTCAGGGATTTCTGGCTTCTGTCATTAACGAGAATATTTTAGGCAAGACAAAAATTGTAGATTTAAGTGCAGATTTCCGTATCAAAGATGTTAAGGTATATGAAAAATGGTATGGTATCGAGCACAAGAGTCCGCAATTTATTGAAGAAGCTGTTTATGGACTTTGCGAAGTGAACCGTGATAAAGTAAAAGGCGCAAGACTGATCGCTAATCCGGGCTGCTATACAACTTGCTCTATTCTGACAGCATATCCGCTGGCAAAAGAAGGGATCATTGATATGAGGACACTCATTGTAGATGCGAAATCCGGTACTTCCGGAGCAGGAAGAGGAGCAAAGGTTCCAAATCTTTTCTGTGAAGTCAATGAGAACATGAAAGCTTACGGTGTAGCATCTCACAGACATACACCGGAGATTGAAGAACAGCTTGGATATGCGTCAGGTGAAAATGTGACCATCAGTTTCACACCACATCTTGTTCCGATGAATCGTGGAATACTGGCAACAGAGTATGCTACATTGAAAAAAGATGTAACAGGTGAAGAAGTAAAAGCAATTTATGATAAATATTATGCAGACGAGAAGTTTGTGCGTGTGCTTGGTGAAGGCGTATGTCCGGAGACAAAATGGGTAGAAGGCAGCAATTATGTAGATATCGGATTCAAATTGGATCCAAGAACGAACCGTATTGTTATGATGGGAGCCATCGATAACCTTGTAAAAGGTGCAGCTGGACAGGCGGTTCAGAATATGAACCTTCTTTTCGGACTTCCGGAAAGCGAAGGACTGGAACTTGTTCCGATGTTCCCATAGAACAAATCTGAGGGGAGAAATAAAATGATACGAACAATGACAATTGAAGATTATGAACAGGTGCATGATCTTTGGATGAAAATACATGGTTTTGGAATTCGAAGTGTGGATGATTCAAAAGAAGGTGTGGAGCGCTTCTTAAAGAGAAATCCAACAACGAGTGTGGTGGCAGTTGAAGATGATAAGATTGTTGGTGCTATTTTATGTGGACATGATGGAAGACGAGGGTGTCTCTATCATGTCTGTGTGGATGAAGCATACCGCATGCGCGGAATCGGAAAAGCAATGGTTGTATTTGCAATGGAAGCACTAAAAACAGAAGGAATCAACAACGTTTCTTTAATTGCATTTACAAAGAATGATATAGGAAATGCATTCTGGAAAGAGATTGGCTGGAAGAAGCGGGAAGATTTGAATTATTACGACTTTATATTAAATGAGGCGAATATCACTGCATTTATTCAGTAACTGAGAATGAGGCAAGTGCGAAGTGCAGAGCAATCTGCAGGCATCATAAGAATGTCGAGGCATTCTTGAATATGAAGAAAAAGCTTTGTAAAATAAGTGAATAAATAGAAGGAAACTTCAGGAGGAATATATGAAACAGATAAAAGGCGGCGTAACAGCTGCGAAGGGATATGAGGCTGCAAGTACAGCCGCAGGGATTAAATATCAGGGACGTACCGACATGGCATTGATCTATAGCCAGGTGCCTTGTGTATCTGCAGGAACCTTTACAACAAATGTTGTAAAGGCAGCCCCGGTTAAATGGGATCGCCAGATAGTAGACAGTGGCGCAGGCGTGCAGGCAGTTGTTGTAAACTCAGGAATTGCCAATGCATGTACCGGTGAAGAAGGCATGGGATATTGCAAAGAGACAGCCGAAGCAGCAGCGAAAGCGCTTAATATTGACGCAGCAGGTGTCCTGGTTGGTTCCACAGGAGTCATCGGAATGCAGCTTCCGATGCAGAAATTGGTGGACGGAATCCAGGTGCTGGCAGGAAAGAAAGCAGAAGGTCTACAGAGCGGACACGATGCAGCTCTTGCAATCATGACGACTGATACAGTAGAAAAAGAGATGGCAGTTGAGATAGAGATTGGCGGCAAGACAGTCACAATCGGAGGGATGTCCAAAGGTTCCGGTATGATCCACCCGAATATGTGCACGATGCTTGCATTTATCACAACAGATGCCGCAATTACAAAAGAGGCACTGCAGAAGGCGCTGAGTGAAGACGTAGAAGATACTTATAACATGATTTCTGTAGATGGAGATACATCTACCAATGATACAGCAATTCTTCTTGCAAATGGTCTGGCAGGCAATCAGGAGATCACTTACGCAAGTCCGGAGTATGAGACATTTAAAGAGGCACTTCACATGGTCAACGAGACACTTGCCAAGAAAATGGCAGGAGATGGAGAAGGAGCGACTGCTTTATTTGAGGTGAAAGTCGTAGGAGCAGAGAGTATAAAGCAGGCAAAGACACTTGCAAAATCAGTTGTATGCTCCAATCTTACAAAGGCTGCAATTGCCGGACATGATGCAAACTGGGGAAGAATTCTCTGTGCAATGGGATATTCCGGTGTACAGTTTGATCCGGAAAAGGTGGATCTGTTCTTTGAAAGTAAGGCTGGAAAGCTTCAGATTATTGAAAATGGTGTGGCAACAGATTATAGTGAAGAAGCAGCCACAAAGATTTTATCTGAGCCTGAGATCACAGCAACGGCAGATATCAAAATGGGCGATTACAGTGCGACCGCATGGGGCTGTGATCTGACACATGAATATATCAATATTAACGCAGATTACAGAAGTTAAAGTACAGATAATTGCTAGAAACTAGTAGTTGGACGACAGAAGGGAAGTTTTTGGACATGAATAAAGATATGCAGCAATATTTGGATAAAGCAGAAGTACTGATTGAGGCGCTTCCATATATCCAGCGTTTTAACCGTAAGATTATCGTAGTAAAATATGGTGGAAGTGCCATGGTTGACGAGGAACTCAAAGCAAGAGTCATTCAGGACGTCACACTTTTGAAACTGGTAGGCTTCAAACCGATCATTGTTCATGGCGGCGGTAAGGAAATCAGCCGCTGGGTTGGAAAAGTTGGTATGAAACCGGAATTTAAGAATGGACTTCGTGTGACCGATGAGGCAACTATGGAGCTGGCTGAGATGGTTCTGGGCAAGGTAAATAAAAGTCTTGTTCAGCTTGTAGAGAGCCTGGGAGTCCGCGCGATCGGCATCAGTGGAAAAGACGGAAGACTTCTCTCTGTAAAGAAAAAATATGCAAATGGTGAAGATATCGGATTTGTCGGTGATGTGACAAATGTAAATGCAGATATTCTTTACGATCTTCTGGAAAAAGATTTCCTTCCAATCATTTGCCCGGTAGGACTGGACGATGACAACAATACATACAATATTAATGCAGATGATGCAGCATGTGCGATTGCAAAAGCTATGAAAGCAGAGAAGCTTGCATTTCTGACAGATATTGAAGGAGTCTATAAGGATCCACAGGACCCATCCACATTGATTTCTGAACTGACAGTATCAGAGGCTCATAAGCTGGTGGGAGATGGATATATCGGCGGCGGAATGCTTCCGAAGATCAACAACTGTATCGAGGCTATTGAGAGTGGGGTATCCAGGGTTCATATTCTGGATGGAAGAATTCCACACTGCCTGCTGCTTGAAATCTTTACAAACAAAGGAATTGGTACAGCTATTTTAAATGACAGTGAGAGAAGGTATTATGATGGAGAATAATCAGACAAATACATATATGGAAGAGACAAGCTCAGAACTGGTCCATACATATAACCGTTTTCCGGTTGTCTTAGATCATGGTGAGGGTGTTTATCTTTATGATACAGAAGGAAAGAAGTATCTGGATTTTGCGGCAGGAATTGCGGTATGTGGACTTGGATACAGTAATGAAGAGTATAAGACGGCATTAAAAAATCAGATCGATCTTCTGACACATACTTCGAATTTATACTATAATACAACGTGCGGAAAAGCAGCAAAAGCACTTTTGAAAGCATGTGAGATGGATAAAGTATTTTTTACTAACAGTGGTACGGAGGCAATTGAAGGTGCATTAAAAGCTGCCAGAAAATATGCTTACAAAAAAGGTACCGGACGTTATGAGTTCATTGCTATGGAGGATTCTTTTCATGGAAGAAGTATGGGAGCATTGTCTGTTACCGGAACAGAGCATTACAGAACGCCATTTGAGCCATTGATACCGGGCGTGAAATTTGCAAAATACAATGACCTTGACAGTGTAAAAGCACTGGTAAGTGATAAGACATGCGCAATTATTCTGGAAGCTCTTCAGGGGGAAGGCGGAATCACTCCGGCTACTGATGAATTTATGAAAGGACTCCGCCAGATTTGTGATGAAGAAGGAATTCTTCTGATTTGTGACGAGATTCAGTGTGGTATGGGACGTACAGGTTCTATGTTTGCATGGCAGGGATATGGTGTAAAACCGGACATCATGACGATGGCAAAAGCAATTGGAAATGGAGTTCCGGTAGGAGCATTTGCCATGACAAAAGAAGTGGCAGAATATTCTCTTGAGCCGGGAGATCACGGAACAACTTACGGTGGAAATCCGCTGGCGTGTGCGGCAGTTGCCAAGACGCTGGAGTTATTTGAAAAATACGATCTCACAGCTCATGTGCGTGAGATTGGCGCGTATCTGACAGAAAAGCTGGATGAACTTGTTGCAGCAAATGACGCAGTTCTGGAGAGACGAGGAATTGGACTTATCCAGGGGATTAAGGTTAAGAAGCCGGTAGGAGAGATTAGCTCGGAGGCACTGAAAGAAGGACTTCTTATTATCAGTGCAAAGGGAAATGTACTTCGCCTGGTTCCGCCACTTGTGATTGAAAAAGAGCATGTAGATGAGATGCTGGAGATTTTGAAAAAGGTTCTGTAATAATAGCAGAGTGAAAAAATGTGGAGCAATCCGCAGGCATCATGAAATGTATCTGGCATTTATAAAAAGGAATATAAAAACCGACGCACGGATATACTAATTACGACAGGTAAGGAGGTATCACAATGGTTGGTTTTTTTATTGCTCTTTTATCAGGGGCATTGATGAGTATACAAGGTGTTTTTAATACAGAAGTTACCAAGACGACAGGTATGTGGGTTGGCAATGCATGGGTGCAGCTTACTGCATTTGCCGTCTGTCTGATTGCCTGGCTGATTGCAGGTAGAGATAATCCGATGGTACTTATGAAAGTAGAGCCCAGATATCTGCTTTTGGGAGGAGTGATCGGAGCTGGAATTACACTTACAGTAATTCGGGCAATGAACCAGCTTGGCCCGGCAAAAGCAGCATTACTGATCGTTATCGCACAGTTGATCGTAGCTTATGGGATTGAACTTCTCGGATTGTTTGGGGTTGATAAAGAACCTCTGGAATGGAGAAAAGTAATCGGCATGGGGATAGCACTGATTGGAATTGCAATTTTTCAGTGGAAATAATAGAAGTGATTTTACGTCTCTTTGGCGGATCGCAGTTGCAATTTTGGAATGGAGATAGTACAATAAAACTGTCTTACATTTTGAGGGTACAAGCCACTTTGTATGAGAATTACAAAGGAGGACATATGAGTAGGACAAGGTGGAATTACAGGTATTTTATCAGAAGCGTAGTTGTAATTATGTGCGTGGTATTTTGTGTGGGCTGCCAGAAAAAGTCACAGGAGACAGATCTTAAGACAGTGTCTGTCAGGGAAGAAGAACCGGAAAGTACACCGGAAGACTCAAGAGAAGATACCACAGAAGATGTCGGAAAAGTGAAGGAAGAAGACACTGCTAAGAAGAAAGATGATGCGGTGCCTGACACAGAAGATAGACCAGAGAAGCTGTATGTACATGTGTGCGGCAATGTAAATCAGCCAGGAGTCTATGAATTACAACAGGATAGCAGAGTTTTTGAAGCGATAGAGGCAGCAGGAGGTATGACTACAACTGCCGCTTTTTCTTATCTGAATCAGGCTGAGCTTCTAAAGGACGGGCAGCAGATTTATGTTCCGTCACAGGAAGAGGTAGATTCCGGAAAAGTTACGTCAACCAGAAATGCATCTGAGAGTGATGAGACATTCAGTGTGCAGGCTGCGGAAAATGTATCCGGGCAGGATGACGGAAAAGTTAATTTGAATACAGCTTCAAAAGAAGAATTGCTGACATTAAATGGAATTGGTGATGTGCGTGCACAGGCAATTTTAAAATACCGGGAAGAACATGGCGAATTCCGCTCGATAGAAGAGCTTATGGAAGTAGAAGGAATCAAAAAGGGGACCTTTCAGAAATTAAAAGATCAGATTAAGATTTGACAGGGGAGACTGGCAATGAGCAGAAAAGTATTAGTAGTAGACGATGAAAAACTGATTGTGAAGGGAATAAGGTTCAGTCTGGAACAAGATGGTATGGATGTGGACTGTGCCTATGACGGTGAGGAAGCATTGAAACTGATCCGTGAGAATAAGTATAACATTATACTTTTGGATGTGATGCTGCCTAAACTGGATGGATTTCAGGTGTGTCAGCAGGTACGTGAATTTTCTGATGTGCCAATTGTGATGCTGACAGCAAAAGGCGAGGATATGGACAAGATCCTCGGACTGGAATATGGTGCAGATGATTATATCACGAAGCCATTTAACATTCTGGAAGTGAAGGCAAGAATCAAGGCAATCATGAGAAGAACCGAAAGACAGACAGAGGAACGGCCGGAAGGAAGACAGATCGTCAAAGGCGATATGAAGATTGACTGCGAAGGAAGAAGAGTTGTGATCGGAGAACGGGAAGTGAATCTGACAGCAAAGGAATTTGATCTTCTGGAGCTTCTTGCAATGAATCAGGATAAAGTCTACAGCAGAGAGAATCTTCTGAATATCGTATGGGGATATGAGTATCCCGGTGACGCAAGAACTGTCGATGTACATATCCGGAGACTTCGGGAGAAGATAGAAAAGAATCCGAGTGATCCGAAGTATGTACATACGAAGTGGGGAGTTGGTTATTATTTTAGGGGTTAAGAAGTATTTGAAAAGAAGCAGACTAGGGAGTCTCAGGTTTCAGATTGGATTCCTGATCATTCTGGCAGGGATCATTCCGGTGCTGATCATTGAAGGGGTACTCCTTAGTACTTATGAAAAAAGGGCAGTGAATGTACGCACTGCCGAGATTCAGAGTCAATGTACAATTCTATGCAATCAATTGGGTGACAGCAGTGACCTGAAGGGAAAAAATTCAGAATTTATAAAGACAGAACTCGACCAGTTGACAAATATTTACAATGGCCGGGTGATGTTGATCGATGATAATTTTCAGATTATGGAAGATACATATGGAATGGACGATGGAAAGACCATTGTTTCAGGTGATGTGATTCAGTGTTTAAAAGGGCAGGGAACCAGCCATTATGATTCAGGGAACCGCTATATTGAAGTGACTTCACCGATTGCTGATTCACAGACCAATGAAGTAAAGGGTGTTATGTTAGTCAGTGTGTCCACAGATACGATCGTAGATACACTTCATGAACTTCGGTCAAGTGTCAGAACAGTAGGAGGCGTAATCCTGATCATCTGGGTGCTTATAGCACTGGTATTCAGTAAGCTTATGGTCCGGCCATTCATCAGAATTACCAGATCACTGGAAAATGCAACGGCAGGCTATGATGAAAGTATGCTTCATGAAAATGCATATACAGAGACGAGACAGATGACAGAAGCATTTAATAAAATGCTGGGAAGACTCCGGGTGTTGGATGATTCAAGGACAGAATTTGTGTCAAATGTGTCTCATGAATTGAAAACACCACTTACGTCTATGAAGGTATTATCAGATTCATTGCTGACACAGGAAGATGTTCCGGTGGAGTTGTACAAGGAGTTTATGGGGGATCTGTCAGAAGAAATAGAGCGTGAGAACAAGATTATTAATGATCTTCTATCTCTCGTTAAAATGGACAAAACAGCGGATACGATGAATATTTCTTCCGTGAACATTAATACTCTTGTGGAAAGAATATTAAAACAGCTTCGTCCAATTGCGGCAAAAAATAATATAGAGGTGGTGTTTGAAAGTTTCCGACCGGTGACTGCGGAGGTAGATGAAGTGAAATTATCGCTTGCAATCACAAACCTGGTGGAAAATGCGATTAAATATAATCAGGAAAATGGCTGGGTGCATGTGGCGTTAAATGCAGATCACAAGTTGTTTTATATTGAAGTGGCTGATTCCGGCATTGGAATCGCACCGGAGGAGACAGATCATATTTTTGAGAGATTCTACCGGGTAGATAAGTCTCACTCCAGAGAAATCGGAGGAACCGGACTTGGACTTGCGATTGCAAGAAGTGCAATTGTTATGCACAGAGGTGCGATTAAGGTTTACAGTCAGCCGGGAAAAGGAACAACATTTACAGTGAAAATTCCATTGACTTACGTGTCATAGAAAGGAGAGGCAGTATGAATAAACGAAGGAAATTTACAGCTTTGTTAGGGATTCTTATATGCGTGGTTCTCCTTATGTCCTGTAAGAAAAATGATACGGGTGAGGAAACTTATGAACTGTATTATGTAAATGTACAGACCCAGGCACTGGAACAGGAAAAAGTTCAAATAGAAGGGGATACTACGGAAGAGAAGATTGAATCTATGCTAAAAGAACTGAAGAAAAATCCAGAAGATGTAGAAGTAAAGAGTATATTCCCCAAAAAGATAAAAGTGGAAAAATGGGAACTTACAAATGGACGACTGGGGATATCTTTTAATCAGGAATATAAAAATGTGAAAAAAGTGCCGGAACTTCTTTTTCGTGCGTCACTGGTTCAGTCACTGATACAGATTGATGGGGTTGATTCTGTAAAATTATATATTGGTGGGGATCCATTGTGTGATGTGAATGGTAACGAAATCGGAGCTATGAATGACGAATATTTTGTTCAGAATATAGGTTCCACACTTCATACATATCAAAGTGTAGATCTTGAATTGTATTTTGCAAACAGTGAGGGAGATAAGCTTGTGACTGAGACAGAACATGTCCGGTACAACAGCAATACATTGAAAGAGAAGTTGATTGTAGAAGAACTGATGAAAGGACCTTTTGCAGAAACTCATAAAAAGGTCATTCCTATGGATACGGTACTTTTGGGTGTGTCTGTGAAAGATGATGTATGTTATGTGAATTTTGATAATGGATTTTTGAATATGACAGATATACAGCCGGAAGTTACTATTTATTCTATCGTAAATTCTATAATTCGAGGAGGAAGTGCATCAAAAGTACAGATTCTGGTTAATGGAGATTCAAATCTTAAGTATCAGGATCAGGTGGATCTTAGCCAGCCGCTTACAGAGCGGGAAGATATTGTGGAGGACTAATCATTTGAAGAACAGACCACTATGCAGTTTATGCCTGGTGATCGCAATTTTAATCGGAATCCTGACAGCCGGGGCAGGTGCGAAGTTCGTGTCAGAGCTTCGCCCTTCTCCTGTTGAACAATATGGAGAAAAAGATGATTGGCTGATTGTCAGGGGCCAGGTATATAAAAAAGAAGAAAAAGAAAAGTATCAGATATTATATCTGAAAAAATGTTCTGTCTATTTTCAGAAAGATCAACAGAGTCAACAAAATCAACAAAGTCAGCAATCGTTAATAAAAGAATCCAGAATGCTCATTTATGATGAGAAGAAAAATAAGATACAGATAGGAAATGAGGTGGAGGCGGAAGGGAAGCTTAGTTTTTTTGAAACTGCGCGTAATCCGGGGAATTTTGATCAGAAAGCCTATTATCAAAGGCAGAATATTCACGGAAAGGTATGGAGTGAAACTTTAAGAATAACAGACCACACAGTAATACGGATACAAAATGTATTGGAGAATATACGAGTACATTGTAGAAATACATTACTGAGTGAAGCGGGAGAGAAAAACGGCAGTATTTTAAGCGCCATACTTCTTGGAGAAAAATCCCAGATGGACCCAGAGATAAAAAAACTATATCAGGTGAACGGAATCGGACATATATTGGCAATTTCCGGTGTCTGTTTTCTGTGTTGGGTATTTCTAATAGGCGAAAGAATGGCTTGAAATGGGCGTTTGTGAGCATTAAGTTTGGAAAAAATACATATTTTAATTGTGCTTTTATGCCTTGTTTTGCACTTGAGAGTGATTTGCAAAACTGATGGGGTAAGTGATAATAAAACTTTTTAACGAAATTAAATACAATTTCGCAGAAGATGTACAATATTTGGCGAAAACATATTATTTTACGAAAGGAACATATATGGAAAAAAAGATTGTGGCAATCCGATATTATAATGTATGGTTCTATTTGCATGTCAATTCAGAACAGGATATGGTAAAAATATCATATTTGACAGATCGAATTGATGCTGGAGAACAGGTAATAATGAAAGATATTTATCAGTGGTGTCAAGGACATGGAATAAAATATAATTCCAAATTTGTATACAGAAAAGATTTTCCACTGAAAGCGAATATATGGAACTTTTATTCGTATATTCGAGGAAGGGTAAAGAATGGAATATAGTATTAAAAGTTAGTTGTGTTTCTAAATGTGCTTTGTTATAATAATTTTACTGAGATTTATTTGGAGGGATTCTTATGACAGAAGCCGAAAGAAAACAGATATTAGAAAAGTCAAAAATATTTTTTAGGGAACGTGTAGCTAAAAAGCATAAAGAAAATACTGAAAAATTAACAAGTTTAGAGAAGTTTAATATTAATCCATTTACGCATAAGTATCTTGCTAATTTTGCATTTGGAGACTCATCATCAATTAATATGGCAAAGGCATTAGTTTATCCAAGAGTATTAGGAACATCAATTTCTACAACTTTTGGTACTCAGTTACAGTATTTTTGTAATGAAGTATTAGATTCTTTTGCATCAACAACATCAGGAATTGATATAGAATTTGTAGATGCAATAGATGGAAGAAGAAAATATTGCCAAGTAAAAGCAGGTCCTACGACAATAAATCATGATGATGTGACAACTATTTGTAACCATTTTAATGCAATAAAGAATTTGGCACGTACAAATGGAATGGTGGAATTTAACCCATTGTTTGATTGTGTTGTAGGTGTGTTTTATGGAACGCCGAACTCTTTGGGTCAACATTATAAGGACATAATGAAACAATATCCAGTTATTTGCGGAAAAGAATTTTGGCATCGTTTAACAGGCGATGAAGATTTTTATTCTGAATTAGTTAACGCGTTTGCAGAAGTCGCAGATGAGATAAATTGTTCTGAGTCAGTTCAAAAAGTGATTGAATCTTTAGCAAAAGAAATTGAAAAGAAAAATGGATAAAATTGAGAGAGATCATTTTGACCTCTCTCAATTTTATCCATTAATGCTTTTAATAAGTTCTAAGCCAATTCGGCGTGCTAATTCTACAGGCACGGCATTTCCAATTTGTTTATATTTTTCTCCTATACCACCAGAAAATTCCCAAGAATCGGGGAAACTTTGAATTCGAGCATATTCTCTAACTGTAAATGGGCGAGTTTCATCAGGATGACAACGTTCAGTTTGTTTTTGGGAAGGACTACAAGTCAAAGTTAAACATGGTTCATCCCAAGAAATTCTTCTAGCCATTCCACGCTTTCCACCACCAGAGTAATAACTTTTACCCATATAAACTTTTTGATCTTCCTCAGGTAAATCCACCCAACAGCCACCAGCAGGAACTTTTTCAAGATAGTATCGCTTTTTTTCACTATATTGTTGTCCTTCAGATTTTGGACAATCTTTTAACACTTCGCGCAAGGTGGTCATATGCTCATCTGGAGTAGGATAAGTGAAATGTATATCGGTACCATTTTTTATACCTACTATTACAATTCGTTCTCTTTTTTGTCCAACACCAAAGTAGGCAGCATTAAGAACTTTATACTGAACAGAATATCCAAGACCACGAAGAACGCTGAGAATTGTTTCGAGTGTACGTCCTTTATCATGAGAAATTAAACCTCTAACATTTTCAGCAAGAAATATTGATGGTTGAACCTCATTGACGCATCGTGCAAATTCATGAAATAAAGTACCACGAGTATCTTCGAAACCTAATTTTTTTCCAGCATAACTAAATGCTTGACAAGGAAATCCACCTGTTACAATGTCAACTTTCCCTTTATATTCAGTAAAATCTACATTGTGAATATCATCACATACGACATTCCAATTAGGTCTATTTTTCTTTAAAGTTTCACAACTAAATTTATCAATTTCCACATATTCAAGAGTATGAATTCCAGCTTGTTCTAGACCTAACGCTAAGCCACCAGCGCCTGCAAACAGTTCAATAGCAGTTACCTCACCGGGAGTTATGGACGGCTTAGTTTTATCATGGTGAGGATTAGAAGACATAATATCTTCGGGTAAAATATCAAGAGTTGTGCAAAGTTTTTCCACACTTGATTTTATAGGGTTATAAGAGTCGGAAAGTAGCACAGACAACTGATTTTTTGTAATATTCATAGCTTGGGCTAAATCAGTTTGAGTATGTATTCCTTTTCTATCCATTGCTTCGATTACTTTTACTTTGTTAATTATCATCGCTATTCACTCCTAGGAAAGTTATGAAAATATATTAACATAAAAAAACCCTTGCAGTCAATATAAGAAAAATTTTTATAGAAAAATGATGACGCTATAAAATGAGAGTGGTATAATTAAATCGATAATAGTTTGGCTCTTGCGTTTATGGAGGTAAAGTATGAGTAACGAATTGCATCAAGAAACAGAAGAATTGATGGAAAGATTTGATAAAGAAATGCGTGCAGCATTACTAGAAGAAGCTAATCGGCTTCGAAAAGAAAAAGGATATCCCCTTATAACGGAAGAAGATGTATCGGATATAGATACATTAAGTAAGCTGAAAGAATATGGAAAAAACAAGTAAAATGAACAATGCCATCGGATTTCCGGTGGCATTGTCTATTAAAGACTCTTAAGATATTCTTTGAGTATAGCATATTTGCGTGTATGATTGATAAAGGTTTCACGATACAGTTGTTCACGTTCTTGCTGTTTTTCTTTTTCTGTTCTAGTGTCTTGATAGCCAAATTCAGCAAATACGTCTTTGGCATCTTTGTAATATTTTTTTCGTTCTTCTTCAGGAAGCTTCTGTATAGACTCGGTTTCTGCAATTGCTTCACGGAGTTTCTGAACCTCTTTTTGGTGGTCTTCTTCAGTAAAACCACAAAAAGTCATTTCATAGATAATTACGGCTAGCAGTGTATCAGCACCAAATGAATTAATATTTGGGACGAATAATTCATAACCTAATATTTCATTCCACGGTGAGAATTCAAAAGCGTAACTAGAAGGTAACGTAGTTGTTTCTAAAATTTGCTCAATATCGTTTAAGTCGAGTGACTGTATATTTTTCAGCGTACTGAGCATGGAATCGGATAAAAGACTTTTATCTATTTCATTTTTGGAAAATAGTAAAGCATCAGGAGTTTCTTTTCCATCATTAAGGAATGAGACACCAAATATTATGTGATTGGTATTTACAGGTTCAATCGAGCGTATTCTTTGAATGTATAAAGAATGCGCTTTTTTTACGCTAAGCCTATCAGATTCATCAACTGAGGCAATTTCCATAATTACAGAGGTTACATTCTCAATATTACAAGAGTCTAATAGATCTTTGACAATCATTCCGCATCCTCCTCAATAATGCCATAATCAATAAGAATATTTTTATCCGCATTTGTTGGCATGACAATACCTAACATTTCATAATCATAGCGTTTAACACGACGGATATTTGTATTGACGGGTTCTGGTGCATAAGCAGTTGCTTTAAAATTGCGGTATTCTTCACTTTCTTGTAAATCATCAATAACAGCATGAATTAGAGAATCAGTCACAGAAAATATATCCTTCCCATTTTCTATGGCAATTAATTCATGTTGCTTTACATGTTGATCTAAATCTCCAAGTGACCGATATAATTTATATTTTTTCATTTGTTTGTTATCCTTTCTGTTTTCAGTTATTCAGATATTTCTTCTACGGTATGCTCTAATCCGTAAAATGTAAAAAGATCTAAAATTGTCCTATAGGTAGCTTTTTTTCCAGCTAATTTTTGATAGTGGGCAGAGTGGTATTTTCCGTTTTTTATTAAGATTCCCATCTGATTATTGATGGAGTTATATTCATGACGAACCGCTTTTTGCATTTTTTCATAACTGGTTAACTTTTCGACTTGTTCTTGTAGCATAGTTTCCACAATATATCACCTCTCGATCTTACGGAAAAATTTACTATCAGGTGTAAATGGAATGTTAAAATCATATCCAAGTTTATTCATTTCTTGGAGCTTTATCAGCATCAGATTAATATCAGAACCTAATGCAGCGGAAATTTGAACAACATCGTATCCTTGTTTGGCTAGTTCATATACTTTGTCATTATCTAATAAAAGATGTGAACCGAAAGCATTTGCTTCGTATTCGGTGGTATCTTTCATATTGAAAAGGACAAATTCCCGTAGCCCATCTGTTTTGGCAAGGTTACGGTGTCTTATATCATGTCCGATTTCGTGGGCAGCAACCATTTGTAGTAGATAGGATTCCATTCGAGGATTTAGAAACATCATTCTGTGATTCCATCGAAAGGTGTACATACCTAATAAGTTTGTAAATGCTGGTTCATAGTATATTTTAATACCTATATTTTCTGCGATTTTCAATGCATCTCTAGTACCACATTGGCGGACAAGATTATTTGCTTGTTTAAAAATTTGATAAGAATCCAATAGAGATACACCTCCTAATATATATCGCAATATATTATTCTCAATTATTTTTTGCGGTATTTTTTAGGCGTGTATTTTTTATTATCTTCTTTACAATCGAAGTATGCTTTTTGCAATGCGATCATAACAGCATCTTTATCTGAATCAGATAACTCTCCACCTGCAAACATTCCGGATAATTCTGCCACGAGCTTTTCAGCTTGAAGTTTTCCACGGTTGCCATATTTATCACTTGCTTGAGATACAAATTCTTCATCTTCAGTTAAAAGATAACTTGTTTCTGTATCAAGAACTTGGGCGAGACGTGAGTAGAGTTCTCTTTTTCTAGGATAACGTCCCTCTTGTTCATAGCCTATATATGTTCTCCTAGATACATTAACTGCAGAAGCTACTTCTTCTTGTGTAAATCCTTTTTCTAAGCGAAGCTGCCTTAGTTTTTCCCCGAATTTCATGAAGACCTCCTTTGTGAGATTAAAAATTTTTCTGCTATTGACAAGCGGAAAGTAGTTTCATATAATCAAGATGTGAAATTTACTTGCACATATATTACAACAAGTTGCACATAAATGTCAATAGGATGAAGCAAAAAAGGTTTAGATATATGATTGATGGTAATGCAAAATTCTTTGTGTGCAAATCTGTAAGTTTGGTTGCTATTATTATGTAAAAGATTATGGTAAAATGTTTATAGAGAATTCAAAGACTTAGCGTGGTGGCTGAGATTCTGAGCGGAATCGCAGGAGGGAAATCATGGTAGATACGTTTGAAAAGTTTATGGAAAAAGAATATTATAATGAGATATTTGACGCACTTAAGTCTTATATTCTGAAGAATAGAGCTAGATTGGAATTGGAAACTAATCGGGTACCGAATCCGCAATATATAGAGTTGGATGATTTTAAGATATCGAATATTTTATTTTCTAATACACCGGGTTATGAAATAGAGTTTGACATGATTGTAATTGCAGATATAGAAATTCAAGGATGGGGCAGATACGACAGAGAGTCAGATAATGTGGAAGTTTGGTGTAGAATTTCATGCAAAGGATTATTACATGATGGATTAAAAAATTTTTCAATTAATAGTATAGAGCCTTATTGTAAAAGAAAATTTGAATCGGAGAATCGTTTGTCAAAACATCTTGTGCCATATGTATACGCAAAGGATTTAGATAAAGAGGCTGAGAAATTTCTAAAGAAATATTATCCGAGAGCATTAGAAAGTCCAATGCGTATTCCCGTAAAAGAAGTTGTGGAAAATATGGGGTTGAATTTAAAAATTCTTCATATTACCAAAAATTGTAATGTGTTTGGTAGAATATTTTTTGCAAATACAGAAACGGCAGTATATGATGAAGAAACGGAGGAATACAAAGAAGTAACTGTAGAGGCAGGGACAATGTTAGTTGATCCTAAAGTGTTTTTTATGAGAAACATCGGATGTGTAAATAACACGATTATACATGAATGTGTACATTGGGATCGACATTCAAAATTTTTTGAGTTACAGAAGCTCTTTAATAAGAATTTGAATTCTATTAGTTGTCATGTTGTGGAAGGAGAACGACCAGAGGAGAAAAGAAACGCATTACAGTGGATGGAGTGGCAAGCGAATGCGCTAGCACCTAAAATATTGATGCCTGCTGAAATGACTAAGAGGAAAATAGAAGAGCTTCTTATCCGATACCATGTAGAGTTTAGCAGATTGAATGAAGCGGATATTATGCAAATGGTGTTGACAGAGTTGTCGGATTTTTTTGGTGTGTCGTTGCAAGCTGCAAAATTAAGAGCTGTTGATTTAGGATACAATCAGGCAGTTGGAATATTGCAATACGTGGATGGACGATATCTTCCAAGCTATACTTTTAAGCAAGGAGCATTAAAGAAAAATCAGACCTTTGTTCTTGGAATTGCGGATGCAGTATATGAATATGCTAGAAATTTAAAATTAAGAGAACTGGTAAATCAGAATCATTTTCTATATATTGACGCATTGTTTTGCATGAATGATTCTAAATATATAGAAGAAAATGAGGATGGAAAGCTGTGCCTGACTTCTTATGCAAGAAGCCATGTAGATGAATGCTGCTTGGTATTTGAGCAAATCAGTCGTGCAAATAATCGGTATGGAATTTCGTATTATCGTGAGTGCTATTTATGTAGGGATATTTTATCAGATTCATTTACAGAAACGAAATATGTGGAGACACCGGATAATCAAACAAAAGAAGAAAAGGCAGCAGAAAGTAAAAAATTATTAAAAGAGGCAGTAAAAATAGCAAAAATTCAGCAAGAGTTACCGGGTGGTTTTGGAGCTACTTTAAAATATCACATGAAGCGTTTGAAAGTTACGGTGGAAAAATTAGAAGAATTATCTTTAGTTGGGTATAAGACAATTCAAACGATGAGAAACAACGAAGCCGTAAATAAGTCACTAAGAAATGTGGTTGCAATTTGCATTGGATTGCATTTACATCCGTTATTAAGTGAAGACTTAATTAGAAAATCGGGAAATACATTTAAGTCAACGGAAGAAGATTTTGTATTGCAGTTTTTAGTTCATAATCATTATAAAGCTTCTATTTATGAATGTAACGAACTTTTAACGGAGTATGATTTCCCAGAACTGGGAACAGGAGCTCAAGAATAAGGAAGTGTAAAAGAAATGGAGGGAAAAGAAGTGTGAGTATATTTCAGAAATTATTTAAAAATAAAAATGCAGTAAAGAAAGACAAAGCAATTGCATTTGTTGACTATGAGCATTGGTATTATTCAATTCAAAAAAATTTTGGATTGAAGCCGGAGCCAGTTTCATGGAGAAGAAAATTAGAAGAGCAATACGATTTGGAAGACGTGATGGTATTTGCAGATTTTGGTCATAAAGGTATCGATGGAGAATTAACAAAGCTGAGGAATATGACAAATACAATCATTGAAACACAGCAAACATTTAGTCGATATAAAAAAGATATGACAGATTTTATTATGTTAGACTACATATATCAGACTGCATATACCAAGTCAGATATCACGACATTTATTATTTTTACAGGAGATGGACATTTTCAGTCAGTTACAAAATATTTGATACAAAAGTTGAATAAAAAAGTAATTATTTATGGGGTGAGAGATTCTGTCAGTAAACAATTGCGGACAGTCGCGTCAGAATGTTATATGTTACCAACAGATGCGGAAACCTTGCGTGGTTACTATGAAATGATTGTATCAAACTTAGCATATGTATCGGAAAAATCAAATATTATACCAACTTTTAATGGAACGGTATCAGCAGTAGCAAGACATAATGAAGTGCCAGAAGAATTGATTCATGCGGCATTGCAAGAAATGTTAGATAAAGGTCTTATATATCAGCGATTGCAGAGAGTTGCCTTTAATAAAGAAGTTAAAGTAGTAGCAGCAAATTGGGAAGAATTAGCGAAGCAAGGACTTTGGAGTTTTAATTAAAAAAATTTTTGTAAGAATCGGAAGAAAAATTTCCGGTTCTTTTTTTGCGTAAAAATAAAGGTTTCGTTAAAAAGTATATTCTATTTCAAATCTAAACGACAAATTATAGAGAAAAATCGGAAGTTTAGTTTCCGGGGCAAAAATCTATTTTTGCAATATCATACAGCCATAAGGTTGATCAACCCCAATAAAAAGCAAACAGAAAGGATAAAGAAGATGAGCAAAAAGATTGCATATATCATTCATCCATTTAGGGATGACAAGGAGAATAACGAAAAAAATATGAAGTTTATCGCAGCCGTAGCTGTTCGTTCCGGCACAGTTCCGATTGCAACTGCTTTGTATTTTCCACATTTTTTAAACGAAGAAGATGAAGCTGAGAGATTGGAAGGCATTGATTGTGGATTAACACTTATGGAGTGCTGTGATGAGGTGTGGCTGTTCGGTTTTAATATTTCTGAAGGAATGAAAATGGAACTGGACTGTGCAAGGGAATTGAAACTTCCGGTTCGTCTCTACGATATGCATATGAACCGTATCAATCTCAGAACCCTTAAAGCAGATAAGAGAGTGACACCAGAATACAGGGATGCCATTCATCGTTTAAAACTTGTACGGTAGGTACTGAAAATGTTAGGGCAGGTAAATGCATGTTACTTTTTGAAACCGGGTGACCGATTGATGGTCATCCGGGCAAAAAGAAAACGGAAGGTAACGGTAGTGAAAGAGTATCCGTATCACATTCTTGTGGACGTTGGGATGTATAAGGAAAGTATCAACAAAATTGATGTGCTGACAGAAGCGGTCAGGCTCATTCATCGATAGAAAGGATAACAATCATGAATAAAGGATTATTACAAATTGCGGAAGGTTTTGCAATGGTAGCAGAAGGTTATAGGAAAATGGCATCTGAAGGGATGGAAATTCCAAAAGATATTCAGAGAGAGGAAAAGCCGGAAAAATCAAGTACACCGGAGAAAAAGATTTCTATTACAGAGGTTAGGGCTGTTATGGCAGAAAAATCCCGTGCAGGAAAAACGCAGGAAATCAAACAGTTATTGAAAGAGTTCGGTGCGGATAAGTTATCTTCAGTACCGGAAGAACGATATGAAGAACTAATGAAAAGGGCGGAGGTGCTGTAATGGGGAAACATGCAAAATACTCGCCATCCAGCGGGCATCGGTATATGAATTGTCCTCCAGCTCTTTTGCTGGAGGAACAGTTCCCGGATGAAGAAAGTCCTTATGCTGCTGAAGGTACAGCAGGGCATAAGCTGGCGGAGCATCTGATAAAGAAGCATTTGAAGATTCGAAGCAGAAGACCAACTTCCGATTACTACAGCGATGAACTTTTGGAAGCTGTAGATGAATATGTTCAGTATGTGATTGAACAGATAGAAGAAGCAAAGCATATCTGCTCTGATCCGGTGTTTTCCGTGGAACAGAAAGTAGATTTGAGCTTTCATGTAAAGGATTGTTTTGGTACGGCAGATATGGTGATTGTCACGGATAAAAAGGTTCATATTATCGATCTGAAACTGGGAAAAGGCGTACAGGTGGATGCTGAAAATAATACGCAGTTGATGATTTATGGTTTGGGGATGTTGGATATAGCGGAGATGCTTTTTGATATTGAAACCGTAGAACTTACCATCGTTCAGCCGAGAATCAGCCATTTTTCCACATGGGAAATCTCAGCAGAAGAACTGCATCAATGGGCAGAACAGGAATTTGAACCGAAAGCGAAAATGGCGTTGGACGGAGAAGGAGAATACAAAGCTGGGGAGTGGTGTCGTTTTTGCAAGGCGAGGTTTCAATGCAGGGCAAGGGCAGAAGAGTATCTTCATTTGGCACAGATGGAATTTTCACAGCCAGCGTTACTATCAGATGAAGAAATTGCAGAAGTGCTGTCAAAAGCGGATGCACTAAAGAAGTGGGCAGAAGAAATATACACTTATGCACAGAACGAAGCAATCACGAATCGAAAAGAATGGCCGGGATTCAAACTTGTGCTTGGAAGAAGCAACCGGAAATATACCGATGAAGAGGAAGTGGCGGAAGCTGCAAAGACAGCGGGCTATACCGATATTTACCGGACGAGTCTTATCAGTATTACGGAAATGGAAAAGCTGATGGGAAAAAAGAAATTTAATGAAATCTTGGGCAGTTATGTGTACAAACCGGATGGGAAAGTCACATTAGTACCGGATTCAGATAAAAGAGAAGCAATTTATATTTCAACCGCAGAAGCGGATTTTAGTCAGGAGGATTAATGATTATGAGTACGAGAGTAAACAACACGAAAGTTATTATTTCAGCGAGAGCGTCCTATCTTCACGCATTTGAGCCGGATTCCATCAATGGATCTGATCCGAAATATTCCGTCAGTCTGATTATCGATAAAAAAGACACGGATTTGATTACAAAGATAAAGAAAGCGGTTGAACAGGCAAAAGAAGACGGGAAGTCAAAATGGGGAGGCAAAATCCCCGCAAATCTGAAATTACCACTTCGTGACGGAGATTTGGACAGGCCGGAAGATGAAGCCTATGCAGGAGCCTATTTTATTAATGCGAATAGCAAACAGGCACCACAGGTAGTGGATAGAAACGTACAGCCGATTTTGGATCAGAGTGAGTTATATTCAGGATGTTATATCCGTGCTTCCGTTACTTTTTACGCATATAACAGCAACGGAAATAAAGGAATTGCGGCAGGACTCGGAAATATTCAGAAAGTTCGTGATGGAGAGCCACTTGGTTCCAGAATGAATGCAAAGGATGAATTCGATGCAGTAGACGGTGAGGATGATTTTCTGGCTTAAGAATAAACGGGGGCGGATTTCCGTCCCCTACATAAAAAGGAGACGTAAGGATGGAAATATGGAAAGACATAAAAGGGCAGGAAGGCCGGTATCAGATCAGCAGTACAGGGAGACTTAGAAGAATGCCAAGATATGTAAAAGGAAAGAATGGGTTGCTGCGGAGACTGCCAATGCAGATGCTGGAGCTTACCTATGATGAGGTAAAGAAAATCAAAAGGAAGTTAGAAGAGGGAGAGCATGTGTTGAAGATTGCAGAGGAGTTTAACATTTCAAGAAAAGTGGTAAGCAAAATTAAAAGTGGGAGGTCTTATGCATGGGTAGAATGTTAGCGATAGATATTGAAACATATTCGGATGTGGATCTGATTTCCTGCGGTGTATATAAGTACAGCAGTTCTCCTCATTTTGAAATTTTGCTGATTGCATATTCTGTAGATGATGAGGAAACGGTCTGCATTGACGTGGCGAACGGAGAAGAACCTCCGAAGGAATTTATTGAGATGTTATTTGATGATACCGTGACAAAAACAGCGTTTAATGCAAATTTTGAGAGAACCTGCTTTTCAAATTATTATCAGCATTCATTCAGACCAGAAGCGTGGAGATGTACGGCGGTACAGGCGGCCATGTTAGCCCTGCCTCTTTCATTGGAAGGAGTAGGTGCGGTTCTCGGATTGGACAAGCAGAAAATGACGGAAGGAAAAGAATTGATTAAATATTTTTGCAGCCCGTGTAAAGCCACAAAATCAAATGGAGGAAGAACAAGAAATCTGCCGAAAGATGCACCGGAAAAATGGAGACAGTTTAAAACATATTGTATTCGGGATGTTGATGTGGAAAAACAGATACGGCAGAGACTGGCGAAATTTCCTATTCCAAAAAGGGAGCAGGAAATTTACTGTCTGGATCAGAGAATCAATGACCGTGGAATCATGGTGGATCGTAATCTTGTGAATCATGCGGTTGCTTGCGATCTTTTATATAAAGAAACCGCAACAGCGAGAGCCTATGAATTAACGGGACTGGAGAATCCGAACAGCGTGTCACAGTTGAAACTTTGGCTTAAGGAAAAAGGTTTGGAGGTGGATTCTCTCGCAAAAGATACAGTAAAAGATTTGTCAATGAAAGCAGAGGGAGATGTGCAGGAAGTGTTAAAACTTAGGCTGGCAACATCTAAGACTTCTGTAAAAAAATATGAAGCAATTGACCGTTCTGTGTGCGCAGAAAATCGTGTTCATGGACTGTTACAGTTTTATGGGGCAAACCGGACCGGCAGATGGGCAGGAAGATTGGTGCAGATTCATAATCTTCCGCAGAATCATCTGCCGGATTTGGAACTGGCGAGAGCGTTGGTATCAGAAGGAAGATATGAAGAAGTGGAACTTTTCTATGAAAGCACTCCAAATGTACTGTCGGAACTAATCAGGACTGCTTTTGTGGCAAAGCCGGGATGCAGATTTATTATCAGCGACTATTCTGCGATTGAAGCCAGAGTATTGGCATGGCTTGCAGGAGAGGAATGGAGATTACAGGTATTTGAAACGCATGGAAAAATATACGAGGCTTCTGCATCAGCAATGTTTCATGTACCGATAGAAGAAATTACAAAAACCTCGCCACTTAGACAGAAAGGAAAGATCAGCGAACTTGCATTGGGATATGGGGGTGCAGTTGGAGCATTGACATCGATGGGGGCTTTAAAAATGGGACTGACGGAAGAAGAACTTCCGGGACTTGTGAGTACATGGAGAAGTGCGAATCCTCATATTACAGCATTTTGGTGGGCGGTTGATGAGGCTGCGATAACGGCAGTACGGGATAAAAAACCATCCAAAGTAGGAAGGGTATCATTTGAATATAAAAGCGGGATTTTATTTGTCACGCTTCCGTCAGGACGAAAACTTTCTTATGTGAAGCCACGGATGATGCTGAATAAATTCGGCAGGGAAGGACTGACATATGAGGGAATCGGGGAATCCAAGAAATGGATGCGTTTGGAAACATATGGTCCAAAGCTAGTCGAAAATATTGTACAGGCAGCAAGCAGGGATATTTTAGCGGAAGCGATGCTTCGCTTGGAAAAGGAGGGATTTGACATTGTATGTCATGTTCATGATGAGGTGGTTTTAGAAGTGCCTGATGGGAAATCTTCCGTGGAAGAAGTGAATGAAATCATGGCAGTCAATCCAGTATGGACAGAAGGACTTCCATTAAAAGCAGCAGGATTTGAAAGTCCATTTTATAAAAAGGATTAGGAGGAGATGCGGAATGAAGATTGCGGTGTCTACGGGAAACTCCCGTATGGATAAAAAATGGAATCTGACAGAAATGGAACTTGAGGATTTTAGAGAACGGATTTCCAAGACACGACGTACTGCGGAAACAATGGAACAGTATCGGAAAATGAAGAAGTCGCAACAGGACGATATTAAAGATGTAGGCGGTTTTGTGCTTGGAAGATTAAAAGGCGGGAGAAGAAAGAAGGATTGTGTAATCTCCAGATCCGCTTTGACGTTAGATATGGATTATGCAGTTGCAGATATTGGGGATCAGTTGGAATTGTTTTTTTCATTTCAATGCTATCTGTATTCCACCCATAAACATACAGCGGAAAAACCAAGACTTCGTTTGATTATTCCATTGTCCCACGAAGTATCGCCGGATGAATATATGGCTGTCAGCCGGAAGGTGGCTGAACAAATTGGAATGGAGCTGTTTGATGATACAACGTATGAACCAAGCCGATTGATGTATTGGCCATCCACATCTTCCGATGGAGAGTTTATCTTTCGGGAAATTAAGGGTGAGCTTTTGAAACCAGAAGACGTATTGGCTTTATATACAGATTGGAAAGATGCCAGTTCATGGCCGGTATCTAACCGTCAAAGGATAATTGTGCAGAAAAGTCTCAAAAAACAAGAGAATCCATTGGAAAAGAGAGGCATTATTGGGGCATTCAATCGGACATTTACTATTCAACAAGCAATTGATACTTTTATTTCAGATGTATATCAGCCGAGCGAGATGGCAGGAAGATATGATTACATTCCAGCGGATTCTTCTGCGGGAGTGGTGATTTATGATGATGTGTTTGCGTATAGCCATCATGCTACTGATCCGGCATGCGGAAAACTTATGAATGCGTTTGATGTAGTAAGGATTCATAAGTTTGGAAATTTAGATGCAAAAGTGACGGAAGAAATAGAAACTACCAAACTTCCTTCTTTTAAGGCTATGCAGGATTTTGCATCAGAAAATGAAGCGGTACGCCAGACTTTATCTAAAGAACGGGAAGAATCAGCACGGTTAGATTTTGCGGAAGAAGATTGGAAGATGCAGTTGGAGTATAACCGACAGGGAATTGTAGTGAATAATCTGAGAAATTTGTTGTTAATTTTAAATAATGACGAAAAGTTGAAATCAATTGTATTTAATCAGTTATCGGATGGAATGGAAATTAAAGGGGAAGTTCCGTGGAATCATCCGTCAAAATTTTGGAGAGATGCGGATGATGCACAGTTAATTTCCTATATTGATTTGAATTATGGAAACTTTTCTGCAAGAAATTATGACATTGCGGTTTCAAAAGTAACCGATGATCGTTCCTATCATCCCATTAAAGAATTTTTAGCGGCTTTGCCGGAGTGGGATGAAATTCCGAGAGTGGATACTTTATTGGTGGATTTTCTTGGAGCAGCCGACAATGCCTATGTTCGTGCGGTTACAAGGAAAACATTGGTGGCGGCGATAGCAAGGGTAATGAATCCGGGATGTAAGTTTGACACGATGCTCGTGTTGTCCGGACCGCAAGGGAAAGGAAAATCCACGTTGATTGCAAAACTTTGTGGAGAGTGGTTCAACGATTCCCTTCTTCTTTCAGACACAAAGGACAAGACTGCAGCAGAGAAACTACAGGGATATTGGATTTTGGAAATTGGGGAACTCGCAGGATTAAAGAAAACGGACATTGAAACGCTGAGAGGATTTTTGTCAAGACAAAACGATATTTACCGTGCCGCTTTTGGGCGCAGGGCAACTCCCCATCCAAGACAATGTGTGTTTATCGGGACAACGAATGCGGACACTTATCTTAGGGATATTACGGGTAACCGAAGATTTTGGCCGGTAAAAACACCGGGAGGAACTGGAAGGGGTTCTTGGGAGATTACTAAAGATGAAGTGGAACAGATCTGGGCAGAAGCGTTGCACTACTACAAAGATGGAGAAACCATTCATCTTCCGAAAGAGCTGGAACCAATCGCAGTCCATGAACAGAAAGAAGCGATGGAACAGGATGAGAGAGAGGGAACGATCCGTGATTATTTGGATATGCTTCTGCCGGAAGGTTGGGATTCCATGACTTTGTATGAGCGCCGGAATTTTATCAATGGTTCGGAATTTGAAGGAAGCCATAAGGTGGGAGTGAATCGGAGAACCCGTGTCTGTAATATGGAAATTTGGTGTGAGTGTTTTGGAAAAGAACGCGGCAATTTGAAACGTCAGGATGCGAATGAGATTGCTGCGATTATGAGTAATATCGAGGGGTGGAAACGCCCGGAAGGAAAGATGCGTTTTTCTATTTACGGAGTCGTGAAGGGTTATGTCCGTGAGGAAGAATAACGGCAATTTATCGGAAACAATCGGCAATATGTAGCCCTTTACGGAAGTTGCCATTGCCGATGAGGTATCCGAAAAAAGAGGGGAATGGAAACATAAAAAATCTTAGAGTTTATGAGGAAAACAGACAGAAGTTTCCTATGTTGCCGATAGTATCTTAAATAATAAAAATTATAGAATATCGCTTTGTATGTGCGTGTAAAATGCGTGTTGCGTCATATACGCGCGAAATAGGGATATTCGGAAACGGAGTAAAAATGGTATCAGAAAAAAGCATAGAACAGAAGTTAAGAACGGAGACAAAAAAGATGGGAGGCTGGGCGGTAAAGTTCAGCTCTCCCGGTTTGGATGGGATGCCCGACCGCTTGGTATTGTTCCCCGGTGGAAAGTTGGGATTTGTGGAACTGAAAGCACCGGGAAAAAAGATGAGACCACTTCAGGAAAAGAGAAAGCGGACATTGGAAGAACTGGGTTTTTTGGTATTCTGCGTGGATAGTGAGGAAATGATTGGAGGAGTGCTGCATGAAATACGAACCTTATGAATATCAATCGTATGCTTCAAGGTTTATTTTAGAACATCCTTGTTGTGGATTGATTTTAGATATGGGACTTGGAAAGACAGTAATCACGCTTACGGCATTATTTGCATTGGCATTGGATTATTTTACGGCGGGGAAAATTCTTGTCATAGCACCTAAAAGGGTAGCGGAAGATACTTGGCCGAAAGAATTAAAAAAATGGGAACATCTTATAGGGATGAAAGCAAGTCTGGTAATGGGAACAAAAAAGCAGAGAGAACAGGCATTGGCAGAAGATGCCGATATTTATATCATCAATAGGGAAAACGTGGTGTGGCTGGTAGAGAATCATCGTTGGGATTTCAGTACGGTAGTAATTGATGAACTGTCTTCTTTTAAATCCAGTAAGGCTCAGAGATTTAAAGCATTAAAACGTGTGAGACCGCAAGTTTCCAGAGTGATCGGATTGACAGGAACCCCATCTCCGAATGGATTGTTGGACTTATGGCCACAAATGTATTTGTTGGATATGGGGCAGAGGCTTGGAAGATATATAGGCGGTTACAGAGAACGATTCTTTTTACCGGACAAAAGAAATCGTGAGATTATTTATTCTTATAAACCGAAACAGGGTGCAGAAGAAAAAATCTATAGTCTTATAAGTGATATTTGTATTTCCATGAAGGCGGCCGATTATCTAAATATGCCGGAACGGATAGAGAACCGTGTGGAAGTGAGTATGAATGCCAAAGAAGAAAAATTGTATCAGTCATTTGAAAGAGATATGGTTCTTTCCATAGGCGGGGAAGAACTGGATGCCATGAATGCAGCGGCACTTTCCAATAAATTATTACAGATGGCAAATGGTGCTGTTTATGGAGAAGATAAAAAAGTGATTTCCATTCATGACAGGAAATTGGATGCTTTGGAAGATTTGGTGGAAGCGGCAAATGGGAAACCAGTATTGGTAGCGTACTGGTACAAGCATGATCTCATGAGAATACAGAAGCGTCTTCCAGAAGCAAGAGTGATTGATACTTCAAAGGACATAACGGACTGGAATCATGGTGAAATTGCGATTGGATTGATTCATCCAGCATCAGCCGGACACGGACTGAATCTTCAGGAAGGAGGATGTACTATCGTGTGGTTTGGATTGACATGGTCGTTGGAATTATATCAGCAGATGAATGCCAGACTTTGGAGACAGGGACAGAAGCATACCGTGGTTATACATCATCTGATTACAAAGGGAACACACGATGAAGATGTCATGAAAGCGTTGGAGAAGAAGGAAACTGGACAGTCCGCATTGATCCATGCAGTACGGGCGAGGATTGGAGGAATGTGACATGACAGCAGAAAGGATGTTTAGGGAATATAAGAATTTGAAGAAGGAACAGGGAATTTTACTTTTTCAGTTGGAACAATTCAGTGGGATTGAGGAATCAGATGTTATCGATTCCATGATGTTCGGTCATGCTGATGACAATGACAGGGTACAGACAAGCAACCGATCAGATAAAACTGCATCCGTTGCAATAAATTATAAAAGTGTGATGGATCGGGAAAACGATGAATGGTTTGAGTTTCTTTGGAACAGATATCAGGCAGTTGTAGAAGAACTGAAATTTTTTGAACATAGCGTTGCAAGTTTGGGTGGGATTCTGCCGGAACTGGTAATGGATCTGGTACGAGGAGAGCTTACATGGGAAACAATGGAACAAAAATATAATGTAAGTCATGCCATGATAGGAAAATACAGGAAAGCAGCAATGAAGGAACTGGATTTTTTGTACGAGCTTCGTGATAAACAGACGGAAGCCTTTATTTTGGGATAAGGAGGACATAAAGAAATGTGCAGACGAGGCGAAATTTATAATGTGGATTTTGGAAATAATGAAAATTCGTATAAACAGTGTGGTGTCCGTCCAGCTCTGGTTGTGAGCAATAACAGGGCAAATGAAAACTCTCCGGTGGTAACGGTTGTACCATTGACTGCGAGGGTGTGGAAGAAGAAATATCTTCCAACCCACGTACAGATACCATTAAAAGCAAGTGTTGGATTATCAAAACCAAGTATGGCATTAGCTGAACAGGTGGAGACTTTGGATAAGAACCAATTACTGGAGAAGCTAGGAGAGGTTTACGATGAGATGGTTATGCAACAGATTACGATTGCCCTTCAGATACAGATAGGGGTTTATGCAGAATATAATTAAAAAAAATATGAACAAAAATGATGCGAGAAATTTGTGTAGAATACGGAGAAGAAAGAACTGGAGTAATATCGGATGTAGAGCTAACATACTCACGAACAGAGAGGAGGTGTACCCTATGCAGAGTAGCAGAATTCTTTTATTAGCGAAAACTTTTGTTATGGTCTATATACTTGGAAATGACCAAGCAGCAGATATGCTCCAAAATAGTATTATTTTATTGCTGGTGTTAGAGTTAATCAGTAAAGAAGATGCAGATGAAGCATTACAGGACATATCAGAAGGGAAAAAACAGGAAAGCACAGAGTTTCATTTTAAGCTGTCTAGAGAAGAAGTTGATGATACGGTTCAAGAATTAAGAAAACTGGCAGAGAAATGTACCGTTGAAAAGGCATCAAGCTCCTTGCTAGAGACTGCGGAATTTATTGATGACTTTTGGCAGGAATATTAAATTGAAAGGTTAAAACAAAATAGCAGAGAATAACAACAGCGGGTCTATGTAGATACCGCTGTTCGTGTTATAATGAGATAAATGGGGAGGAGAAGGATGGAAGGAAAGAATTATTGGAGATTGAGGCGTTTTTCATTGTTTTATAAATATTATGCGTTTGTAGATACTGAAGAATATCTTGGAGATCAGTTATTTATTCAGCAGAAAGTTGAGGTTTCTTTTGGAAAAGAATTTGGAAAAAAGGGAAATGATTACCTGATTATTCTTTGCAAAGTAAGAAAAAAAGATGAGAAAAATTTCCTAAAGGCATTAGATGAATTGGAGAAAAAAATGCTACTAATGGGGCATCATGACTACCCTGCTTTTTGTGAGAAGCTGAAACTTCAGATGCCGGGAGAGAAGGTGTAGAGAATATGATTTTAATTGTTGCGGTAGATGACAGGAATGGCATGACATTTAATCATCGGAGACAGAGTCAAGATAAACGATTGAGGGAACGGATACTTTCCATAACAAAAAAAGGAAAGCTGTGGATGAATGCGTATTCGCATAAACAATTTGTGGATTTTGAATCTACAGAACAGATTCAGGAAGCGGAGGACTTTTTGGAGAAAGCAGGAGAAAAGGATTACTGCTTCGTTGAAAATTTGGGGATCGAGAATTTCCGTGATAAGATTGAAAAAATAATATTGTGTAAATGGAATCGCAAGTATCCGGGAGATTTCTTCTTTACTATTGATGTGAATGATGGAAATTGGAAACTAATAGATGTGGAAGAATTTTCGGGAAGCTCTCATGAGAAAATAACGTTGGAGGTATACGAGCATGAATAAGTGGAAAAAAAGATGGATTCCGATTTTTATGGCTCTGATGCTGATACTTAGTGGATGTGGTGCAGATGTTCAGAAAGAATCACAGCCATCGAAAGATCAGACAGTTACGGAGCAACAACAGGAAACTGTGGAACAAGAAGATTGGGAAATTATAGATGAAAGCGAACCGACAATAAATATGGGCGAGATACCAGAGTATTCTGGAGAAGCCTATGTTACGATTGCAAATAATATTCCAAACTTTACAGAAGCGGAATTAAAAACGGAATCATTTGAAACCTATAGTGATTTGGATTCATTGGGAAGATGTGGTATAGCGTATTCAAATATCGGTCAGGATTTGATGCCGACAGAAGACAGAGGTTCTATTGGTCAGGTCAAACCTTCTGGATGGCATACTGTAAAATATGACTGTGTCGATGGAAAGTACCTTTATAACCGCTGTCATTTGATTGGATTTCAATTAACTGCCGAGAATGCAAACACAAAGAACCTGATTACAGGAACCAGATATTTAAACGTGGAGGGGATGCTGCCATTTGAAAATATGGTGGCTGATTACATAAAAGAAACTGGAAACCATGTGTTGTATCGAGTAACACCAATTTATGAAGGAGATAATCTGGTAGTAAGCGGTGTGCAGATGGAAGCTAAGTCCGTGGAAGATAACGGGGAAGGAATTCTTTTTAATGTGTATTGCTACAATGTACAACCGGGCGTTACTATTGATTATGCTACAGGAGAAAGCCAGCTTTCCAATGATGGTGGTTCTTCAGCAGGAAGTACGGAAGGCAATAAAGAAGCGGAAAATGAGCAAAAGACAGAGTCCTCCTATGTGTTGAACACTAATACAAAGAAATTTCATTTACCAAGTTGTTCCAGTTTAAATCAAATGAACGAGAGTAATAAAGGAGAGTTTACGGGTACAAGAGATGAACTAATTCAACAGGGATATGAACCTTGTAAAAGATGTCATCCATAAAGAAAGAGAAAGAATATGAATCAAGAAAAAGTTAAAAGAATACTTTTGGGGCAAATACGAGAATATTTGGATGGAGAAATTACGAAAGAGGAATATGAAGCTATGGCAGAGCCTTTTTATTCGCAGTATTGTCATTTGATTGTAGAGACTTCTTTTTATAAGATATTTTCTGAAACAATACCTGACTGTTGTATTATAAATGTGGATGAACCGGGAAATGAGATAGAAAAGGAACGAGATTTTCGGAAGATATTGACAGAAACTTATATTCGTTTGAAAGAAGTGTTGTAATGGAAAAATCCCCCGTGCTGTATGCGCATGGCTGCAAAGCTACACGGGTGGACAGATGGCGTAACCTGTAACCATGCATGGGCGATTGTAAAGAGGGGCTCATTCCCCTCCGCCATATTAGAACAAAAAACAGTATTAGATTGGTAGACTGAAAGTAGACTAAGAGTAGACTGACATTACTTTTCTTTTGTGTTATTCTTAAGATGCGGAAAAAAGAAACGGGACTGAAAGCATTTTGCTTTTGGTCTTTTTTTTCTGTCGGAGCGTGGCTTTCCATCCTTTCCCACGCTGCGTACATAAAGGAAAGGGGAAATTAGTATGCCTAGAAAACCAATGAAACCGTGCTGTCATCCCGGTTGTCCCAAATTGACAGAGGGAAGGTATTGTGAAGAACATGAAGCACTACACCGTGGAGAACGGAAAAGTGCATCGGGACGTGGTTATAACAGTAAGTGGCAGCGGGCGAGGAAAAGATTCTTAAAAGAACATCCGCTGTGTTGTAAATGTGAGGAAGAAGGAAAATATGTAAGAGCAACAATTGTGGATCACATTAAACCACATCGTGGTGATCCAATCCTCTTTTGGGATGAAGAGAATTGGCAGCCTTTATGCAAACATCATCATGATGTAAAAACCATGACGGAAGATCGGTATCAGGAATATCGATATTGATTGGAAATACTAGACAATGGTGGGGGTATCAAATCTCTACAAATTTGTTGAACATTGACCGCCGCCCCCTCAAACGTGAATTTTCGCAGAATTAAACAGGGGGGATAGGAAAAGAGGATAAGAGTTTTCGCAGAATGTGTTGTAAAACAAGCAGTTGTTCGCAAAATGGGGTATGAGTATTTTGTTAAAAAGTTAGGAAAAATAGGAATTATAAGGGTCAAAATGCAGTAAAAATGGCTGCGTTTTGACCTGTTTTTATGTCTGGAAACAGGAAGGATGGTGAGAGGCATGACAGAATTACAAGCCGAACAGATTAGGAAAATGCGGACGCAGGGAGTTGGCTATCGTGCCATCGCTTCCGTGGTAGGGCTGTCCCGTGACATTGTGAGGAACTATTGTCGGTCGCATGGTATGGATGGATATGCTTCTGCGCTTACAAAAAACATTCAGGAACAGATGATGTTAGGAAAGGCGTGTTTGTATTGTGGAGCAGAACTGATACAACCATCTACAGGCAGACCAAAGAAGTTTTGCTCAGATAAGTGCAGACGGGAATGGTGGAAAGCACACCCAGAAAAACTGCATCGGAAAGACACGGCAATTTATACCATGACCTGTGCGAGATGCGGAAAAGAATTTACGAGTTATGGAAATAAGAATAGAAAGTATTGTAGTCATGACTGTTATATAAAAGCACGATTTTGGGAGGGATTGGAAGATGGAGTTCAGAAAGCTGCGGATTAAGGATTTGATTCCGGCATCCTATAATCCGAGAAAAAAACTCAAGCCGGGAGATAAGGAATTTGAAAAAATAAAAAACAGTATTACGGAGTTCGGATATGTTGAGCCGATTATTGTGAATTCAGATATGACGATTATCGGTGGACACCAGAGAGCCACGGTTCTTCAAACATTAGGGTATGATGAAATTGATTGTATTGTCATTGAAATTGATAAAACAAAAGAGAAAGCGCTGAATATTGCCCTGAATAAAATTACAGGAGAATGGAATCAAGAACTATTGGCGGACTTGATTGAAGATTTACAAAAATCAGACTTTGATGTTGGTTTTACCGGATTTGAGCCACCGGAAATTGAGCAGTTATTTAATAAGGTTCATGATAAAAAAATCAAAGAAGATGATTTTGATGTGGATGCTGAGTTGAAGAAACCCGCCATGACAAAGCAGGGAGATGTGTGGATGCTTGGAATGCACCGACTGGTGTGTGGGGATTCCACTTTACCTGAGACTTATGAAAAACTTATGGAAGGAAAGAAAGCCAATCTTGTAGTAACTGATCCGCCATATAATGTAAATTATGAAGGCAGTGCGGGGAAAATCCAAAATGATAATTTGGAAGATAATAAATTTTATAATTTTCTGTTTGCCGCATTCGTGAATATGGAACAGAACATGGAACGTGATGCTTCCATTTATGTGTTCCATGCGGATACCGAGGGATTAAACTTTCGCAGGGCGTTTAAAGCAGCAGGATTTTATCTTTCCGGTACATGCATTTGGAAAAAGCAGTCATTGGTTTTAGGAAGAAGTCCTTATCAATGGCAGCATGAGCCGATTTTATTTGGATGGAAGTTGGGTGGAAAGCATATGTGGTATTCAGACAGAAAGCAGTCCACCATATGGGAATATGACCGTCCGAAGAAAAATGATATGCATCCGACTATGAAACCTGTGGAACTGGTGGCATATCCAATCCGTAACTCCAGTATGAGTAATTGCGTTGTCTTAGATCCATTTGGTGGAAGCGGTTCTACGATGATTGCTTGTGAACAGACAGGGCGTATTTGCAGGACGATAGAACTGGATGAAAAATATGCGGATGTGATAGTACATCGTTATATGGAATTTGTGGGAAGTGCAGAAGACGTATATGTAATACGGGATGGGAAGAAAATAAAATATTCAGAGCTAATGAAGGAAGGTGACACGCATGACGCAGTTGACCTTCCTTGATTTATGCTCAGGCATTGGAGGATTCCGTTTAGGTTTGGAATCTGCCGGCCATAAGTGTGTGGGATATTGTGAATATGATAAATTTGCAAGGGCTTCATACGAAGCAATGTATGATACGGAAGGAGAGTGGAAAGCGGATGATGTTACAAAACTTAAACCATCCGATGTGCCAAGAGCAGACATCTGGTGCTTTGGATTCCCCTGTCAGGATATTTCAGTCGCAGGAAAGCAGCGGGGACTGGTCGGAAAAAGAAGTGGAATATATTTTAACATTATTGACCTCCTCAAAGGCAAAGAAGAAAGTGATAAGCCCACATACCTTTTTGTTGAAAACGTTAAGAACCTGCTATCAATTAATGCAGGATTCGATTTTGCCACGGTTTTGTCTGAAATGGGAGAAGCAGGGTATGACTGTCGCTGGCAGGTGCTTAACTCAAAAGACTACGGAGTTCCACAAAACAGAGAGCGCGTGTTCATTATCGCAAATCTTAGAAGCAGAGGTAGACGAGAAATATTATCTCTCAGAGGAAAAAACAAAGCAGCTCTTAACCAGATTATAGGCGGAATGCAGGGATACCGAGTATATGATTCTCAGGGAGTTTCTACTACATTGATTGGAAATGCGGGAGGAATGGGAGCGAAGACGGGACTTTATTTTATAGATCAAAGCAAAGTTGCACCGAAGATTACGGATACTGCAAGATGTTTGACAGCGAGATACACAGCGGGAATGGTAAATCATACGGCAATGAATTCTGCGGTTATGGAAGTGCATCCTGTTTTGACACCAGAGCGGATGGAAAAACGTCAGAATGGAAGACGAATGAAAGAAGATGGAGAGCCAATGTTTACGCTGACTTCCCAAGATCGACACGGTGTGTATTTTTGTGAGAAACCCGTTAAATCTGTGAAAGTGAAAAACGCAACAAAAACTGGATATGAAGAAGCACATCTGGGAGATGGAATTGTACTTGCGTATCCGAATAGCGATACCCGCCGTGGAAGAGTCGGAAAAGGATGTTCACAGACATTAGATACCGGATGTCAGATGGGGACATTGATGAGGTGTGGAAGAATTCGGAGATTGACACCAAAAGAATGCTTTCGATTGCAGGGATTTCCAGATGAATTATACGAGCGCGCTGCTTCCGTGAATTCTGATTCACAGTTGTATAAGCAGGCGGGAAATGCCGTAACAGCGACAGTTGCGTATGCATTGGCGATGTGCCTTCCTGAAAGTCAGAAAGATGGTTAAAATGCTTGACTTTGTGGGCGTTTAGAGTGATGTATGTAGTACCAAAAAAGAAGGGAGACTGCATACATGAGAATTGAAACGATATGTGAAAACAGAAAAGAATTGGTAAAAGCGATGGCAGAAATATTGGGAGAACCTTCAAAATATTTAGGACCACCAAGTTTTGGATACCAGATAGGGGGTGCAATTGTGGATCGTGATGGAAACATTGAAACAGAGGATGGCGAAATGCTTCAGAAAGAACTGCAGCGAAGGGGATTCATTGAAAATAATCAGGAGGAATTAAATTTACAGATTCCAATAGAAGGTCATACCGCCGAGAGCATCCGAAATCTTATTTTTATGATTCATAGTAAACAGTATCTTTTGAAGCGGGCTGTCGGTACAGAAGTGCTGCACATGAGTGAACGTCTGATTGAGAGATTATCAGAAGAAAAAGATGCGGATATGAACAGGGTAATGGAGATTTTTGAAGAAGAAAAAGTACATTGCTTTGGGCTAGAGTTTGTGGCTGATAAGATTGTTTTTAACGGATTTCCGATGGAAGCAGAAAGTACAATTTCTTTTGCGGAATTAACCTGCATGATGGCAGAACGTGCAAAAGAGCTGAAATGGATTAATCCTGCGGAGACAATTGAGGCAAATGAAAAATATTATATGCGCATCTGGTTGATTCGTCTAGGACTTGGAGGAAAAGGCGGAAAGAAAACAAGGGATCTCCTTTTGAAGAATCTGAAAGGGAACACGGCTTTTCGGACGGAAGAAGAAAAGGAACGTGCAAAAGAGCGCAATCGGCAGAGAGCCGCTGAACGGAAAGTAACACAGGAATAGTTTTCTGTAAAATACACAATTTCTTTTCCGAATTTTTGTGTACATTATTGTTTGAAATGACTGGATAATATGTGCTTTTAGAGTGATATATAGACTACGAAAAAAAACACATAGGAGGCGCAACAAAATGAAAACACAGAAGTTCGGGATTGAAATTGAATTAACCGGAATCACCAGAAAAAAAGCAGCAGATGTTATCGCAGAATATTTCGGAACAGAGAAATTTTATATCGGGACGTATTATCAAACTTACGGGGCAAAAGACCGTAAAGGAAGAACGTGGAAAGCAACATTTGACTCCAGTATTATTGCACAGAGAAAAAAGGGTGGAATAAGGGAGCCTGCCTCGGAAGAATATAAATGTGAAATTGTTAGTCCGATTTTAGAATATGAAGACTTGGAAGATTTGCAGGAAATTGTTCGTCAGCTTCGGCATAAGGGGGCATTCGCAAGTGACCAATGCGGCATTCATATCCACGTGGATGCAAGCAGATATACACCTCAGACTTTACGCAATCTGGTAAATATCATCGCCAGCAAAGAGGACATTTTATATAAAGCTTTACAAATTGATCCGGCTAGGCTTCGATGGTGTAAAAAGACAAATGAACAGTTGATTCAAACGATTAATAAAAGAAAACCCAAAACAATGGAAGAATTAAAGGACATCTGGTATGAGGGGAGTCATAGAAGAAGGACAGACCATTACAACGATACTAGATATCACGGTTTAAATCTTCATGCGACTTTCACAAAAGGAACGGTAGAGTTCCGATTGTTTAACAGCACGACGCATGCAGGGGAAATCAAAGCATACATACAATTCTGCCTTGCAGTCAGCCATCAGGCATTGACGCAAAAGAAAGCGAGTGCCAGAAGAACAGTTACAGATAATGAAAAATACGCATTTCGGTGTTGGATGCTCCGGTTGGGATTAAACGGGGATGAATTCAAAACCTGCAGGCTTCATTTTCTGAAACATTTGGAAGGAAATTCTGCATGGAGACATGCTGCTTGAAGGGAATAGGCACAGCCCCACCAATGGCGGTCGAGAGACCGTCTTGAGATGGTAGGAGGGAGACCTCACTATCAACAGAGAAAGGATGAAGCAAATATGAAGAAGTTGTATATTGCCTATGGCAGTAACATGGATGAGGAGCAGATGGCATTCCGATGCCCGACTGCAACTTTAGTAGGAACAGCAATCGTGGAAGGGTATGAGTTAATGTTCAAAGGCTCTCGAACAGGTTCGTATGCTACGATAGAACCAAAGGAGGGAAGTATCGTTCCGGTATTGGTTTGGGAAATCGGTCAAATGGATGAAAGAAGACTTGACTATTATGAAGGATATCCGAATTTTTATTATAAGAAGATGCTGGAGGTCCAAATCAATGGGAAAATGAAACGTGCGATGGTATATATCATGGATGAACAAAGGAAAATAGGAGTGCCAAGTGCAGGATATTATCGGATTTTGGAACAGGCATATGAAAAGTTTGGGTTTGAGGGAGATGTTCTGGAGCAGGCTTTGAAAAATTCAATCGAGGAGGTGCAGCATGGTATTTCCGAATAGAAAAATTGTGGAGAATATTCGCAGAGAATATCCAGTCGGTACCAGAGTAGAACTTATAAGAATGCATGATAAACAGGCACCGCCAGTTGGCATGACAGGGACCGTTCTCGGAGTGGATGACACGGCATCCCTTCTGATGCATTGGGATAATGGATCAGGACTGAATGTTATTTATGGGGAAGATTGTGTAAAAAAGATACCCATAGTCAGAACTGTTTGTTATGGAAAGACAGAGGAGTGGTATTCGAGGGAGAAAGCAGAAGAATTTTTCTTTCAGGCAATTTTGGGAAGTGAAGGGAGTGAACAGAGCCGATACATGAAGATATATAATGAGTTAAAAATGGGATTGGACTTTTGTACGGATGGAGAAGACGTCTAAAGAAAATTTGTGCAGATTGTGGTACGGATATTGCTGGATATAAACAAGAGTCAGAGGTAACATGTGTGTACAAAAAGAACAGGAGAATTATTATGGGAGAAACATACAGAGGGTATCAAATTACAATCGCTTGGAATAGTGAAACTACAGGATATGATTTTATTATTACTCCGCCGGACAATGGGAAAATAATTACAAGTGAAGATTCATATTTTTATGATTACAATGCTGTGAAAGCAGCAAAAGTAAAAATCGATGAACTTTTCAAGTAAAAACGAAAGGTGCTGAGATAAAAAAGACTTCTTCGGAGGTCTTTTTTTAGTGATGTTTTGGAAGGAGGTGAGAGCAATGGCACAGAGAGGAAGAAAACCTAAGCCTACGGCAGTAAAAGTATTGGAAGGCAATCCGGGGAAAAGAAGTCTGAATACAAACGAGCCGAAGCCTGTGAAGAAAGCACCGAGATGTCCTGCGTGGCTGGAAGATGAGGCAAAGAAGGAATGGAAGCGGATGGCAAAACAGATGGAGCAGTTGGGTATTCTGACAGAAATTGATATGGCTGCTTTTGCAGGTTACTGTCAGGCGTATGCGCGATGGAAAGAAGCGGAGGAATTTATTACTCAGCATGGAACAATCGTAAAGACACCATCCGGTTATTGGCAGCAGGTTCCACAGGTGTCCATTGCTCAGACCTATCTGAAAATCATGAATAAATTCTGTGAGCAGTTTGGACTGACACCTTCTGCAAGAAGCAGGATTGTTACGGACAATGGTGATGATAAAGAAAGCGATGCAATGGAACTTCTGCTGATAAAGGGAGGTGGTGGATAGTGTATGATCAAACAAAAGCGGATCATGCCGTAAATTTTATTAATTGTTTGAAACACACGAAAGGGCAATGGAGAGGTGTCCCGTTTGAGCTGCTTCCGTGGCAGGATAAAATCATCCGTGATATTTTTGGAACGGTAAAAGAAAATGGCTATCGTCAATATAATACTGCATATGTGGAGATTCCAAAGAAAAATGGAAAATCAGAACTGGCTGCTGCGGTGGCTCTGCTGATGACCTGTGGTGACGGAGAATGGGGTGCGGAAGTCTACGGATGTGCTTCTGACCGTCAGCAGGCTTCGATCGTATTTGATGTGGCAGTTGATATGGTGGATCAATGTCCGGCTCTGAAGAAAAGAATTAAGCCAATCATGTCTGTAAAGCGGTTAGTATATCAGCCGACAAACAGTTTCTATCAGGTACTTTCTGCTGAAGCATATACCAAGCACGGCTTGAATGTACACGCAGTAATTTTTGATGAACTTCATGCGCAGCCGAATCGGGAGTTATTCGATGTCATGACAAAAGGTTCAGGTGATGCAAGAACACAGCCATTGTATTTTTTGATTACGACCGCCGGAACGGATCGCAATTCCATTTGTTTTGAACAGCACCAAAAAGCAGAAGACATTCTTATGGGAAGAAAGATTGATCCGACTTTTTATCCCGTGATTTATGGTATTGCGGACGATGATGACTGGGGAAGTGAAGAAAGCTGGTATAAGGCAAATCCGTCTTTGGGGCATACGATAGCATTGGAAAAAGTGCAGAATGCTTATCAGAGTGCGAAAGAAAATCCGGCAGAAGAAAATATTTTCCGGCAGCTCCGATTGAATCAATGGGTAAAACAATCTACCAGATGGATGCCTATGGATCGATGGGATGAATGTGACTTTGAAGTAGATCAAGATAGTCTGCTTGGAAGAGAATGTTATGCTGGACTTGACCTTTCCAGTACTTCGGACATTACAGCGTTTGTTTTAGTGTTTCCGCCGAGAACGGAGGAAGAAAAATATAGCATACTGCCATTTTTTTGGATACCGGAAGAAAATTTACAACTTCGTGTGAGGAGAGATCACGTTCCTTATGACGTGTGGGAAAAGCAGGGACATCTTCAGATGACGGAAGGAAATGTGATTCATTATGGTTTCATTGAAAAATTCATCGAGGATTTGGGAATGAAATATCATATTTTGGAAATCGCATTTGACCGTTGGGGAGCAGTTCAGATGGTACAAAATCTTGAGGGTATGGGGCTTACTGTCGTACCTTTCGGGCAGGGATATAAAGATATGAGTCCGCCAACGAAAGAATTAATGAAGCTGACATTGGAGAAAAAACTAGCACATGGCGGTCATCCAGTTCTCAGATGGATGATGGATAATGTTTTTGTCCGTCAAGATCCGGCAGGAAATATTAAGATGGATAAGGAAAAATCTACAGAAAAAATAGATGGGGCAGTCGCAACAGTTATGGCACTTGATCGTGCAATCCGTAATGAAGGCACAACAGGAAGTGTATATGATGAGCGTGGCATTATTTCATTTTGATAAAACAGGAGGCAGAGTATGGGATTACGGGAATTATTTGGTTTAAGGGGAGCAAGGGACAAACCGACAAATAGTTATAATTCAGGAGTATCTTTTTTATTTGGAAGAAGCACAAGCGGTATTTCCGTAAATGAAAGAACCGCCATGCAGACAACAGCAGTATATTCCTGTGTCAGAATTCTTGCAGAAGCAATAGCTTCTCTTCCCCTTCACTTGTATCGTTATACGGATAAAGGAAAAGAAAGAGTATTTGACCATCCGCTTTATCATATTCTTCACGATGAACCAAATGAAGAAATGACGTCTTTCGTATTCCGAGAAGTCTTGATGAGCCATTTACTGATATGGGGAAATGCCTATGCGCAGATCATCCGAGATGGAAGAGGGCAGATATTAGGATTGTATCCGCTTCTGCCAGATAAAATGGAAGTTGACCGTGCGGAAAATGGAGAACTTTATTATATTTACACACGGAACACAGAAGAAAATCCCAATTTTAAGGACTATGGACGGATCTATCTCCGAAGAGAAGATGTGCTGCATATACCGGGATTAGGATTTGATGGTTTAGTGGGATATTCTCCGATTGCTATGGCTAAAAATGCAGTAGGGATGACACTTGCCTGTGAAGAATATGGTGCATCATTTTTTGCAAATGGAGCGACACCGGGTGGTGTTTTGGAACATCCGGGCGTTTTAAAAGATCCCGCAAAGGTAAGGGATAGCTGGCACAAGGTGTATGGGGGTTCAAGAAATGCAGGAAAAGTGGCGGTTCTGGAAGAAGGGATGAAATATCAGCAGATAGGGATTCCACCGGAAGAAGCACAGTTCTTGGAAACAAGGAAATTTCAAATCAATGAGATTGCAAGGATGTATCGTATTCCGCCACATATGGTAGGAGACTTGGAGAAATCTAGTTTTTCTAACATAGAGCAGCAGTCTTTGGAGTTTGTGAAATACACATTAGACCCGTGGGTAGTCAGGTGGGAACAGGCTTTGCAGAAAGCATTGTTATTGCCACAGGAAAAGAATGAGTATTTTATAAAACTAAATGTGGATGGATTATTACGAGGGGATTATGCCAGCCGAATGAATGGGTATGCTGTAGGCCGGCAGAATGGATGGCTGTCAGCAAATGATATCCGGGAAATGGAAGATCAGAATCCGATTCCAGAGGAAGATGGAGGAAATTTATATCTTGTGAATGGAAGCATGACAAAGCTGGCGGATGCAGGAGCCTTTGCGGGAAAGGCAGGAGGTAATATGCCACAGGTTTAAAAGATTTATGCTCAACTGGACTTGAGCAACATTATGTTGCGTAGCGGAACAATATGCTACTGTTTGGTGACAGGAGTAAAAAGCAGAAGATCCCATGAAAGTGGAGAATTGAAGCAGAACAAGCGGAATATAACAAAAAATAGAAGGCTTTTTCTTTTGAAAGTGGAGGATAAATCCAAAATTAGATGAAAATATCAAAAATAATAAAGTGTGTTTTAAGGACGATAACCAGAAACAGAGTATCTGGTTGTGGTCCTTTTTGTGTGCTTAAAACACAGTCGTAAAAGGAGGGACAGGATGAAACGGAAGTTTTGGAACTGGGTAAGGAATGAAAATGATGAGAGCAGAACCCTGTTTCTAAACGGAGAGATTTCCGATGAAACATGGTATGGAGATGAAGTGACTCCCAAAATGTTCAAAGAAGAATTACAAGATGGAGAAGGAGATATCACGGTATGGATCAATAGTCCGGGTGGAGATGTATTCGCAGCAGCACAGATTTATAACATGTTGATGGACTACAAAGGGAATGTGACTGTGAAAATTGATGGGCTGGCTGCTTCAGCAGCATCCGTGATTGCAATGGCGGGAACGGAAGTACAGATGTCTCCTGTGGCGATGATGATGATTCATAATCCTGCGACTATTGCTATCGGTGATTCTTCAGAAATGAAAAAGGCAATCGACATGTTGGATGAAGTAAAGGAATCCATTATGAATGCTTATGAAATTAAAACGGGACTATCAAGATCGAGGATTTCACATTTGATGGATGCGGAAAGCTGGTTCAATGCAAAGAAAGCTGTAGAACTTGGCTTTGCAGATAAGCTCCTTTTTTCTAAAGAGGAACCAGAAGGGGAAGAAGAAAAAGAGTTGGAAATGGAAGCAGTGATGTTTTCACGAAAAGCGGTGACGAATTCGCTGATGTCAAAACTGATTCCCAAACCAGAAAAAAAGACACCCATTGAACAGTTAGAAAAGAGACTTAGTCTCTTGGCACATTAAAAGAGGAGGATTTTTAATATGAATCAGATTTTAGCATTAAGAGAGAAAAGAGCAAAAGCGTGGGAGGCAGCAAAGGCATTTTTAGAATCTAAACGAGGAACGGACGGGTTGCTTTCAGCAGAAGATACGGCCACTTATGACCGTATGGAAGCGGATGTGGTTAATCTTGGAAAAGAGATCGAGCGTTTAGAAAGACAGGCAGCTATTGATGCAGAACTGAATAAGCCTACTAGTCATCCGATTACAAATCAGCCGGGGAAAGGTAATGGTGGAGAAGAAAAAACAGGAAGAGCCTCAGCGGCTTATAAAACTGCATTTTGGAATGCGATGAGAAAGAAAAATTATCTTGATATTCAGAACGCTCTTCAGGTTGGAACAGATTCAGAAGGAGGTTATTTGGTTCCCGATGAATATGAAAGAACTCTGGTGGAAGCGTTGGAAGAAGAAAACTTTTTCCGCAGTCTGGCAACCGTGATTCAGACCTCCAGCGGAGATCGTAAAATTCCTATCGTGGCATCCAAAGGAGAAGCAAAGTGGATTGATGAAGAAGCGGCATATCCAGAATCTGATGACAGCTTTGGACAGATTTCCATTAGTGCATATAAGGTTGCGACCATGATTAAAGTTTCGGATGAGTTGTTAAACGATAACGTGTTTAATTTGGAAGCCTATATTTCTAAAGAATTTGGACGAAGAATCGGAACGAAGGAAGAAGAAGCATTTTTTACCGGAGATGGCAAGGGAAAACCGACAGGAATCTTTAATGCTACAGGCGGAGCTTCTGATGGAGTCACGACCGCAGGCGCAAGCATTACGTTTGACGATGTTATGGATTTATTTTACTCTCTGCGTTCCCCATATCGTAAAAAAGCGGTATGGATGCTCAATGACAGCACCGTAAAAGCGTTGCGTAAATTAAAAGATGGGAACGGGAATTATATTTGGCAGCCGTCCGTGCAGGCGGGAGTGCCGGACATGATTTTGAACCGACCATATTTTACGTCTTCATTTGTACCGGAAATTGCAGCCGGACAGAAGATCATGGCATTTGGAGATTTTTCCTATTACTGGATTGCGGACAGGCAGGGACGATCCTTTAAACGCCTGAATGAGTTATTTGCGGCAACCGGGCAGGTTGGTTTTCTTGCAAGCCAGAGGGTAGACGGAAAATTAATTCTTCCTGAAGCAGTAAAAACGATGAAACTGAAAGAAACGAGATAAGAAGGAGGGGTGTCTGCATGCTGATTACACTAGAAGAAGCGAAAGAATATTTGAAGGTGGAATATGAGGATGAAGACACCCTGATTCAAACGCTGATCGATTCTTCCGAAATACTGTGTAGAGATATTATACGGCGTGATATTCTGCCGGAGGATGCCGCCGTAAAAACTGCTGTATTATATGCGGTGGGTGTGATGTTTGAAAACCGTGGCACGAATGAAGAAACGGAAAAAATGATTCCTACATTGAAAAATATTCTTTCTTCCAATCGTGAGGAGGTGTTCTGATGGATATTGGTTCAATGCGACAACGGATTATTCTTCAAAAGCATATATTACACACAGACGAAATCGGAAACCATCAGTCCCAGTGGGAGAAATTTTATTCATGTTTTGCTTATGTAAATCTTGCGTCTGGAAAAGAAAATGTTACGAATATAGAAACGCTATCGGAAGATACATTGGTGTTTATATTACGCTGGTGTGAAAAATTGAGAGAAATCAATAAAAAACAATATCGGATTTTGTTTGGAAATGAGGTTTATAACATCATTTGTGTGGATGATGTGCAGTTTACGCATAAAAAATTAAAACTGACAGCAGTTCGGGAGATACGAGGTGGAAAGAATGAGCAGACGGGTGACATCTAATCAATTAGCATCAGAGATCATGAATGCTTTGAAAGAGTACAAAGAAGTGACAGATGATGTTGTAAAGCAGGCGGTCAATACAGTTTCTGAAGAAACAAAGAAAATGGTACAATCTGCTTCCCCCACAGATAGTGGTGGGTACAAGAAAGGGTGGACTGCGAAAAAGATGAAAGATTCTGCAAGTAAAACAGAGGTTGTCGTTTATAATCGCAGCAAACCCGGACTAACTCATTTATTGGAGAAAGGCCATGCAAAGCGAGGAGGGGGCAGGGTAGAAGCAAAAGTGCATATTGCACCAGCGGAATCCTATGCCATATCACAGCTTGAAGATAAGATCGTGAAAGGATTGAAATGATGGAATTAAAAAATATTATGAAGCTATTAGGTGGTCTCGGAATTCCTATCGCATATCATCACTTTGCAGAAGGAGAATCTCCAGAACCGCCATTTTTAATTTATTTGACTCCAGGAAGCCATAATTTCTCCGCAGATGGAATGGTGTATTTTAAAGTAAAGCAATTAGATGTGGAACTATACACAGATAAAAAAGATCTTGCACTTGAAGAAAAATTGGAGAAGATTTTGGATGCACAGGGGATTTTCTATAACAAAACAGAAACATATATCAAATCAGAAAAATTGTATGAAGTGTTGTACGAATTGGAGGTATAGCAATGGGAAATAAAGTAAAGTTTAATTTGAAAAATGTTCATGCGGCAAAGCTGACAGAAAAAGAAGAAGGGGGAAGTACAAAATTTGAATATGGTGTACCAAAGGCTATTCCGGGAGCTGTCAGTATCAGTCTGGACGCAGAAGGAGAATCCAGTCCGTTTTATGCAGATGGAATCGTATATTTCCGTTCTGTGACAAACAATGGTTATAGCGGAGATTTAGAAATGGCGCTGATTCCAGAATGGTTTAGAACAGAAATTTTACAAGAAAAGCTGGATGCAAAGGGAGTGTTGGTAGAGAATAGTTCCGTTGCAGAAAGTGTAAAATTTGCCCTGTTATTTGAATTTGATGGGGATATTAATGCAATCAGGCACGTCCTTTATAATTGCAGTGCTTCACGACCGTCTATTGAATCTGAAACAAAAGAAGATACAATTGAACCGGGAACGGAAACCTTGTCTATTACGGCAGATCCACGGTCTGACGGTTTGGTGAAAGCACGAACAGGAGATACTACGGATGAGACAACCTATAAAGAATGGTATAAAACGGTGTACACACCAACGGAAGAAGGAGGCGGAATGGCATGATTAAAAGAGAAATAGAAATCTGTGGAAAAAAGATTCCTTTTCGTTCTTCTGCGACGATTCCACGATTATACAGGGCAAAATTCAAAAGAGATATCTTTAAAGATTTGAGCAAACTGGAAAAATCGTATGTTGGAACACAGAAAGATGGCGCAGAATTTCAGATTGATGATCTGGAAATTTTTGAAAATGTGGCGTATATCATGGCATACCATGCGGATAACAGTATACCTTCTACAATAGAAGAATGGCTCGATCAGTTTGATATGTTTTCTATTTATGAAGTACTGCCACAAATTTTGGAATTATGGGGAGATAATGTGGCTACGGATATTAAAGCAAAAAAAGGCTTGGCAGAAGTGAGCGGGAGATGACAACGCCCCTGTTCCTTCTGCGATGTACGGAAATCGGAGTTTCAATTGTAGATTTGGATTTTTTGACGATTGGTCTTGTGATTGATATGTGGACAGAAAGAGCTAATGATAGTGTGAAATATAAGCGATTAGCCAGTCAGGAAGACTTTGATAAATTCTAATTATAGATTGAAGGAACAGCCTTTTCTTGATATAATTTGCTCAATAAAGAAAAGGCTGTTTTTAAACAATTAGAATTTGGAGGATAATAAGATGTTAGAATTTAAATATGATACTCAACTTTTAATAGAAGGCGAAAATCTTGACGAAGATAAAATTAGCGAATATTTCACAAACAATTTTAACGGAGATTGTTTGTTAGCAGTTGGAGATGAAGAACTTATAAAAATTCATTTTCATACAAACGAACCATGGAAAGTATTAGAATACTGTTCACAGCTTGGAGAAATTTACGACATTGTTATTGAGGATATGGACAGGCAAGCGAAAGGTTTAAAAGGCTAAATCCCAGTTTGTTGAACTTAGAGAATTAAAGATTGGAGGAGAAAATTATGTTAAGACCAAAAGAAGTAGTATGTAAATGGGTAGATGCCTTTAATAATCATGATGTAGAAGAAATTACAAGTCTATATTACGAAAATGCAACAAATCATCAAGTGACTAATGAACCGGTTATTGGAATTGAAGCAATTCGTGCAATGTTCACAGAAGAATTTGCAACAGCAGATATGACCGCTATTGTAGAAAATATATTTGAAGATGGTCAGTGGGCAATTTTGGAATGGAAAGACCCATTAGGGTTGAGAGGTTGTGGTTTCTTCCATGTTGTTAATGGAAAAATTTTGTTTCAAAGAGGTTATTGGGATAAACTTTCATTCTTGAAACAACACAATTTGCCTATTGAGTAGATGTGTTAAAATTTCAGCTTGTGTAAGCCAAATCATACATAAGAAGAAGGCGAAGAATATGTTATCAAGAGAAGATGTTTTAGAGTATGGTTTGACATTTTCAAATGTATATGTGGATACCCCATTTCATGATCCAAACTGGGTATTGCTAAGATATGGGAAAAATAAAAGAGCTTTTGCATGGACTTATGAAAGGGAAGGACATATATGGGTAAATGTAAAGGTAGATCCAGAATGGAGAGATTTTTGGAGAAATACATATTCCTCAGTAATTCCAGCGTATCATCAAAATAAAGAGCATTGGAATTCTATTATATTAGATGGGACAATACCGGATACTGATATTAAACGCATGATTACGGAAAGTTATGATTTGATATGTAAAAAGAAATAAATAAAATAGTAAGATAGCATCGGTTCAGAAAAAGAATCGGTGCTTTTTTCATGCTCGGAGAAATCCGGGCTTTCTTTATGTCTTTTTGGGAGGAGGTGCAGACATGGGAAACAGGATTAAGGGAATCACAGTTGAAATCGGAGGAGATACAACAGGTCTTGATAAAGCATTACGTGGCGTGAATTCTTCAATTACTAAGACACAGTCTGCTCTCAATGACGTAAATAAATTGTTGAAACTCGATCCATCAAATACCGTATTAGTGGCACAGAAGCAGCAGTTACTTTCGCAAGCGGTTAGTCAGACAAGTGACAAATTGGAAGCATTGGAATCTGCACAGGAGCAGGTTACGGCAGCTTTTCAAAGGGGGGATATAGGTCAGGACAAATATCAGGCATTTCAAAGAGAGATAGAGGAAACACGAGGAAAGCTGAATCAGTATAAAAATGATTTATCCTCTCTCCAAACGGAACAAGACCGTCTATCTTCTAATACAGCGAGATTGGAAAAATTATTTTCTTCGACAGGAACACAAGTGGATGATTATGCAGATGTTCTTGGAAGTAAATTAGTATCTGCGATTAAAAATGGAACTGCCAATTCAGATCAAATGAAGACAGCCATCGAGAAAATTGGAAAGTCTGCAACAGGTGGGAAAGCAGATATCCGTCAACTGACCGATGCGCTGGATACGGTTGATGATGGAGAAGCTATCCGTAATCTGATTGAAGAATTAAAGCAGGCAGGGGATGCGGCTCAGGATACTGCCGAAGATGTGGGGAAGATTGCAGAAAATACAAAAGGTGCTGCCTTGATGCAGACTGCAGATCAGCTTTCTGCTGTAGGAGATAAAATTCAGGACATCGGAACAAAAGCAATAGATGCTTATTCGGAAACAGAGAATGCGGTCACAAAAGTAAATGCGTATTTTGGAGAAACCGGACAGGCAGCAGAAGAATCGGCAAATGTTATTAAATCTGTGTATTCGGATGGCGTTGGAGAAAGCATGGACAGCGTGGCAGATGCCGTCCTTATGGTAAAAAAGAACTTGGGCGATCTGAGTGAAACAGACCTTACTAATTTGACACAGCAGGCTATTACGTTGGACGAATTGTATGGAATTGATATGAATGAAACGCTTCGTGGCGTGAATTCTTTAATGCAGCAGTATGGTTTGACTGCACAGGAAGCGATGGATTACATCGTAGTTGGTACACAGAATGGCTTGGATAAAACAAGTGAGTTAGGAGATAACCTGAGTGAATATGCAGGAAAGTTTTCTCAGGCAGGATATTCGGCATCGGAGTATTTCCAATTGCTGGACAATGGCTTGAAGAATGGTGCGTATAATCTTGACAAGGTAAATGATGCCATCAATGAAGTGACTACCCGTCTTGTGGATGGAACAATTGGAGAGTCCATAGGTTCTTTTTCTACAAAAACACAGGAATTATTTACTTCATGGCAGAATGGAGGAGCAACACAGAAGCAGGTCATTGATTCTATCGTGGCAGATATCGGAAACTGTACGAATCAACAGGAAGCGTTAAACCTTGCTGCTTTAGCATTTGGAACAATGGCGGAAGATGGAAACTTAAAATTCATTACTTCCCTGACTTCTGTCGGAAGTACCTATGACAGCGTAAAAGGATCTGCACAGGGGATGTTCGATGCAACAACAACACCGATGCAGCAGATGGAATCCAATACAAGAAAATTACAGCAGGCATTAGTACCTTTAGGAGAAAAACTGGCGGAATTGGCAAATGCAATCCTTCCACCATTGGTATCCGTGATTACCACGATTGGAGGATGGTTTGAGAGATTACCGGGACCAGTTCAAAATTTCGTCATTATTTTAGGGGCATTGCTGGCAGCGTTCACAGCCCTTACTCCGGTCATTGCAGCGATTTCCGTGGCGATGGGTGCTTTGAATGTTTCAATGCTTCCTATTATTGCTGTCATTGCAGCGGTGGCAGCGGCGATTGCCGGAATTATTGCGATTATACAAAATTGGGGTGCGATTACACAATGGTTCGGAGAGCTGTGGAATACCATCTGTACCGGAATTGGTGCAATGGTGGATTCTCTAAAAGCATGGTTTTCAAATTTGTGGACGCACTTACAGTCTGTATGGGAAGGAATATGTAATGTGGTACAGACGGCGGTCATGCTGCTCGGCTCTATTATTCAGGGTGCGATTGATATTATAACATTACCGTTCCAGATGATTTGGGAGAACTGCAAAGGAATTGTTTCTTCCGTATGGGAGGGCATTAAATCTGTAGTGTCATCTGCAATCCATGCAGTTTCCAGTACAATCTCATCTGTGATGGGTGCGATAAAAAACGTGATTTCTACAGTATGGAATGCGATAAGCAGTAAGGTCTCATCTGTTTTAAATGCCATCAAAACTACGGTGTCGACAATATTTAATGCTGTGAAATCCGTAGCGTCATCCGTATGGAATGGGATTAAATCCGTAATTTCTTCTGTGGTGGATGGCATAAAAAGTAAGGTCAGTTCCGTATTCAATGGCGTGAAAAGCACGGTTACTTCTATTTTCAACGGGATTAAAAGTACAGCAACTTCCGTATGGAATGGAATCAAAGATGCGATTATAAAACCAGTGGAAGCAGCAAAAAATGCGGTGAAGGGAATCATAGATAAAATTACAGGATTCTTTTCCGGTATGAAACTGGAACTTCCTAAAATCAAGCTGCCACATTTTAAGATTTCAGGAAAGTTGTCACTTTCGCCTCCGAGTGTACCGCATCTTTCCATTGATTGGTATAAGGAAGGTGGTATTTTAACCAAGCCTACTGTTTTTGGGATGAATGGAAGCAGCTTAATGGCAGGAGGAGAAGCAGGTAAGGAAGCGGTTCTTCCATTGAAAGGGTTTTATGATCAGTTAGAGCATATTTTATCAAGCCGGATGAATACGGGAAAAATGGAGCAGTATCTTGCCGTAATCGCCAATAACAGCAGTAAGGGCATTTATTTGGAAGATGGAACATTGGTGGGACATCTGCTTCCGGCTATTGACAGTCGTTTGGGACAGGCACAGAAGTTGAACAGGAGGTTGAGTTTATGATCCCTGATGTGAAATTAAATGGAAAATCTGTTCGTGAGATGGGATGGATTCGGGAAAATATTGATTTTCCGACACCACAGTCCCAAACGAATACAATCGTTGTTCCGGGAAGAAATTCTCCAATCCGATATACAGAAGCGTTAGGAAGGGTATCGTATCAGCCACGAAGTTTTACCATTGTTCTGTCAATGTTAGGTACCAGAAAGCAATATGATCAGAAGGTTTCCGAACTTGTGAATCAATATGCTGGAAAGCTGATTAAGGTAATCCGTTCTGAAGAACCCGATGTATATGCACTTGGGACTGTAGAGTTTGCCCCTGTATATGATCCGCTGCTTAGAAAAGGCACAATCACGTTGGAGTGTACGGATGGAGATTCCTATTTTTACCATGTGAAGGAAAGTGAAGTCGTGATTTCTGGAAGTGGCACGGTTACACTTCAAAACGATTTTATGCCTGTGGTTCCGGTAGTGATCACCACAGGGGAGACCGCATTTTCTTGGAGAATAGGAGAAGATACCTATGAAAAATCCGTAAGTGCCGGAACATGGGAGTTCCCGGAAATGGAACTTGGAGCAGGGGAAAACCGCCTGAGTGTTAAGGGAGAGGGTGTCACAACATTCCGCTATCGGGAGGGGAGATTATGAAATTATTTCGTGTTTATGTGGATGGAAAGTTGTTCTACCATCCACATTTTTCTCGTCTTGCCATCACTCAGGCACAGGTAAAAGAAGATGCAGAAAACATTGACAGTTTGATATTGTCTGCACCTTATAACCATCCGTATCTGAAGGATATGAAACCGATGTCTTCTGAAATCGTGTGTAAAAAAGGAGAGAATACTGTATTTGAAGGCAGGGCGTTGGATGATGGGATTGATTTTTATAATACTCATACATGGACTTGTGAATCAGCACTTGCATATTTGAAAGATTCCATGCAGCCGCCGTATTCATATAAAGGAAATTTAAAGGGGCTTTTGGAACTGTTTCTGACAGAGCATAACAAGCGGGTAGAAAAAAAGAAACAGTTTCATATAGGAAATGTGACTGTGAAGGATAACAATGATTATATTTCTTATAGCAGCTCTGAATATTCCGTAACATTGGACGCAATACAGGAGAAACTGATGAAAACGCATGGCGGTTACTTACAGGTACGATATACACGAGAAGGGAAAATGTTGGATTATCTAGAAGATTTCACAGCCTTTTCTTTACAAAAAGTGGAGTATGGGAAAAATCTTTTGGATGTAAAAATTACTCAGGACCATACGGAGAGAATCACGGTTTTGATTCCACTTGGAGCAAAAATTAAAGAAACTGATGAAGACGGGAATGAAGTGGAAACTGGAAAAAGAGTGACCATTACAGGCGTAAATGAAGGAGTAGAGTATGTTTATGATGAAAAAGCCTTAAAAGAGATAGGGTGGATTTGGACAGTAGAAGTTTGGGATGATGTAACCGAGCCGGGGAATCTTCTCAGAAAAGCGAAAAGCCGGGTGGCAGAATTGGCAAAAGGTATCACAAGTATGGAACTTTCCATTGTGGATGAATCGGATGCAGGTGTTGATATTATGGATATTCATGCCAGACAATACGTGGACTGCTTGTCTCCACCGCATGGAATTGATGGAAGATACCTTTGCGTGAGTAAAACAAGGGATTATCTGAATCCATCGGGAAATACCATCACAATCGGTGCGTCCAGCATAACGCTGACTTCCTTATCAGCGAAACAACATGGGAATCTGAATACATTGGAAAAAGATATCATGGATCAAGATTCCAAATTGGAAGATATGTCAGGGAAAGTAGAAGAAATACAATCTTCAAAGATGTATCGGACGGAACTATTGGTGGAGGGAGTAAATATTTTCAAAGACCGGGGACAGAAAAGCACCATAAGGTGCCGGGTATATTCTTGGGATAAAGAGATAACGGATACATTGGATGCGTCTGCATTCTGTTGGCATCGTAACTCTGGAAATGAGGAAACAGATGCGGATTGGGATCGGCTTCATGCAGGAAGGAAATCGATTGTAATCACGACAGAAGATGTGCAGGATAATGCATCCTTTTATTGTGAGATTAAGATTTAGGAGGAATTTTATATGGCTACAATTTTAACTTCCAGTCAGCAGACATTCGTTGACATTACAGATCAAAGAAAACTATCAGCGTATATCACGTCCAATCTGCCGAAGACGCAGAGTGAAAATCCAAACGTGCTGCCACATACCTATGCTCCAAGCTGGGCGGTCACGAATCTGAAGTTAACCCCTGTTATTTTTCTGGATCAGACGAATCTTTCATTAGGTGCGTCAGGATTATCTATCAATTGGAAACGAAAAGATGGGACAGGAGCGGAAAGCGCATTGATCGCAGGAGAGACCGTGGCGGGAGGAATCCTTACCGTAAATAAGGATAATCTTGCTACGTCATCTTCGGGGATGATCACTTACATTTGTTATATCAGTTACTACGATTCAGAAACAAAAAACACCGTTAATATTTCTTCAGATATTACCTATACGCTGGTTAAGAATGCACAAAATGCTAAGTTGGCATCCGTGACGGCAGATACCCATGTATTTAAATACGATGCGGGTTCTTCTTTGGTAGGGGCGGCACAGGCTACGCTTACCGCACAGGTACAGGGAGTGTCTATCAGCAAATGGCAGTATAAAAATAGTTCTGGAAACTGGGTGGATTATCCAACTACTTCTGATAATGGCAGCATTACTGGTGGAACGTTGGTGGTTAAACCGACACATTCCGTTTTCTTTAATAATGTAGCTCAGATTAAATTATTGACAGATGATGTGGATGTTTATGATACGGTAACCATTACAAAAATTTATGATGGAGAAAAAGGTGATCCGGGTGCTGCTGGTGGTGATGGAAAAGGTGGTCTTTCGGTTATTTTAGGAAATGAAACACAGTCCATTGCTTGTACAGCAAATGGAGCTGTAGCGGCAGAAGTTCTTGTAAACATTCCTTTTACTGGGTATGTCGGAATTGAACAGACTCCCTGTACATGTACGGTAGGAACATTGCCGGATGGTGTTACGGTAAAAACGAACACAGCAGCCACGGCAACGATAGCTGGTAAGCTGTCCCTTTTATTCGCGGCAAATGCAACATTAGGTGGAGCGTCTGTATTAAATGGAACGATAGAATTAACTTTTACAATTTCAGGGAAAAAGGTAATAAAACAGTTTTCATGGTCAAAATCCAATAAAGGAAATGCAGGAGCGAGTGCAGTCGTGTTTTCTGTATACGCACCAAATGGAACTGTGGTGCTAAATCAGTCGGGGACATTACTTCTTTCAACATCTGCCTATAGCGGTTCAACAGCAATTACAAGTGCTACCTATCAGTGGGCAAAATATGTAGGAGGAACATGGAATAATATCAGCGGTGCGACATCTTCGTCCCTTACCGTATCGGGAGCGGATATTGTCAACATTCAATCCTACCGTTGTACGATGACGTATGGCGGAAAAAGCTATGCGGATGTGATAACCGTGGAAGATAAGTCAGATCCCTATGTGTCAGAAATGCTGTCCATCGGAGGATTTACGGTAAAGAATAATTTAGGCGGAGTTGTTCCATATGTGATTGTGCGGACGAATCAGAAAGAAGTGGATGCCCTGCTTGGAAACATTGGGGAAACTGCTCCGTCAAGTCCAAAATCAGGAGATTTCTGGTACAAGGTGGATCATACTGCCCAAAGTGTTGTTTTAATGAAGTATGATGGCGCAGAGTGGAAAAATGCTACGGAAAAGCAGACTCTGACCTATACATGGTATATGCAGGATAAAGATGGAAAAGCGATTACTTTTGAAAAGAGTGGAAAAGTGATCTATTTATCCGCAAAGGATATTGACAGTCTTGTAACCCTGCAATGTGACGTGTCCAAAGGATAGGAGGTGGCCTAATGGCATTATTGACAACGTGCCAAGCCAGTTTCCAGAGCATGAAAGACTATGAGGATGTCAAGGATGATGTGGAGTCGTTAAAAGAGAATATCCATGAGTGCTATTCTGAAATCAGTAAAACTTCAGAACAGATTCAGCATACCGTCAGGGAAACGTATCTTACGAAATCAGAATTGGAAACAATCCAAAAAGACTTTCAGGCAAGCATTACACAGAACAGTTCAGAAATCCGAATGGACTTCACAAAGATAACAAATGAAATCATTAATAATGTCTCTGCCAATCAAACACTTTTGGAAGAATACATTCGTTTCAAGGGAGCGTTGATTGAATTGGGAAAAGTCGGGAATGCATTTACAGCGGAACTGTCCAATGAAGAACTCTCATTTAAGGAGAATGGGCAGAAAATTGCTTATATTTCCAATCAGATTCTCGTCATAACCAATGCAGAAATTCGAAATAAGTTGTCCCTGGGCAATGAAATCCGGGGATGGTTTGATTTTATACCAAGAAGCACAGGGAATTTGTCAATCAAATGGCGTGATCCGTCTTAGAAAGAAGGTGAGAAAGTTGGCATCCAGCGGAAGTTTTTCGGGATCTATCCGTGATGGACATTATGCGGTGCGGGTAGATTGGACGCAGACAAAGAATGTATCGGAGAATACTTCCACGATTACTTGCAGGATTTATCTTGTAAATGACTGGTCTTTGTCTATTAGCAGCAGAAATAACAATACAATGACGATTGATGGGAAGGCGCAGAATTTCACATCTCCTTCTATTAGTTCAACAGGAACACATTTGTTGGGAACGGTATCACAGAAAGTCACGCATGGAAGTGATGGTGGAAAGACAATTTCTATGAGTGCTGTGTTTAAGATTCAGGCAACATTATCAGGAACTTTCTATGATTCCATTACGGCAAATACAACCGTAACTTTGGATTCAATTCCAAGAGCATCTTCCGTGACGGCTTCAAATGCAGAATTGGGGAAGGCATCCGTGATACAAATCTCTCGTGCATCTTCCTCGTTTACCCACACACTGACATACGCTTTTGGCAGTGCGACGGGGACGATTGTTTCAAAAACAGCGTCCACCTCGGTTACATGGAATCCACCGCTTTCATTGGCAAATCAGATACCAAAAGCGGTTACGGGAACCTGTACGATTACCTGCACGACCTATAACGGAAGTACAAATATTGGAAGTAAGACATGTACATTGACTTTGAGCGTTCCGACATCCATTAGGCCATCTATTACCAGTCTGACTGCAGCGAGGGTGGATGGAGAAGTGCCATCTGCATGGGGAATTTATGTACAGACAAAATCGAAAGCAACATTAAAAATCAATGGTGCAGCAGGAAGCTACGGATCGAGTATTACTGCATATTCCATTACAGGCGGAGGTTATACCAGCACGGCATCCAGCTTTACAACAGGGTTTCTAAATACGGAAGGTACGATCACATTCTCTGCTGTTGTCACGGATTCTAGGGGGAGAACTTCAAATGAGAAGACAGTATCGATTACGGTAGTTCCCTATTCGCCTCCGTCTTTTATCAATTCAACATCGCAAAGATGTTTGAGTAATGGTGCGGTCAATGAGGACGGGACTTATGTACGAAGCGTGATAAATTTTAATTTTGCATCATGTGGGGGAAAGAATACTGCATCTGGAACAATTCATTATAAAAGAACAACAGCAGAGTCATGGATAGCAGCAGGAGCATTTGTATCAGGAGCGGCTGTTGTTTTTGGTGGGGGAAATATTTCTACGGAATATTCCTTTGATGTTCGTTATACCCTGAAAGATACGTTTTCTTCTATTTCGATACAAGAGATTATTTCCACAGCAGCAGTAGTAATGGATTTTAAACGTGGCGGAAAAGGAGTAGCTGTTGGTAAAGTTGCAGAGGATGAATATGTGTTTGAAGTGTCAGAAGACTGGGATGTGCGGGTTTATGGAAAACTTCTTAAGGATTATATCCAACAGTTTGCGAAAACAATCTATCCGGTTGGAAGTATTTATATGAGCGTGGTTAATACAAATCCGAGCCAATTTTTTGGAGGAACTTGGGTGGCGTGGGGAGCAGGAAGAGTCCCTGTAGGTATCAACACTGGTGATGGGAATTTTAATACTGTGGAAAAAACAGGTGGTTCTTCTGCGGTAACGCTTACCGCAAATCAAATGCCTTCCCATACGCATACTTTCACAGGAAATTCAACGACAACAGGAAGTGCAGGCGGACATACACACAACATCGGGCGAGATACAGACGGCGGTGCGGGGAGCAGCAGATATACCGTGCATGGAAGCGGTGTATCGGGAGCAGATGCAACAGCACCGACAAGCAATGCCGGAAGTCATACGCATTCCCTGACACCAAAGGGGACGATCGCAAGTACAGGTGGCGGTGCTTCCCATTCGAATTTACAGCCATATATTGTCTGCTATATGTGGAAACGTACAGCATAAGGAAATGACAGCCGACAGGCTGTTTTTTTAATACCCGAAAGGGAGAAAGAGAGGGAAAGACTATGAAACAATTCGTAACAACCATGCAATGTGTTTTTGCAGCAATGGGAGGAGCAATCGGAGCAGTTCTTGGAGGCTTTGATGGATTTTTGTATGCCCTGATTGTCTTTGTGGTAGTGGATTACATCACGGGACTTATGGCAGCAGTCATCAATAAAGAAGTTTCCAGTGAGGTTGGTTTTCACGGAATCGTGAAAAAAGTCGTGATTTTTTGTTTGGTAGCAGTCGGACATATCGTGGACACACAGATTATTTGTGATGGAAGCGTTGTCCGTACAGCAGTAATTTTCTTCTATTTATCTAATGAAGGAATTTCCATTTTGGAAAATGCGACAAGAATCGGCCTTCCGGTACCACAGAAGCTGAAGAACGTATTGGAACAGTTGAAAGAGGATGACGAAGATCGCCGCGAGTAGACGGTGATCTTTCGGGAAATGGAGGAATCTATGAAGTTAGTACAGAGTATCATGACTAAAAATCCATGCTATACAGCAGGAAGAAAGATTACAGTAAAAGGATTAATGCTACATTCCGTGGGATGTCCGCAGCCGAATGCATCGGTGTTTATTAAAAATTGGAATACGCCATCTTATGGAACAGCCTGTGTACACGGCTTTATTGACGGAAATGATGGTACGGTATATCAGACGCTTCCGTGGAATTATAGGGGATGGCATTGCGCATCTGGTCCAAAAGGAAGTGGGAATAATACCCATATCGGTGTAGAGATGTGTGAGCCTGCCAGTATCCGTTATACAGGAGGATCTAGTTTTACCTGCTCGAATCTTTCGGTAGCAAGAGCTTCTGTGAAGAAAACGTATGAATCGGCGGTGGAGCTGTTTGCATATCTTTGTAAACTTTATGGTCTCAATCCAACTGCGGATGGCGTAATTATCAGCCACAGGGAAGGGCATGCCAGAGGTATTGCGTCAAATCATGGAGATCCAGAACATTTATGGAATGGGCTTGGAATGGGATATACCATGAATACTTTCCGTAAAGATGTAAAGGAAAAGATGCAGGGAGGAACTGTAAAACCAGATGAAACAAAGGAAATGTATCGTGTTCGTAAGTCTTGGGGAGATGCCGCTTCACAAAAAGGAGCATTTCGTGAACTGAAAAATGCAAAGAAGTGTGCGGATGCGAATAAAGGATATGCTGTATTTGATGAGTCAGGAAAACAAGTTTATCCCAAAGAGGACTTTTTGTCATATTTAGTGGAAGTTACCGCAACGGATTTAAATATCCGTAAAGGTCCGGGGACAAATTATGGAAAAACTGGGAAATTTACGGGAAAAGGAGTTTTTACTATTACTGAAGAACGAGCTGGTACAGGCTCCAATAAAGGATGGGGAAAACTGAAATCCGGTGCAGGCTGGATTTCACTTGACTATGTAAAAAGATTATAAAATTCTGCCGGGCGGTAAAATGCTGTCCGGCAGAATTTTTTTACGTTATTTCCCATCATAGAAAACAAACGGTATCGGAAAAAAGACTTGCTATTCTTGGGGGTTAGAGTGATATATAGACTACCAAAAAAAGAAGGGAGGAGACCAGTATGCAAATTGAAGTTAGAAAAGCTGATATGGGAAAAGAGAAAAAACGTTTAAAAGTCTGTGCATATGCGAGAGTATCCACGGAAGCATCTGAGCAAGAAAATTCATTGGAAAATCAAGTGTCTCATTATACAGAGATGATTCAGTCCAATCCAGCTTATGAGTTCGCAGGTGTTTATGCAGATTTTGGAATTTCCGGTTTTAAGGAAAGCCGCCCTCAGTTTCAGAAAATGATGCAGGATGCGAAAAATGGAAAGATTGATTTGATTATTACGAAATCCGTATCACGGTTTGCCAGAAATACCGCAATCGTTCTGAAGGCTTCCAGAGAGCTGAAGGAACGAAATGTCGGTATTTTTTTTGAACTACAAAACATCAATACACTTACGGAAGCGGGAGAATTGCTGCTTACCATATTGGCAGCATTTGCACAAGCAGAAAGTGAATCTGCAAGTGAGAGTTCCAAGATGGCTTATTTACACCGCATTGAGAATGGCGAAGTCGTAGCTTATTTGGAAAGATCTTATGGATATGAAAAAGATGAAAATGGAGAATATCGGGCAAAAGAACCAGAAGCGTCCGTTATCAGGGAAATTTACGATTTGGTGATTCAGGGCGTGAACTGTACGAACATTGCAAGAGTATTGAATGCGAGAAATATTCAGACCGTTCAGGGGGCAGAGTGGACAGCGAGTACCGTTTTCCGCATTGTGGAAAATGAAATTTACAAGGGTGATGTTCTTATGCAGAAAACTTTTATAGATGAGAAAAGACACCAAGTGCAGAATCGTGGCGAAAAAGCCATGTACTATGCAAAAGACAATCATCCGCCGATTGTATCGGAAAAAACATGGGAAAAAGCACAGCGGAAGCTGGAAGATATGAGGGCAGAAAGAGCCGAACACTCTGTGATTCAGGAATTCACGGAAGAAAATTATCCTTACATGAATCATATTTTTTGTGCAAAATGTGGATGGCCTTTGAAGCCACGGGTGTACAGTCATGGGCATCGGCTTTCTTGGGATTGCTCCGGACAGAAGAGAGGGACAAAAAAATTCTGTACAGGCATTCACGTTTTGGATAATGATTTACGGAAGATGAAGATTGAAGGAAACAGATATTTTTCAGAAACCGTAGATAAGTATGGAGAGGTACATTTAAAGCATGTAGGTGAGAGGACATGGAAGAATAAGCATAAAAAGAAAAAATTCAATCACAAAGATTTATATCCAGAATTAAATGAGGAAAATTATCCGTACTATAGACGATTGTATTGTGCAAGATGCGGAAGCAGGCTTGGACGGTATATTTCACATGGAACAGTAAGATGGATATGTTCGAGCTATAAAAGAAAGGGGCAGGCAAAATGTCCGGGAGTCCGTATTCCAGATGAAATTATAAAGGGATGGAATCTGCCTGATGGAAAAATATATATCATGGGAAAGGAAGATAAAAATGGCGAGAAGCATTACAGTTATACCAGCGAGTCAGCCTTATAGAGTGGGTGGCAGAACGCAGCAGAAAACGAGAAACCTTCGGGTGGCGGCATATTGCAGGGTTTCTACAGATCAGGAAGAACAGTTGAATAGTTTTGAAAATCAAGTCGAGTATTACACAAAATATATTCAGGATAATCCATTATATCAGATGGCAGGCATTTATGCAGATGAGGGAATTTCAGGCACAAATACCAAAAAGCGTGAGGAATTTAAACGTATGATTCGTGACTGTGAAGAAGGGAAGATTGACTTAGTCATTACAAAGTCCATATCAAGATTTGCCCGTAACACGCAGGATTGTTTGGAATATAGCAGAAGGTTAAAAAATCTTGGAATCGGAATATTTTTTGAAAAAGAGCATATCAACACTTTAGATGCATCAGGAGAATTATTGTTTACTATATTGTCTTCGCTGGCTCAAGACGAATCAAGAAATATTTCGGAGAACTGCAAATGGGGCATACGAAGTAAGTTTAAAAAGGGAATTCCGCAGGTGGACTGTACGAAATTTCTCGGATATGATAAAGGCGAGGATGGGAAGCTGATTGTAAATCAGGAACAGGCAAAAATAGTGAAGCGAATTTATCGGGAGTTTTTGAATGGCTATAATCCGGCTGCTATTGCGAAAATGCTTATGGAGGATCATATCAAGACTGGTACAGGCAGGGAAGAATGGAGAAGTGCATCTGTAAGGGCTATTTTAAAAAATGAAAAATATATGGGTGATGCCCTTTTGCAAAAAACTTATACAGCAGATTTCCTTACCAAGAAAGTAAAAAAGAATCATGGGGAAGTGGAGCAGTTTTATGTAAAAGAGAGCCACGAAGCAATCATTCCAAAAGAACAATGGGAAGCGGCACAACTTGAATTGGAAAGAAGGGATTCCTATATGCAGGAATTGGGATTGACTTTCTATGGATATGGCTCGGAGGTCAACCCATTTTCTTGCAGGGTAGTCTGTGGAAAGTGTGGTGCAGTTTGTGGAAAGAAAAGTTGGAAAAGCAGGGGAGTAGAGTTTTGGCAATGTAATAACAGAAGTAAAAATCATGGAGTGAAAGGATGCGCCAGTGAGAATCTCCCGCATGAAAACCTGCTTAAGGGTTTTGTTACAGCGTGGAACCAGATTGTTGCGGAAAGAGAACAATATCTTCCAAAATGGGAGAAAAAGAAGAAAGAAGGAAATCCGTTAGAAAAACTTCGTGCAGAACAAATGATAGAATTAACGTTGCAACCACCTCTTACAAAGATGCTGCCAGAACTTGGACAGATGGTTTTGGAAAGGGTAATTGTACAGGGAAAAGAAATATTGTTTATTCGATTTTTGGATGGCACGGAGATTAAGGTAAGGATATAGGCTCTGAGGTTATTCCAACAGAGCCATATTTCCTTCAGTTTCTTCCGTAAAAATTGCGAGCTGACCATCAATCATATCATCTTCGAAGGTATCAACATCTTCCGAGGTCTCGATTTCAGTTTTCTTTCCTCTTGGGGCTTTGTACGCATAAAGGGTATCCATGCGGAGCGGATGTTTGGATTTTTTGTTATAGGCAATCAGAATTGCTTCTGCAAATCCTAGAGATCCTCCACGGCGTTCTCTTGCTTGACGTCCAATTTCACGGACAGAGACACGACCAACCTTTTCTTTGAATGTCGTATCATTCATTTTATCTCCGAAAGCGTTATCTAACCGTGCGACTGCGTTCAGCATATTGGAACTGAACGACATAGGTGCGCCTTCCCAAGTAGCCACACATAAACGGAGTACACGGTCAAGAGTATGAAAACCGTATTTATCATATATGTTTACCAATGTTGACACCGCACAGATTCCTCCGGGATGAGAGGAGGATGTGATGGATAAATGATAAGATTCCACCAAGTCTTTAATAATCAATTCTTTTTCACTTCCAGCCTCGATGTTGGCCATGAAGATTTCATAAGGCAGCAGAGGCTTTACATATTTCATTTGGTTAGCAAAGATATCTGCTTCCTGGGTATAATTTAAATCATCATAGATCATACACCAGACAGGAGTTTCACGGGAACCAGATACCAATGCCACGATTTCAATAGTATGCTGTCCATTAAACACATAATTAATGCCATTCCTACGGCTTACCTTTACAGGATTGATTTGATACAAATCGAAGTTTGTAGCCGCTTTTTCAACATGGCGCAAAGATAGGTTTCTTTGATAATTCTGGTCTGAAACAAGGTTTTTGATAGGTATCTGTTCAAAATGAACGTTTGGGACATATCTTTGTAATTCTTCAATATTTTCTTCCATAATCATGCTTCCTCCAAAATCTTTGTAATTTTATCAATTACAGTCATTAGATTACTCAGTTGTATTTTTAAACGTTTTTTTCCTTCTTTAGAAGAACGTTGGAAATCAGTCACATTCATTACCCGTTCGATGGAGCTGCACCAAGAAGGAATTGTGAGAGAAAGACTGGAAAGCTCAGCATCGGGATCAAATTTTGGCATTTGCTTGATGACGGGTTTCGGCTCTGCGATTTTTTCCTTTTGGGTTGAAGCGACAACTTTTCTCCATTGAAGTTCACGTTTCATATCAGGATAGCTCAGATGTTCAATGCCTTTTTCAATCATGTAATCATATAATTTTTTGAGTTCATAATGAGGCAGCCGGGAAAGTTCAATAATATTGGCGTGAGAAATGCGAAGTTTACCGGAACGGATTCGTTCTACCATTTGGGGAGTTTTCTCGCAAATATTATCCAATGCACGACTATATTCATTGTATTTGTACACGGAAGCAGGAGATGTGTTACATTCAGATGCTATCTGTGTGGCGGAAATGTGTCTGCAAGGAATTTTCTTTTCTATACGATATGTATGACCGCCTTTTCCGGTGGTGGAATTTTCAGATGAAATACGGGCAGTAATCGCTTTTACGGCATCATATTTCTTTCCAATCACATATTTACGGTTGGCTTCTGTAAGGTCTTCACGTTTAAGTTGCTGTGTGCAGATCCATGAGATTGCATCCTCCCGGCTTAAAAAGTACATGCGTTTGATACGAAATTTGACTCCACGTTTATGACAGATTTGATATGCTTCAACTCCATCCACAATCAATCCATTCCAAGTGTAAATTGGCTCGCTGTATGCGTGGGAGCTTATTTTGCGTTCCAGTGATTTATGTTCGCGATCTTCTAAAGGCTGAATGAGATTTGTAAATTCTGGATCAAATTTAAGGGTATAGTTGTTATAGTTGCTCATAATGTTTGTTCACTCCATTCAGTATTCTGTTGCATAGAAGGGGACGTTTCCAACATGGAAAACTGTATAACTCCTGCTTTGGAATTAAATTGCCCATATAAGCGGAAAATATTTCCATATTCCCAACCGCAGTCTACAGTCATCATGGTTTGTAATAAATCTTTACAGTATAATTCATAACTGTATCCTGTTTCAAAACGATATTTTCTAACTTTATGTGCGAGATAATCCCGTTTATCGCCAGCCTTTATTGCTATCATTTTGGCATTGGGATTAATCAGTAGCTGAATATAATCAGGATCACCGAGAAGCCGTAGTGTATTACGATGAACACGAATAAGGCTCTTTTTTAAATCAATACTCAGGATGGGTTGATATAGATTTTCTCGACTCATCATCTAGCACCTCACTTTCGTTTGGGACTGGTATCTGCTCCGGTATAGGAGACTGTGTTTTCTTTTTTTCATGGACATCAAATACTGCATATCCATCAAAAATATTGATCTGCAGGGCATTTTGATGCTCTTCGACAGGGACTCCGAATTGATTCTGCCACTCAGAAGGATAGCTTGCAGTTCGGGATACTCTTGGCTTTTCTCCTTCTTTGGAAGTGCGCATGAATATTTCCGGGGTTGTCAGGTCAAAAATGAATAATACTTCATCGCCGGATCGGATGAGTTTTCCTAAAAGTTTGTAACGATAGTTAGGATTCCAGTTCATCAAAGAGATAACTTTCGCAAAGAATATCCGGCAGGTGATTTGTTTTGGATTTTTCTTTTTTCCTGCTGAACACCAACGGAAAGAGTCTTTTTCTTCCTCACGGCATGGCCTTACAGCAAGTTTTTTTTCTTCTGGATTTACGAGTATCTGTACATATTCTACAGAAGGAAGTTTTTTTATACAGGCCATATTTACAGATACTTTGTAATTGTTAAATGTAAAGGAAGGCTCAAATGTATGGGCGAAAAATTCGCCACGGACAACTTGATATCCATCAAAGCTGAAATCCATATCTTCAATGAGATCAGATTGTCCATCTTTTCCCGGCGTGATAGTTACTGGCAGGGGATTTTGAGGTTTGCTCATATCTTCGGGAATATTTTGTGCCAGTTCCCATGTGTTTACAGGTGTGTCAGTCATTACGATTCTCCTTTATTTCTTCCATAATTTCCACGATTCCTTTCGCAAGATCCGCTTTGGACGTGGTATGCAGTTCTGATTCCTTATAGGGTTGTCCTTCAGAGGTGATCTGCCAATTCTTATTATTGGTAAAAGCAACCAGTTCTCGTGCGTGGGTTTGACTATAATAATTGTTTCCAAAGCTATTCATCCATTCTGCCGGATAGCCGAGGATAGTTTTAGGCGTGGAAGAAGCCTCTGCTGATTTATTAGGGGAATCTTTGTCTGTTGTTGCAGGTACTTCATTCGGAATGCGTACTTCGGTTTCTTTCATATTGAAAATCAGAACATTTTCAGATCCCTTTTGATGTGCTACTCCGAGAACACGGTATTTGCAGTTGGGATTCCAACCAAACAATTCATAAAGTGTTGGTAGGAAAGCTGCTCCATATATATAGCGAGGAACCAGAACGCCATTTCGCAGACGCGCCCATTGGACTTTATTTCGATTATCTTCAAGTGTGCAAGGTCGTACAGCGAGAAGATAAGAACTTGGATGTATCAGCAATTCTACGGTTTTGATTTCTCCAAATTTTCTGAGAGCCTCCGTACTAAAATTTAATTTTTCATAAGACAGAGTTGCTGATATTTTTCCAGTGGTTTCAAAAAACTGACCATGTGCGATTTCATATCCCCTTAAGTCGAAAGAACCAAGTTGTGCAGTAATGGGGATTGTATCTGAAGGTGTGCTTTCTGAATCGGATATACTTGATGAAGCGGCACGGTAATCATCTGGTTTGAAGCCGGCCCAACGGGGATTAACTGTGATGAATCCTTTTAATGCTCCATCCGGGATTACGTGAAGTTCAGGAAGCAAGGCTTTGTTTCCATATTTAGCATTACTGATTAGTTTTTGAACCGCAATGAAATCGTCTCTTGAAATAATAGCCTCATGATGTTCACGTTTTCTATATTGATTACGGTCTTGGTTATTTTTCCGTGACTTATGATCCAGATAATTTGGTGTCCATGTTTTACGGGCAAGAACATCGCCACAATGTCTTTCATTTTGTAAAATTTGAAGAATAGAACCGGAAGACCATACTTCATTATTCTTTTTTGTTTTGCAGCCAAGTTCCGTAAGTGTGTCAGCAATTTCCTGACAGGTATTTCCATTTAAATACATATAAAAAATCAGTTTTACGATTTTTGCCTCGTGTTCATTAATTTTTAATTCTCCGTTTTCGTCTTGATCATATCCAAGCAAAGGTGGTGTCAGGAAAATTCCTCTTCTAAAACGCATCTCAATAGAGGCATTCATGATTTCACTTTTTGTATGACTCTCCTCTTGTGCAAGGGTAGACATGAAGGAAAGGATCATTTCGCTTTTGGGATCAAGGGTATTTAAATGTTCGGTTTCAAAAAATACACCGACTGGAGGGCGGAGAGAAAGAAGCTCCCGTACATAGCCGATACAGTCCACCACATTACGGGCAAATCGAGATACGCTTTTTGTGAGGATAAGGTCAATTTTTCCATCTTCGCAGTCTTGTACCATCTGTTTGAAGGCTTCTCTATGCTGCAAAGATGTACCGGAAATTCCTTCATCGGCATATATTTTTACGAGATTCCAGTTAGGATTACGATCTACTACATCCTGATAATGATTTTTTTGAAGTTCATATGAGGATGTCTGCCGAGGATCGTCTGTGGAAACTCTGGCATAAACAGCTACCCTTAACATGGAAGATGTTTTGAATATATCCGGTTTGGGGAGAGCAGGAATGACATCAAGTTCATCTGGATTTATTCCTTTATATCGCTCACGAATGAGAGCTTTCTGCTGTTCGATTGTTTCAGTTCTTTCTTCATATTCTTTCATAGGTCATCAATTCCTTGTATTGCGATTTATTCTCATTATAATTTTTTTGTGAAAAAAAGACATAAACCACCAGTTAATCAAATAACGGATGGTTTATATAAAGTGAAATGGATTTGTGGTTCAATTATAGGTCTTTTAAATTGTTATCTTTTAGAAGTATTTTTTCAATTAAAGACCAATCATTGCTCCGAAGAATATCCTTTACTGCGGAAAGAATCAGATAGATGAAGCGTTTTTCGTTTTTGGAACAGTCTGCCATAAGTAAGTCAATATCTGTTTGATATTCTGTAGGATTGTAAAGCAGATTTCCATAGAGCAGTTCATCCAACGTAATTCCCAGTGCATTGCAGATTTTGATAAGAGATTCTAAACTGGGTTTCCGCTTGGCATTTTCAATGTAGCTGATATAGACAGAAGATAAATCTGCCAGTTCAGCTAATTCTTCCGCAGAGATTCCTTGCTGATTTCGGGTTTCTTTGATGCGGATACCAATTAATGAATAGTTTATAGGCATGTTATCACCTCCTTTCGCCGTTTGAGCAAGTTCTATTTGGAAATCTGCTCCCGGCTTTTAAAGGTGAATTGTACAAAAGTACATACTACACTAAAGAGGAGTATAGCACATGTTAAAAATAACGAGAAGATGTCGGAATAAAGGGAATTTCGTCGATGGATTTTTATTGCAGAATTTGTCTTCAAATGGTATTATCGTAGCGAAAGGAAGGTGGAATAATTGTCAGAATATGAAGAAGAAATGCTTTTGAAAGAGCTTCAAAAATGTGGATTACATTTAAGAATGTTAAAGGAGAAGTTATACCGCTACTGCGAAAAAAGAGTCTTTGTAAAAGGTTCGACAATTTTAAAGATGTATGCTAAAATTGAAGAAACTCAAAGAGAGTATAACAGACTGGATAATCGTCTGATAGAACTGGAGAATGCACAATAGCATCTTATTTTTTTGCCTATATAGTCAAGTGTAGTTGAGTAAATACTAAAGAAGTATGGTTCTAATAAATCTTTCGATTTACGTTTAAAATGAAAGTAACGTATATCGGAAGAGAGGTGTATTTACTTGTGTGCAGAGGACTACATAGCTGATCGTCTTGTTGATTTATGTGAAAAGCGTGGATTGACAAAGTATCGTCTTGCTCAACTGACCGGAATGTCCCAAACTGCAATTGGAAGCATAATATCAAAAGAGAGTATTCCGACCATACCAACTCTTGAAAAGTTATGCAGTGCCTTCGGCATTACATTAGCGCAGTTTTTTTCGAATGAGGAGAGTCATCCAAATTTGACAGAGACTCAAAGAGAAATCCTTATGATATGGGATTCGTTGGATGTTGAGGAACGGAAGGTATTCATGACAATGATTCGTGGACTGAGGAAATAAGAGGGACAGTTCTAAGAAAATATTGGACTGTTTCTTTTTTTATACGAAAGCGAAACAGGATAGCGATTATTGAATTAAGAAGAACGATATACTTATGAACCATCCATATAATTTTTTTTGTACTAATACTAAACTATAAGTTAGTAAAATACTAAACTATTACGGCTCTAATCAAACCTCTGATAACGGGATAAAATAAATACATCTAGTATCAGAGGAGAGGTGTAGATTACTTGCTTACAGAAGACTATGTTGCATTGAGGATTATTGAGTTGTGTGAAAAGCATAAAATTTCAAGATACCGTCTCTCTCAATTGACTGGAATGTCACAGACAGCATTGGGGAAAATTGTTTCAAAAGAAAGTATCCCAACGATTCCAACTATAGAAAAGATATGTGATGCATTTGGAATTACGCTGGCACAGTTTTTTACCAAAGACGGAATCCGCCCTGACTTATCAGCAGGTCAACTGGAACTGGTAGAAACTTGGGAGTATTTGGATGATAAAGAGAGGGAGATATTACTTACCTTCGTGCGGAGTTTACAGAAAAAGTAGGACAGTTCATAAGTGAAAACACTATGGGCTGTTCTTTTTTTGCCCTGAAAGGTAGGAGTTTATGAAAAAATTAGTAATTCCGTTACTATTGGCATCAATGTGTGTGTTGTCTGGATGTACAGAAAAAGCAACCCAATCCGATTTTAAGGATAGAGTTCTTTCTGAAAGCATAGAAGAAAAAGATTATAGTATTCAGGTTGATTCTGAATTAAAAGGAGACTGTTACATTTGTGGTGACAATGAAAATAGTTTAATGCCATATTTCAGAAAAAGTGGAATGATAGGATTGATGTGCCTTAATACAATGGATATTAGCAATTTGGATACGAGAGCTTATTCTGATGACGGTACAGAAGTTCTGGAGAACGGTACAATGGGGATTATGACAAGTGGACATGGTAATGGAGAGTGTATGTTCCATATTTCTGGTATGCCAGGACGAGGGATATTCGAAGCAAGTGTTACTTATGACGATGGTAGTGGATTGGACTTTGATAAGGCAAAGCAATTTCTATGTCAAAAATGTTTAGACAAAGTGTGTGAGATGTACAAAGAAGAAATGGAGTGGAGTGATGGGAATGGCCGACTTCCTGAAGTATTTATTGTGGATTTCGCAACAAATGAATTATATGCGATAGGTAACCATAGGGTAGGATTTTGGATCAGAGATTTTTGGATTAGAGTAGATCACAAAGAAAATGAAGAAGAAATTATGGCTATCTATGCACCAGAAGGAAAGATGGAATAAAGCGTTTACCCCCTTATCCCCCTTTTGAAAGTGGGGTAAGGGGGTAAAATTCTTTCTATATAAAAGAGTTTCTTTATAATGTGTACCGAGAGTGAGGTTAAACGGGTTTGCACCTGTCGGTAATCGGGATCGGAATTTATCAGTTACTTAGAAAACTGACAGGAAGTTATACGATAGGAGGAATCGGAGGCATATTCTTTTTCTTTCTTTATGTATTGATGATTGGGGTTACAGTATCTGTGATCCGTGCCGGTATTATGTATTTGTTCCGGGTAGGGGCAGAAATCGCGGGGAGACATTATGACAGTGTGACGGCACTTTCTGTGGCAGCGGCAGTAGTACTCATCTGGCGGCCGCTCAGTATTTACGACGGGGCGTTCTGGCTGTCATTTTTTGCAGTATTTGCAGTGGTGGTTATAATGCCAGCCGGACAGATGGAGAAAGCAAAAACAAGAACAGAGATAGACATTCAGAAAAACAGAGAAAATAAGGCTTGGATAATACAAATAAAAAGCATGATAATAAGCAACATAGAAATGCAATTATTTCTTTTACCTGTTTTTCTGTATTTTTTTTATGAATTTCCACTCTATGCAACATTTTTAAATCTGCTTGTAATTCCGCTCATGACAATTTTGCTGAGCCTGGGAATTACTGGAAGTTTTATATGTATGTTGTGCTCTGGTATGTTCAAGATTCCAGGAAAGTGTATGCTGGGAATCTGTGGCTTTATTCTGACGATTTATGAAAGATGCTGTGAGTTTTTTTTGGAACTTCCTGGGGCAAGAGTCGTTATTGGAAGAATTAAGATCTGGCAGATATTGTTCTACTACGGCTGTGTAGTGGTCATATGTGTTATATACTACTATAAAAAGAAACATCCTCAGAAAAAAGAGTATGCGAAAGGGCAGGAACGCAATGAAGCACAGGAATGTGAAAAACAAAGAAAACGTGGAAATATATTGACAGGAATGTTATGTGCTTTGGGATTATTTGTTCTGCTTCACCGTTTTGATAGTTTGTCGCAGATGCAAGTGACGGTGTTGGATGTGGGTCAAGGTGATGGAATATTTTTAAAGAGTCCCGGAGGTATGACCTGTATGATTGACGGAGGGAGCAGTGATGTGAAGAATGTCGGGCAGTACAGAATCGAGCCATATCTGTTATCGAAAGGAGTCGGGACACTGGATTATGTGTTCATTTCCCATGGTGACATTGACCACACGAACGGGATTGAAGAAATGATATCGAGGCAGAAAATCGGTGTGAAGATTAAAACACTTGTATTCCCAAAAGAAAGTGTCTGGGACGAAAGCCTGAAGAAATTAGCAATATATGCAATAGAAAATGGAGTGCAGGTAGCGGTTATGGAGCAAGGACAGGAGATTGAAAAACAGGGAATGAAAATCCTCTGTCTTTGTCCGGGGAGTGATTATTCCGGAGAAACTGGTAATGGAGCTTCCATGGTTTTATCTGTCAGTTACCGGGAATTTGATTTCTTATTTACCGGGGATGTGGAAGGTATAGGGGAAGAAAAACTTTGTGAATCTATAGAAAAATATTGTCCTGAAAAAGCATTTGAGGTATTGAAGGCGGCACATCATGGTTCCAGAAATTCCTCTTCTGAAATATTTCTTCAGAAAGTCAGACCAAAGTACACAATCATATCGGCTGGGATAGAGAATTCATATGGGCATCCGCATAGAGAAACTATTGAAAGATTAGAAAAAACCGGCAGCCGGATCTTAGCTACGGCAAATTGTGGAGGAATTGAAATCACGGTTGAATTCGGTGGGAAAATTCAGTATACTCTTAAGGAAGGGAGCGAAACGACAGCTTATGAAGAATCTGAATGAAGATTTGAAAACAGGGAATATCAAGCAGGCATATCTTTTGTATGGAGAAGAGGCTTATCTGAAAAAGCAGTACCGTGACAGATTGACAAAAGCTGTGCTTCCGGAAGGTGATACAGTGAACTATGCGCATTATGAAGGCAAGGGGATCAATGTATCGGAGATTATAGATCTGGCAGAGACAATGCCATTCTTTGCAGAAAAGCGTCTCATTGTGATGGAAGATTCTGGCTTATTTAAGAATGCAGATGCAAAGTTTGCAGATTATATTAAGAGCATGCCGGAAACGGTCTGCTTTGTATTTGTGGAGAGTGAAGTTGACAAGCGGAGTAAGATGTATAAGGCCGTAAAGGATACCGGAAGAGTGGTCGAGCTTGGAAGACAGGATGAGAAGACATTGCTTTTGTGGCTTGCTGGTAATATAAAGCGTGAAGGCAGGCAGATTAAGCAATCCACTGCAGAATACATGTTGTCCCGAACTGGAACCGACATGGAGAATCTGGAGCGGGAGATGGAAAAGCTGTTTTCTTATACGCTTGGAAGAAATGAGATTACGGTGGCGGATATTGATGCAATCTGTACGACGCAGATCACGAATAAGATTTTTGATATGATTGAAGCAGTTGCAACAAGGCAGCAAAGGAAAGCTTTGGATTATTATTATGATCTGTTGGCGTTAAAAGAACCTCCGATGAGGATTTTATATTTGCTGGCGAGACAATTCCGTCTGCTTTTGCAGGTGAAAGATCTGATGAACCAGGGAGCAGACAAAAGCACCATCGCAAAAAAAGCGGGACTTCATCCATTTGTGGCAGGAAAATACATGCAACAGAGCAGAAGCTTTACAATGAGAGAACTAAAAGGTATCATGGAAGAAGCGGCAGATACAGAAGAAGCTGTAAAGACCGGACGGCTCAGTGATACAATGAGTGTAGAGTTGTTCATTGTAAAGTATAGTGCACCAAAGAAGTAGCGCATTAGCATTGTGGGAGTGCATCGCACGAAACAATCTGCAGGTATCATAGTTGGGGCTTTTGACTCCAACATCATTATAATAGAAAAAGTTTAAGATAAAGAGATAAAGAGGTAGAAGATAAGTGGCAGGAATAGATCAAAGTAAAATTCGCAATTTTTGTATTGTGGCTCATATTGACCATGGTAAATCAACATTGGCAGACCGTATCATTGAACAGACAGGGCTTCTGACGAGCCGCGAGATGCAGGCACAGGTGCTTGACAATATGGATCTGGAACGCGAGCGCGGAATCACGATCAAGGCTCAGGCAGTCCGTACAGTATATAAGGCAAAAGACGGAGAAGAGTATATCTTTAACCTGATCGACACACCGGGACATGTAGATTTTAACTATGAAGTATCAAGAAGTCTGGCAGCGTGTGACGGTGCGATTCTGGTCGTAGACGCAGCTCAGGGAGTAGAGGCTCAGACACTGGCCAATGTATATCTGGCGTTGGATCATGATCTGGATGTAATGCCTGTTATTAATAAGATTGATCTTCCAAGTGCAGAGCCGGACCGTGTCATTGAAGAGATTGAAGATATCATTGGAATCGAGGCACATGATGCGCCACTTATTTCTGCAAAGACAGGGCTGAATGTAGATCAGGTTCTGGAGCAGATCGTGGAAAAGATCCCGGCACCGGGCGGAGATCCGAAAGCACCATTGAAGGCATTGATTTTTGATTCCCTATATGATTCTTATAAAGGGGTTATCGTATTTTGCAGACTCCGTGAAGGTACCGTGAAAAAAGGTACGAAGATCCGTATGATGGCGACAGGAGCAGAGGCAGATGTCGTTGAAGTCGGATATTTTGGAGCCGGACAATTCATTCCATGTGATGAGCTGGAAGCAGGTATGGTAGGCTATATTACGGCCAGCTTGAAGAATGTCGGAGATACCCGTGTAGGAGATACCATCACAGATGCAGCGAATCCTTGCGAGGAGCCGTTGCCGGGATATAAGAAAGTGAATCCGATGGTTTACTGTGGACTGTATCCTGCGGATGGGGCAAAGTATCCGGATCTTCGGGATGCTCTTGAGAAGCTTCAATTAAATGATGCGTCCCTGCAGTTTGAGCCGGAGACTTCCATTGCTCTTGGATTTGGATTTCGCTGTGGCTTTTTGGGACTTCTCCATCTGGAGATTATTCAGGAGCGTCTGGAGAGAGAGTATAATCTTGATCTTGTTACAACAGCACCGGGAGTTATTTATAAAGTATACAAGACGAACGGAGATGTCATAGAACTGACAAACCCGTCTAATCTTCCGGATCCTTCTGAGATTGAATATATGGAAGAGCCGATGGTAAAGGCTGAGATTATGGTAACATCCGAATTTATCGGTACGATTATGGATCTATGTCAGGAGAGACGAGGAGAGTATCTTGGCATGGAATATATTGAAGAGACCCGTGCAGTTCTGCATTACAGACTGCCGCTCAACGAGATTATCTACGATTTCTTTGATGCATTGAAGTCCAGATCCAGAGGATACGCTTCCTTTGATTATGAGATGGACGGATACCAGAGATCTGAACTTGTGAAACTGGATATTCTGGTCAATAAAGAAGAAGTAGACGCTCTTTCCTTTATCGTCCATGCAGATACTGCATATGAACGTGGAAGAAAGATGTGCGAGAAGCTTAAAGAAGAGATTCCAAGACAGCTCTTTGAAATCCCGATTCAGGCGGCTATTGGTGGAAAGATTATTGCCCGTGAGACTGTAAGAGCAATGCGAAAAGATGTGCTTGCAAAATGTTACGGTGGTGATATCAGCCGTAAGAGAAAGCTTCTTGAAAAACAGAAAGAAGGAAAGAAGCGTATGCGTCAGGTTGGTAACGTAGAGATTCCTCAGAAAGCATTTATGAGTGTACTGAAGTTGGATGACAAATAATGAGATTATTAGAATTATATATTCATATACCATTTTGTAAAAAAAAATGTAAATATTGCGATTTCCTCTCAGGTCCGTCAACGGCGGATGAGAGGGAATCTTATGTGAAAAGCCTTTGTCAGGATATTCGCTCATACGCGCACCTGGCGGAGGCTTGTCGTGTTATCAGTATCTTTGTCGGTGGGGGAACGCCTTCTACTTTGACAGCTTTTCAGATGCAGCAGATATTTTCAGCAGTCCGTGATACATTTGTTGTAGAAGAAAATGCAGAGATCACAGTTGAGATGAATCCAGGAACTGTAGACAGGGAAAAGCTTTCCGGTTATAAAAAATGTGGAATTAACCGATTAAGCATTGGCCTGCAATCTACAAAAAATAGAGAACTTCAGATACTGGGTCGTATTCATACATATGAAGAATTTCTTGAAACATATCGTATGGCAAGAGCAGAAGGATTTGAGAATATTAATCTTGATCTGATGTCAGCAATTCCGGGACAAAGTCTTACTGACTGGGAGGAAAACTTAAAAACAGTGGCAGAGCTTGCCCCGGAACACATTTCTGCATATAGTCTGATCGTGGAGGAAGGTACTCCATTTTATGAGGAGTATGGGGAAGGGCGTCATGCAGACGAATTACCTGATGAAGAGACAGAGCGTAAGATGTATTGGAGAACGAAAGAAATACTTTCGAAATACGGATATGAAAGATATGAGATTTCTAATTATGCAAAGCCTGGATATGCTTGCAGACATAATATCGGATACTGGGAGCGAACAGAATATCTGGGGATTGGAACCGGAGCTGCATCACTGATCAATAACAGTAGATTTAATTATGGAGAAGAGCCGGAAAAGTTAACTGTATCTGCACAGATGGAAGAGACGATGTTCCTTGGCCTGCGTATGATGAAAGGTGTATCAAAAATAAAATTTCTTAAGATGTATGGTGAGAGCATGGAGAACGTTTATGGAAATGTGATAAGAGACATGGAACAGAAAGGACTTCTGGAAGATGGCGAAGACTTTGTGAAACTTACAGATCGTGGAATCGATGTCAGCAACTATGTTATGAGTGAGTTTTTGTTGTAAAGATTATTCTTGGATTTGTTGATTTGATAACATAAAAATGACAAAAGAAAGTTTTAAGATTATATAGCGATAAAAAAGTTTACAGTAAACAGCAACGACACAGGGGAAAAGATGGCGACTAAGAAAAAGAAAATAGGTTTTATTCTAAATCCATATGCTGGAATTGGTGGAAAAGCCGGTCTAAAAGGAAGTGACAATTACAAAAAAATAGAAAAGCTTTTCCTGGAAGGCTGTGAAAGAACAGCCCCCAAGAGAGCAGAAAGCTGTATGAGCAAAATTGCAGATCTTACCGCAAGTTTAGTTGCAGGAGATAAAGGATTGGTGGGAGAGAAAAATTTTTCAATCTTAAGTGCACCAGGGGATATGGGAGAAGCTTTGCTTGAGAAACTTAAAATTCCATGTGATGTGGTGTTATGTCCAAAAGCCCATACAAGCAGCGCAGAAGATACGAAGCTTTGTGCACAAATTATGAAAGAACAGGGTGTGGATCTTCTCGTGTTTTGTGGAGGAGATGGGACTGCAAGGGACATTTGTGAAGCTGTTGGTACGGATGTGACGGTTCTTGGAATCCCGGCAGGAGTGAAGATGTATTCTGCGTGTTATGCCTGTAATCCATATCAGGCAGGTGAGATGTTGGCAGGGTGGCTTGAAGGAAAAGAGATGTCTTATGAAATGAGGGAAGTTCTTGATATTGAAGAGAAGGATTTAGATTCCAGAAACGTAAGCCCCCAATTGTACGGATTTTTGGAAGTATTAAGTGATGGAAAACATTTACAAAAGGCAAAAGAATTGGATTTGGGGTCAGGCGAGTCCGCAACTATAATAGCGAGGGCAGCAATCTTGCGAATGGAAAAGGACTGGGTTTATATTATCGGCCCGGGAGGAACGACCTGGAAGATAAAAGAGTTATTGTGTGAAAATGACGAGCAGGAGGATACTGGGAAAAAGAAAGTACATGGAACTGTCCGTGGAGTGGATGTAATCAGAAATGGTAAAATCATACTTCGAGATGCGAATGAAAGAGAATTGTGGAACTGTGTCAATTCATACAGTCATATAAAAATTCTGGTGACCTGTATTGGTGGAAATGGTTTTTTGTTAGGAAGAGGAAATCAGCAGATTAGTCCACGGGTAATCAGAAAAGTAGGAAAAGAACAGATTGAAATTGTAGCAACAAAAGAAAAACTGGCAGGACTTGGCGGGCAGCCGATGCATGTAGATACTGGCGATGCAGATGCAGATGAGTATTTAAAGGGGTATTATAAAATTATATTCAAAAATTCTGATTCTGCTATTTACAAGGTTGGATAAAGAAAGAATCTGCAAATAGCCTTTGGTAAAGATGAATATTATGGAATATTTAAAGAAATCGACAAATGGCCGACTTCTTATTTTGCTTTTTGTGAAATATTGCAAAAATATCAAATGATTAACAAAATAACTTGACGAAATCACTGTTTGAAGACTAATGTATGTGTTGTAGGTGAAATAAATAAAAATATTTAGATAATCAATAAGTGAACTGCCATGAAAGGAGTGATTCTTGTGGAAAACAGTTTTGTACATCCATATATGCCTAATAGTGTATCAGAGAATAAGAAGGCAATGTTGGATGAATTGGGGATCAACAGCGTAGAAGACATTTACAAAAGTATAATTCCAGATGAATTGTTGTATAAAGAACGATTAGATATTCCGGAACCGATCAGAAGTGAATATGAACTGAAAAGACATGTGATGGGAATTTTGAATCGTGATATTACAACGGAAGAATATACGAGCTTTCTTGGAGCCGGGTGTTACAAACATCAGGTGCCGGCAATTTGCGATGAGATAAATTCCAGAGGTGAGTTTCTGACTGCTTACTGTGGAGATACATATTCTGATCATGGTAAGATGCAGGCAATCTTTGAATACACAAGCATGATGGGAGAACTTCTGGACACAGATGTTGTAAGTTATACAACTTATGATGGCGGTCAGGCAGTGGCATCTTCGCTTCGTATGGCAGTCAGAGCAGTCAGAGAAAAAGGAATGGCTGGAAAAGTGATTCTTGTTCCGAAGACTATGAATCCGGAAATATATTCACAGGTCGTACAGTATTGTAGAAATGTGGCAGAAGTAAGAAAAATAGCTTATGAACCAGAGACAGGACTTATGGATCTGGAAGAGTTGAAAGAACAGTTGGCAAAGAAAAATGTTGCAGCTGTATTTTTTGAAAATCCAACTTATCTTGGTAACTTTGAGACAAGAGGAGAAGAAATTGCAAAACTGGCACATGATGCAGGAGCTTATTGTGTTGTACAGACAGAGGCGGCAGCGCTTGGAATTATGGAGAGCCCGGTAAATCAGGGTGCTGATATTGTATGTGGAGATATACAGCCTCTTGGAATGCACATTCAGTTCGGCGGTGGTCAGGCAGGATTTATTGCATGTAATCAGAATATGGATCTGGTAGAACAATTTCCAACTTATATGTATGGAATTACAGAGACAGAGAAAGAAGATACCTATGGATGGGGAAGAGCGATGAATTATCGAAGCTCTCATGGAAGCCGTGAGAATGCAAAAGAGTATTTTGGAACAGAAACAGGTCTCTGGGCAATTACGGCAGGTGTGTACCTGGCAAGTATGGGACCGCAGGGCATGTACGAACTCGGTGAGACGATTATTCAGAATGCAGCATATCTGGAGGATATTTTAGATGAGATTCCGAAAGTTCGGGCAAAGAGATTTGAAAATGCGAAGTTTCAGGAGTTTGTAATAGATTTTAACCGGACTGGAAAGACGGTTGAAGAAATTAATAAAGAATTGTTAAAAGAGAACATATTTGGCGGAAAAGACTTAAGTCATGATTTCCCAGAGCTTGGGCAATGTGCACTTTATTGTGTATCAGAGATTACGACATTAGAAGAGATGGAGCATCTTCGTGATGCCCTCAAGCGGATTGTAAAGGGGGAATAGTGATGGGATATTATAAGACAAAGCGTTAAGGAAAGAATCGAAGGTGGTGCAAACGAAAAAGCAGTATTGAGACTTTTCATTAACTGCCCTTTCGTTTGCATCAATTTCGATTTTTTCTGGTTGAACAAAGCGCGTCAACTCTATATGGACTTTTAATTCTGACACTCTATTTATAATAGGATAGCGTGTACACATAGAAACACATAGAATTTATCATTCAGTCCTGTATTATGACACCAGAAATAAGCCTCCCTAAGGAAGCTAAAAAAATATACAGTTATGATACGTTAACAGAGCATATGTGGTTTTGGTTTTATAAAATGTTGTTCTGTAGGCAGAGGAATAATCTTACCACCACAGGAAGAACACTTGCATATATCTTTGTGATAAAGAAGACGGATAATGGCAGGTGCATCCATATCTTTCAGCTTGGAAATATATTTTTTGCAACCAAGGATGTTTCTGCATAGGGTAATCTTTTTCTTCTTATTTCTGGATGAAAGAAGACCATAGTGCCTGATACGTACAAAACGTTTTGGAGGAACATGCATTAAAAATCGACGGATAAATTCCTCGCCGGATATGGTGATCTCTTTCCAAAGCCCTTGGTTTTTGTAATCTTTAGCAGAAAAAGTAACTGTAGATTCTGTCATGTCTTTGATACGGTAGTTGCTGATAGCAATCCGGTGGGTGTATTTTCCAAGGTATCTGATGACAGATTCGGCACCGTCAAATGGTTTCTTGCAATAAGGAATCCATTCCTTTGTATAGCAGGTATTTAACAATTCCTTGAAAGTATAGTAGTTTTTGTAAGGTGCAGCCGATCCATGAAATTCAAGCCTGTCATTTTCCCAGAGCTGCTTAAGTTCAGCCATGTATTTTCCACGAAACGTTTTTGAGATTACCTTAATCGGAAGGAAAAAATCTTTCCCATTGTCTTTCCAATGATTTTTCACATCCAGCCCTCCACCAAGAACAATCGCATGGATATGAGGATGAAAATTCATGGTACTTCCCCATGTATGGAGGATACAAATATAGCCGATATCAGTCCCAAGATATTTACTATCAGCAGCAAGTTCACTGAGAGTATCTGAAGCCGCATGATAAAGAGCAGTATATAAGAATTTCTGGTTGCTGTAGATAATGGGATTGAGTTCTTCTGGAACTGTAAAAACCACATGGAAATAAGGAGCATCTAAGATATCCTCACGCCGTGCATCTACCCACTTTTCCTTTGGAAACTCCTGACACATAGGACAGCATCTGTCACGGCAGGAGTTATAGTGGACTGACATGCAGCCGCAGTCCTCGCATACGCTTACATTCACACCAAAGGCACCGGTTTTGCAATTCATGATGTGATAAGCGGCCTTTCGCTGAGCGGGAGAAATACTATGTGTGGATTCAAAAGATGGATAAAAACGATGAAAAACATCCTGAATCGTACAATCCTTACTCATGATTCACCACCTTCCGGGTTGTCGAACGGGCTGCGGATCCCAAGAAGTGTCTTGTTGCTCACATGAAGGTAAACATCTGTAGAGCGAGGATCAACATGTCCCAGAAGTGACTGGATATATTTTATATCTGTGCCACTTTCGAATAAGTGGCTGGCAAAACTATGACGACATGCATGAGAGGAAACATGACGGGTAATGCCGGCGAGTTTAGCACTTTTCTTAAAGAACTGGTTAACACCGGTTATATCAAGATATCCACCGGTCCAGGAACTTGGGAAAAGGATATCTTTGGGGCGACCACATTTGTACCAATACTCAGTGAGAAGGTCTAAATTTTTTTGAGACAGAATCGTATACCTGTCAATTCTGCCTTTGGTTTCACGAACATGAATTGTCATGTTGGTACGGGAAATGTCATCATAATGGAGATGAACGACCTCCGATACACGTAATCCGGAAGAATACATAGTTGCAATAATCGCTTTATGCTTCAGATTCGGAGTGGCGTCAATGATTGCATTTATTTCATCGCGGGATAGAACGGCAGGAAGATTTCGCTCTCTTTTCATAGCTGGAACAGTGTCATCATCCCAGAGAATCTTCAGCACCTTTTTATATAAGAACTTGATTGCAGACCGATAGTGATTGTGAGTTTCAGGAGACCTGCCTTCCAGACGTTTTGCAGTAAGAAAACTTTCCGCATCTTCAAGTGTAAGATTAGAAACATTTTTTCCGATCCAACGAAGGAAGTAACTGACATCCGAGCAATACAGTTGAATCGTTCTTTCACGCAGGTTACGTTTTTCCGCTTCATTGCGGATGGATTCAAAAATATCTTTATACATAATAAAACCTCCAGAATAAGTAGTGTTAATAATTACATCTACCTATTCGGAGGTGCATTAGCGTCATAATTCCGATTGCGGAAGAGACTGGAAAATGTTATTCTTATCATAGGCAGTGGAGCTTTCTTAGTTCAGTTGTTTCGTGTGGTAACTTAACAATAACGGATTATGGAAAGTAATTCCACTGCTTTTTTAATAAAAATAAAACTGCGCCACAGCCTTGGCAGGCCATCGCGCAGCGATTTTGTTCAATCGGGATTTACAGGAAGTGTGACAAGAAAGCCAAAACGGTATACTGGGAAAAAAGATTAAGAAAAGAATAAAGAGCTGGTTTTAATTGTAAAATTTATGGGGAAGTAACATCAGCTTATTGACATAAATTTAAAAATAAGTATAATAATAGTTGAGTAATTGTTCAACTATTATTATTTGGAGGTGAATATATGTCAAAAACGTCTTATATTTGTAATTGCGATGTAATTCATGAGGATATTGTGAATGATGTGAAATCCAAGATGCAGCCAAAAGATGATTATATCCAGTTGGCTTCTTTGTTTAAGCTATTTGGAGATGGAACTAGAGTACAAATCTTACACGCTCTAGAACAGAGTGAGATGTGTGTATGTGATCTTGCAGTGCTACTGGGGGTAACAAAATCTGCAATTTCGCATCAGTTAAAGGCATTACGCCTAGCGAATCTGGTAAAATTCCGTAAAGAAGCACAGATAGTTTACTACTCGCTGGCAGATGATCATGTGAAAGAGATTATTGACAAGGGATTTGAGCATCTTTGGCAGAAATAATATTTTTTAATATTATAGTTGAGTAATTGAACAATTAAACAAATTATAAGGAGATTATCATGAAACGCATATTTCTATTAAAAGGGTTGGACTGTCCAAATTGTTCCGCAAAAATTGAAAAAGAAGTCGGAGAGTTGGATGGAGTGCAATCCTCAGTGGTAAATCTGATGAAGCAGACGCTTACAATCAATGTTGCTCAGACAGCCGCAGATACGATAGCCAGTCAGATTGAAACGATTGTTCATAGCCATGAGCCAGATGTGGAAGTTTCTGAAATTGTACAGGAATCTTATATACCGGAAAAAAAGCAGGAGGCCAATGAATCCTATAACAATGAGGATAAGAAGTTGACAGTTCGTTTAGCGACTGGTGCAGCAATCTATGTCATTGGTATGGCATTGACTGTTTTTGCGAAAGTGCCACTGCCTATCGAGTTAGCTTTTCTCATTGTTTCTTATGTTATTCTTGGTGGAGATGTTGTATGGCAGGCTGTGAGGAACATTTCAAAGGGGCGTGTATTTGATGAACATTTTTTGATGAGTGTTTCTACGATTGGGGCTTTTGTCATTGGTGAATATCCAGAAGCAGTTGCTGTTATGCTATTCTATCAGGTAGGTGAATTTTTTCAGTCATTGGCTGTTAAGCGTTCCAGAAAATCTATATCAGACTTAATGGATATACGTCCAGATTCTGCTACAGTAAGAAGAAATGGGGAATTGATTACCATATCTCCAGAAAATGTCTCCATTGGTGAGATTATTATTGTAAAGCCTGGTGAAAAAATTCCATTAGACGGTGTGGTATTGGATGGAGATTCTATGCTGGATACAAGCGCCTTAACAGGAGAATCAGTTCCGAGAAGTGTTCATAAAGGAGACGAAGCACTTTCCGGTTGTATGAATCAGACGGGTGTCTTAATGATTAAGACAACAAAAGCATTTGGTGAATCTACGGCTTCAAAGATTATTGATCTTGTGGAAAATGCGTCAAGCCGAAAAGCACCAACAGAAAATTTTATTACTACATTTGCACGTTATTATACACCTGTGGTTGTAATCTTAGCAGCTTTTCTGGCGATTCTGCCACCGATCATTCTTGGCGGAGGCTGGACAGAGTGGATTCGCAGAGGATTTGTTTTCCTTGTGGTATCTTGTCCATGTGCATTGGTTATTTCAATCCCGCTGACTTTCTTCGGCGGCATTGGTGCAGCATCTAAACGAGGTGTTCTTGTAAAAGGAAGCAATTATTTAGAGGCACTTAATAATGTCAGCGCTATTGTGTTCGATAAAACCGGAACACTTACAAAAGGTGTTTTCAATGTGACGGATATTTTGCCTGCAAATGGATTTTCAAAAGAACAGGTTCTGGAGTATGCGGCAGAGGCAGAGAGTTTTTCTAACCATCCTATTGCAAAATCCATTCTCTCTGCTTATGGAAAAGAAATTGATCAGTCAGTGATTTCTGATTATAAGGAAATTTCAGGATATGGAATCAGTGTAATGGCAGGGGAAAAGAAAGTTTTTGCTGGCAATACGAAACTTATGGATACAGAATGTATAGAGTACACAACCTGTGAAAACGCAGGTACAAAAGTTTATTTGGCGGTAGATGGTCAATATGCAGGATGTATTTTGATAACAGATGAAGTGAAGCCGGACAGTAAAAAAGCAATTTCTGACCTGAAACATATCGGCGTGGAAAAAACAGTCATGCTTACCGGTGATGATGAAAAAATTGGGAAGTCCGTTGCAGAAGAATTGCAGTTGGATGAATATTATGCACAGCTGCTTCCTGACCAAAAAGTGGAAAAGGTTGAGCTTTTAGATAGTAAAAAGAGACCGGGAAGCAAATTGGCTTTTGTTGGTGATGGTATCAATGACGCTCCTGTCCTTGCCCGTGCAGATGTTGGTATTGCAATGGGTGGGCTTGGTTCGGATGCGGCCATTGAAGCAGCAGATGTAGTTCTGATGACAGATGAACCGTCTAAGCTGGTGGACGCGATTGAAGTAGCAAAAGCGACAAAACAGATTGTCATGCAGAATATAGTGATTGCTCTTGGGATTAAAAGTGTGTTCCTGATTCTTGGCGCTCTTGGTATTGCGGGAATGTGGGAAGCTGTATTTGGCGATGTAGGCGTTACCATAATTGCTGTTTTGAACGCAATGAGAATTTTGAAAGAATAGGAAATGAGGTGGGAATGTGAAACGAAAACTGATTCTGTTAGTTGTTACGATTGTTTTTCTTGTAGGTTTTGGTGCCATTTTACATTCACCGCCTTCTATGATTGATGCAGTCACAGGAGCAACACCGAAGTCAAAAAAGGCGGCTCAAGCCTCCGCACAGTTGGAAGGCTCTTATGTTCTCGGTATTAATATGATGTCAGATGGTCTCGACAACGAGAACACCCGGAATAAATTAAAAGAATTGGCACTGGACGATTCGGAAACAAATGAAACAGATCTCATGAAAACGGACATTAGTTTTCGGTTATATGTATCTGAGACGGATTATCCGCTTGTCAGTTATGCTAAGAAACTCTGTGACAGATTGAAACAGGCCGGTTTTTCCGTAGATCTGAAAGAGTACAGTAACACAATGATGCTATCAAGAGTGGTAAGTGGAAAGTATGATGTATTCCTGGCATCGGATGATTTTATTGACGTTACAACGCTAACACAGATGGACTATATGATCATGGACAGCGAAGAAATGAGGTGAGCGGGAATTTATGAGAAAATGGAATACGATTTTGTCTGTTTTAATGCTTCTCATTTTTATGATTCATGGAATCATGGGAAGCTTTATGCTGAACGGAGTTGGAAGTAGTGCAGGGAAACTTCTTGCATGGATTGGTGTTGGTATTCTTGTTGTGCATACGGTGATTGGTGTCATCCTGACAGTTCAGAGTTTACAGACAGCGAAGCAATCCGGAAAAATGTATCTGAAACAGAACGCCATATTCTGGGCGAGACGAGCCAGTGGGCTGGCAATACTGATCCTGCTGTTCTTCCATATTGGCTTGTTTGGAAAGGTGCAGAATGGGACATATATTTTGTTCCCTTTTACAACGGTAAAGATGGTAACTCAGCTTTTGTTTGTGGCGGCAATCTTTGTTCATATTTTTATCAATATCCGCCCATTGCTCGTATCGCTGGGAATCATCAGTTATAAAGAACGAAGGGGTGATATTTATTTGATTCTTTCGGTGCTCCTTCTGTTTATAGCGGGCGCAGTTATTTTCTATTATATTGGGTGGCAATATCTATGAGTAAGACAATTATTATTATAGGTGCTGGACTGGCAGGACTTTCAGCGGCTTTGCAGGCAGCGGAAAATGGATGCAATGTAAAACTGGTTTCCTCCCTTCCGTCAGAGCGGGCACAGTCTGTTATGGCGGAGGGCGGTATCAACGCAGCTTTGAATACAAAAGATGAAAACGACAGTCCCGAAGAACATTTTACAGACACAATAAAGGCAGCATGTGGTCTGGCAGATTCAAATGCAGTTTGGGGAATGACACAGGCAGCACCGGAGCTGGTGCACTGGCTGCTAAAACTTGGAGTTAAATTTAACATGAGTGGCTATGATGATGTGGATCTGCGAAATTTTGGCGGGCAGAAAAAGAAACGGACTGCTTTTGCACAGAGCGATACCGGGAAGCAGATCATGACAGCTATGATAGACGCTGTTCGCAGGAAAGAAGCATCTGGTATGGTAGAACGGTTCAGCCATCATTCTTTCCTAACACTTCGTCTGTGTGGCAATATTTGTTGTGGCTGCGTAATCAGGGATGAATACAGTCAGGAGACTGTGGAATTACCGGGGGATGCGGTTATTGTTGCCACCGGTGGTATGCACGGATTGTTTGGAAATACAACGGGTTCGCTGAGCAATACAGGAGAAGTCACCGCAGAATTGTTCCGGCTTGGTGTTCCTCTGGCAAATGGCGAGATGATCCAGTATCATCCGACAACTGTGAAATGTGGTGGAAAACGCATGCTCATCAGCGAGGCGGCCAGAGGGGAAGGTGGCAGGTTGTTTGCCATGAAAGATGGAAAACAATGGTATTTCATGGAGGAAAAATACCCGGAGCTTGGAAATCTGATGCCACGAGATATTACCGCCAGAGAGATATGGAAGGTCAGCCATGAATCAGAGGTATTTCTTGACATGACGGAAATATCGGAGGAGATTATTTCAAATAAGCTATCTGGTCTGGCAGACGATTGTATGACCTATTTGCATAAAGATATACGAAAGGAACCGGTGTCTGTTTTACCGGGAATTCACTATTTTATGGGAGGTATTCTGGTGGATGAGCAGCACAGAACGCCGATTCAGAATCTTTACGCTGCCGGAGAATGCTGTGCCCAATATCATGGTGCCAACCGTCTTGGTGGAAATTCTCTGTTAGGAGCGTTATACGGAGGACGTGTTGCGGCAAAATCAGCATGCGAACAGGCAGAACAGGCAGATGTAGTAGATCTATCTTGTGCGACACAGATAGATTTTCCACCAGCGTCTCAAATTTCAGAAATAAAGCAATTAAACAAAGTGATGCAGGAGACTATGGGCGTTGTCAGAAATGAGAATACGTTGTTAAATGGGATTCAAACGGTACAAGCGCTGACAGGAAATCTTCCATTGCTTGGCATGGCAGTTCTAAAGAGTGCTCTTGCAAGAAAAGAAAGCCGTGGTGCACACTGGCGGGAGGATTATCCGAAGAGCAATGACAATGATTACCTTAAAACAACGGTAGCCAGATTTGATGGAAAGCAGATACAGATTTCCTTTGTACCTGTTCCAGAAAGGCGGTGATTCACTTGGTATATAAAATAAAAATCAGGCGGCAGGAGAGTCAGAAATCAGATAGTTATTGGCAGGAATTTGAGTTTGACGGAAGTGAAAATAGTTCTATTGCCGCTGTCTTAAACGAATTGAATAGTCGTAACCCACTGACAGATGCATGTGGGAATACGGCTGCTCCTATTGGATGGGAATGCGGTTGTATGGTACGGAAATGCGGAGCGTGTGCCATGCTGATCAACGGACTTCCCCGGCTGGCCTGCTCTACATTTCTACATATGTTAAAAGGTTCTACAATCACCTTGGAACCTTTAAGCAAATTTCCGCTTGTAAGAGATTTGATCGTTGACCGGTCAAATCTGTTTGAAAATTTGAAAAAACTGAACCTTTGGCTTGAAAGTGAAGCTTATATGAGTTCGTGGACACATGAACCGAGATACCAGTCGGCACGCTGTCTGATGTGTGGCTGCTGCCTTGAAGTGTGTCCTAACTTCTCTGCAAATGGGACTTTCGCAGGCGCTGTTGCTGCAGTCAACGCATTTCGGATTCTGAATGAAGAACAGGAAAGCACTCATTTGAATGAGATTTCTGCTGAATATAAGAAGAAATATTTTGAGGGATGCGGGAAGTCGTTATCTTGTCATGATATTTGTCCGATTGGTCTGCCTGTGGAAGAACTGCTTGTAAGGTCGAATGCAGCGGCTGTTTGGGGCAAATAAAATGGATGATAAAAGCTATAATGAATGTATGAAGAGAATCAAAAACTTGATTCTCTTTTTTAAAACACATACATTGGCAAATATCTATGTATATATTATATTGAACATAGACAATGATCAATGTGAGGTGTCAATATGAATGCAATGGATGTGGCTTTGATATGCAAGGCTTTGGGCGATGCGAACCGGCTGGAAATTGTACAGATGCTGTCGGATGGAGAAAAGTGCGGGTGTAAACTTTTGGAAAGATTTGAAATTACCCAGCCAACTTTATCCCATGATATGAAGATATTGGTAGGATGCGGCCTTGTGAATGATCGTAAGGAAGGAAAATGGCATCACTATTCTTTGAATTGTGAGACATTGATGAATTACAAACACTTTATAGAATCCCTTACTTGCTCCTGTTATATTAGGGGTAGTTATTCAGGCATTTTTCGTTGAAATTGCAATCACCTGGGCATCTATTGCAATACCGGTCGCGGGAATAATGACAGCACTAAAAAACGAGATTATTTTTACAGATTGCCTTACAGGATTATATAATCGCGTGTATCTGGAATTTTTACATAAGCGAGTCTGTAATAAAAAGGACTGCTGGGTATCCGGTATTATGATTGATCTGAACGGATTTAAACAGATTAACGATAACTACGGACACGCAGAAGGAGATCTGGCATTGTGTATTGTTGCTGATTTACTTCGGAAATCGTTCTCTGAATATGGTGTAGTAACAAGATATGCTGGTGATGAATTTGTTATAATGCTAAATACAACAGATGATCAGCTCATACAAAAAATAATCAAATCTGCTAAAAAGAATTTTGTGACAGAGAATGAAAAGAACGATAAACCGTATCAGTTATCTGCATCTATGGGATACGCAATAACTAATCTAAGTAACGAAACAATAGATGATTTTATGAATAGAATCGATGAACAGATGTATCAAGATAAAATGAAATACTATGAGCATAATGATCGTAGAAATAGCAAATAAATAATTTCGGTCATTTTACTTGTAAAATTCAAGTTTATAAAATTAAGAAAATGAAATGTAAGGAGGAGTATGTAAATGAAATTAGCAGATTTAGCAACAGGCTCTGATTGGATAGTGTGGATTGTCTTTGTGATATTTGCTGTACTTTCTATTATTTTACTTTCTGGACATGGAAGCTGGTTCATTTCTGGATATAATACAGCTTCAAGAGAAGAAAAGGAAAAATATGATGAAAAGAAGTTATGCAGAACAATGGGAATTGGAATGTCTATTATAGCAATTCTTGCATTAACTATGAGCTTGTTTGAAAATATTTTGCCTGCATTTTTTATATATATTGCATTGGGGATTATTTTGGTTGATGTCGTGGTAATTATCATTTTAGGAAACACACTATGCAGAAAGTAATAACTTCCAGTATGTAGAGAATAAGTAGTAATAAAAATCTGTAAACCCCTTACGCCACCCAAGAGCGTAAGGGGATACAGATTTTTTTTGATGGAAAGATAAGAAAGTTTATACAAAAATTGAATAATTTTTTATGGAAAATATTATTCGTTCAAACTACATTCCATACGTAATTTTGTGGTTTCAAAATTTGAAATAAGGCTACCGCAATCCCACTGGCTTTAGACGGTGGGTTAAGGTAGCCAAAAATCAGAAATTAT